>NZ_JBQENM010000007.1:273728-342973 GCF_052044795.1 Ensifer sp. 22521
GGCGCTGTAGCGCTTTGAAGTGCTGCATGTTTGTGTCCTTCAATCGGCTACGATCGAAGGAAACATGCAGTTGATTCAATGAAATGGTCTATTTGTTTGAAAGATTGCGCATTCCTGCCGGCCCGAGCAGGTGATAGTTTCGCCGAAATAAAGTCACGTTTCGGGGGAGTTGCGTGAACTGGTCCAGGCCTCTCAGGGTGCACCTCAGCGTTCTGGTCGTCGCCTTGCTCATCTGCACGGCGACGCCGATCATCTGGATGGCGTTCAGCCAGGGCAGGGCGGCGGCCGTTCTCGGCGGCGCCAAGCACATGCGCGAGATGAGCTTTCGGCTGATCGAAGGCTACAGGAATGCGTTGGAAGGCGGACATGAGGCCGTCGGACTGGCGTCCGCGGTACCTCAGCTCATACCCACGCCGCCTGCGGAACTTGAGGCAAAACAGCAGTTCTTCCTGGAGGTGCTTCGAAGCGTGTCCAACGCGACGAGCATCTATGCCGGTTATCCTGACGGTTCCTACGTGCAGGTGATCAACACCGAGAGGGACTATGTCCGCCAGAGCCTTTCGGCGCCGGCGGAGGCGAATTTCGCCATCCGGACGATCACGCCCAGGCAGGGTTCGCAGGCTCAGTCGACCCTTCAGTTTCTCGACCGCGAGACAAGGCCGATCGGAGAGCCGAGGTTTGAGCCGACATCCTTCGATCCACGGCAACGTCCGTGGTATCAGGCCGCCGTTTCAAGCGGTGCGCCGGTGTCCGTCGGGCCCTTCGTCGCGGGAACGCTCCGGGTTCCGACGCTCGCTTTGGCCGCGCCGATGAAGGGCGACCACCGGGTCGTGGTTGGCGTCAACATTCACCTGCAGACCGTCAGCCGGCTGCTCGATCCGCGGGAGATTTCGCCGCGCGCCCGGTCCTTCATCATCGGCGACGGCGACACGATCGTCGCCCATTCCGACCCGGCGATCATGGGCAGGATCTTGGGAACCTGGTCGGGCGGGCGCGCCGTCGACATGGGCAGCCTCGACATGAGCGTGGAGGCCGTGGCGCGACTGCGCAAGGATCCGCGCTATGCCAATGGTGGCCTTGCCGAGATTGATCTTGAGGGCGAAAGCTATCTGGCGCAGGTCGCGCCGGTCAGCGTTGACGGCCTGTTCAAGGGGAGCTCGGTCGCAATCGTCGTGCCGCTCGACGATCTCGTGGCGCAGGCCAACCGGTTGCTGGTGCGCAACCTGTTGATTGCCGCCGGCCTTCTGGTGGCCGGCGTGTTCGGATCGCTGATGCTGTCGCGGGTGATCAGCCAGAAGCTTTACCGGCTTGCCGACGAGGCGCGCCGGATCGGCGATCTGAATTTCACCGGCAAGGGCGTGGCGCATTCGTGGATCACCGAGATCAACACGCTCGGGGGCGCGCTTGCTGCCAGCCGCCGTGCCATCGTGCAATTTGCGCTCTACGTGCCGCGCGAGGTGGTGCGGCGGATCATAGACCCTCAGGGCGGGGCGGTGGTCAAGGGCAGGCGGCAGGAGGTGACGGCACTCTTCACCGACATTCGCGACTTCACCACCATTTCCGAGCAGCATTCGCCGGAGGATGTGGTCGACATTCTCTCTGCCTATTTCGAGCTCCTGAACGGCATCGCCGAAGAGCATGGCGGGACCGTGGTGCAATATCTCGGCGATTCCATCTTCGTCGTGTGGAATGCGCCCGTCGAGGATATCAGGCACGCCGAACACGGCTGTCGTTGCGCGCTGGCGATGAAGGCGGCGGTCGAGGGCCTGAATGCTGCCAACCGCCAGGCGGGCCGGCCCGAATTGTTCACACGCTTCGGTCTGCACACCGGTCCGGCCGTCGTCGGCAGCATCGGGGCGGCCTCGCGCCAGCAATACACGGCCATGGGCGACACCATCAACGTCGCCTCCAGGCTCGAAGGGTTGAACAAGGAGTTCAATACGTCGATCCTGGTGAGCGTCGCCGTGCACGACGCGGTCGCCCGCAGCTTTGTTTTCCGCGAAATCGGGCTAGTGCAGGTCAAGGGACGCGCTGCGAAGATCGACCTTTGGGAACTGGTGGGGGAACGCGGCGGGTAGGGCCGGCGGATCGCGCCGCCTGCCTCATCGATCCGCCAGAAAGCCCGAGACCAGTGCGCGGAAAGCATCAATCGCCTTCGGCAGCACGGCCTGCGGATCATCACTGGCGGCGACCCATAGGGCGGCGTTGAGCGCGGCACCGCTCAAGAGCCTCGCTGCGGCTTCCGGATCAACCGGCTTCAGCACGCCTTTCTCCAGCAGCTGCTCGACCGAGCGCTGTGTCGCCTGCAGGCAGCTGTTCTGGCTCGGCCATTTCGAGGGATCGCCGAGCACGGCCGGTCCATCGAGCAGCACGATGCGCTGGACCTCCGGGTCGAGCGCCATCTCGATGTAGGCGGCACCTTCGGCCAGCATGGACTGCCAGGCGTCGTCGCTTTCGCCGCCGATCTCCTTGGCGCGCGCGGCCATCTCGCCGTCGATCTCATTGACGACGGCGGCGAGCAGCCCGCGCTTGTCGCCGAAATTATGGTAGAGCGCGCCGCGCGTCAGGCCGACATCGGCGGTGAGCTCGTCCATGGAAGCGGCGGCGTAACCCTTTTCGGCGAAGGCCTTTCGCCCCGCCGCGATCAGCTTCACGCGGTTTTCTTCCATCGTCTCCTGGCGCGTTCTGGCCATGTTGCCCTCAATTTCATATACGGTGCGTATATGAAATTGACATACGCGCCGTATTTGGTTAGTTCATATACGTGGCGTATATCAAATGAAGCAGGTTTTGTGAAGTTCTGCCTGATCGGGCAGCGCTCGCCCGTTTCGGCGCCCTGGATTCAGGAAAAGGACCAGACAGATGACACGCGATGCAATCTTTCCCGCAAACAGGCATGCGCTTTACGAGGCCCACGGCTATTCGGCCGCGATCCGCTCTCAGGATCTGCTGTTCGTTTCCGGCCAGGTCGGCAGCCGCGAGGACGGATCGCCCGAGCCGGATTTCGCCCGCCAGGTCGAACGCGCCTTCGGCAATCTCGAGGCGACCCTGAAGGCGGCCGGCTGCACCTTTGACGACATCGTCGATGTCATCACCTTCCACACCGACCCGGAAAACCAGTTCGAGACGATCATGGCCATCAAGAACCGGATCTTCACCGAAAAGCCCTATCCGAACTGGACCGCCATCGGCGTCAACTGGCTCGCCGGATTTGACTTCGAGATCAAGGTGATTGCGCGGATTCCGGAGAGTGCTGGAGCCGGGCGCGATCGGGCGGCATAACACCGCCGGTAGACTGCTGACAAAGCCGAAATGCTTTTTGGCGAGCGTTGTCCCATTCTCCCTCATCCTCGCCAGTTGTGGCGGGGATCCAGCGGCCCGACGTCGGTCGGGTCAAAAGAACCTTTCAGCCCAAGGACTTGGGCTGGCTAGATTGCTGTGACAAGCACAGGAATGACGGAGATTTTAGCTGACGCCCGCTTCCCCGACGAGCTTTCAATGATCAGCAGTCTGTCGGGTGGCTTAGTGCCGCCCGGAACAGTAACGCCGGATAATGCCCACGCCTAATGCAGATGCACCAGCTTGTCCGGGTTGCGCACCACATAGATCGCCACCACCTTGCCGTCCTCGATCTCAAGCGCGGTCGTCTGCAACTCGCCGTCGGCCTCCCTGGTGACGAAGCCGGGGAGGCCGTTGATGAAGCCGGCACGCACGAGGGTCGAGCCGTGTTTGGCAAAGAGGGCGGCCAGTTGCTGGTGCACCTTCATGACGGCATCGAAGCCGAGGATTGGCCGCATCGCCGCCGGGCGTTTGCCGCCGCCGTCGGAATGGACGCTGACATCGGCGGCGAGCATCGCGCCGAGCGTCTTCATGTCGCCGTTTCGGGAAGCCGCGAAGAAGGCATTGGCCAGTTCGAGCCCGCGCTGTTGTTCGATCTGGAAGCGCGGTCGTTCCTCGCGCACATGGGTGCGGGCGCGGGCGGCGAGCTGGCGGCAGGCGGCGGCATCGCGCTCGATCGTCGTTGCGACCTCCTCGAAGCTCAGGCCGAAGACATCGTGCAGCAGGAAGGCGGCGCGCTCCAGCGGGGAGAGCCGTTCAAGCGCCAGCATCAGGGGCAGGGTGACATCGTCCTCCGGCTCCTCTTCGACCACGGGATCGGGCAGCCAGGGGCCGACATAGGTCTCGCGCTTGAGCCGCGCGGATTTCAGCTGGTCGAGGCAGAGCCGCGTGACGGTGCGGCGCAGGAATGCTTCGGGTTCGCGCACAGCCGCACGGTCGGCCCCCATCCAGCGGATGAAGGCCTCCTGAACCATGTCCTCGGCATCGGCGACGGAGCCGAGCATGCGGTAGGCGACGCGGATCAGCTTCGGACGCAGCGGGTCGAAAACCGCCGCTGCGTCCTCTTGGGGGGTGCCCGTCATCAGGCGGCCTTCTCGGCTGCGGCCTTTGCCTCTGCCGGATCGACCCAGAGGCCAAAGCCGACGGCCAGGCGGTTCCAGCCATTGATGACGTTGATCATCAGCGTGAGCTTCACCTGTTCCTCCTCGGTGAACTGTTGCTTCAGCGCTTCGTAGGCCTGTTCATGGGTGTGGCCTTCCGAAAGCCGCGTCAGCGCTTCGGTCCAGCCTAGCGCGGCGCGCTCGCGATCGGAATAGCACGGCGCCTCGCGCCAGGCCGAAAGCAGATAGATGCGCTGCTCGGTCTCGCCCTTGGCGCGCGCTTCCTGGGTGTGCATGTTGATGCAGTTGGCGCAACCGTTGATCTGCGAGGCGCGGATCTTGACGAGTTCGATGATGGTCGGGTCCAGGCTCGCGGCAACGGCCATCGAAACGCTGGTCCAGCTTTTCATCAGCTGGGGGGCGGCGGCGAAAAGGTCGATCTTGGCAGTCATGGTTCCGTTTCCTTTCGTTGGTTCCGATACCATGACGAGCGAGCTACGGCCGGTGTGACATCGGCGCGAAATTTTTTTCGACAAGGAGCGGAGCGCCAGGCGGACCCGCGGGCAAGCGCTCCCCACACGGAGTTGGGGTGCAGATACCGTGTCAGCGGCTTCGGCACACATAGTCCGTTTGATTGACTATGCCGCCCTGCGTTCATGTGTAAGTGTATGCGATCTGAATTTCTATTGCAGGTCGTGATGGGGCGCCTGCGGGACGTATTTGTGCCGGACGATTTCCGTGCGTGGTTGTCACGGCTTTTCTTCGGCGTGGCTGAGGGTGCAGAGGACGAGAGAGGACGTCTTACCATGGCGGGGATATTCAGGTCGCTCAAGAGGGTGTTGACCGGGCAAGTCATCCGGCAATCCGATATTCAGATCATGAACGGTACTTGCGTACTGTCGTTGCGCGTGAAGCGCGAAAGCGGAAGCGGTCGCTTCTATGTCGTGCTGGCTGCGAAGGCCTCGGGCAACTATCAATACTACCCGCTGGAGCCAGATGAGTTCGAAAGGTTGTTTGACGCTGCCATCGAAACCAGAGTCGCGTTGCAGCCTGAGATCGGCGAGGCGCCCAAGCTTTGATTTAGCGGCGCAGCCTGGGCACGCTGCTCGGGCCGGAGGGGAGGATTGCAACAATTGAAGGCTGACCTGTCACGCTTCCTGTAGAAGGTCGGCCATAAGGTTCGTCGCAATCGTCGACGCGGCAAAACGCAAAATCTTCATCGTCTACGCACGCGTCCTGCTTGCCGGCCACGACGAGGAGACGGTCAGCCTCAGGCCGTCGGATGCCACCAGATTGTGGGCGGAAGTGGAACATCTGGCCGCATCGAGGGCGAGCGCAACATCAAATCGGAAATCCCGATGCAAGAGATCAAGGAGTCGTTTGAGGTCACCAGCTGATCACGCCTTGGCTTTCCACGATCCACGCGGTCCGCGGCGCCTATTCGGCGGCCGGTTGGCTGCGGCGTTCCAATATGGATTGAAACAGATCGGCCTGGCGCTCGGCGGCGAGGCGAATTTTCTTGAGCTGTCCGAGCAACGAGCCGAAGGCCGCAAGCGCGATGCCTGCGCCGACGGCCGGCAATGCCGACCGCAGGGTAAGGATAACGCCCACCCAGCCGAAGGACGGCACGATTGCGTGCAGCGCATCCGCCAGCGATACGACGATAAGCACCGCTCCGGCAATTTTCAGAAAAGTGTCCATGGCAGTTCCTCCACTCGCATGCCGTGCAAGCTTTCTCGGTCTGCACGTCTTGTCAAGGGAGCGTGCGTTCTCCCGGTGAGGGAGCGCGACAGGGGGGCTTGTGGTTCTCGCCTGTCACACCCCTGTAAAAGGGCGGCTCTATCCCTCGGCGCCAGTTTCAACACGAGGGTATATCCATGAAATCCTTTGTTTCCGTCCTTGCCGGCGCTCTCGTCGCGGGCCTGCTTTCGACCGCGGCCTACGCCGATAATCTGGTGCTCTATACCAGCCAGCCGAACGAGGACGCGCAGGCGACCGTCGATGCCTTCCAGGCGGCCAATCCCGGTATCGAGGTCGAATGGGTGCGCGAGGGCACGACCAAGATCATGGCCAAGCTGATGGCCGAGATCGAGGCCGGCAATCCGGTCGCCGACGTGCTGCTCATCGCCGACACCGTGACGATGCAGCGGCTGAAGGAAGCCGGGCATCTCGCCGACTACAAGTCGCCGGAAGCGGCCAACTACGACGCTTCCCTCTATGATGCCGACGGCGCCTATTATTCGACCAAGATGATCACGACCGGCATCGTCTACAACACCTCGGCCGCGATGAAGCCTGCCGGCTGGCAGGATCTCACCAAGACCGAAGCCAAGGGCCTCGTGACCATGCCGAGCCCGCTGACCTCGGGCGCGGCGCTGATCCATGCGCAGACGCTGAGCAACATCGATGGTCTCGGCTGGGATTATTACAAGGCGCTCGCGGCAAATGGTGCCACGGCTGCTGGCGGCAATGGCGGCGTGCTGAAGGCGGTTGCGACCGGCGAGAAGGCCTATGGCATGCTCGTCGATTTCATGGCGATCCGCGAGAAGGCCAAGGGTGCGCCGGTCGAGTTCGTCTTCCCGGCCGAGGGCGTTTCGACTGTCACCGAGCCGGTCGGCATCCTGAAGACTGCCAAGAACGTCGACGCCGCCAAGAAGTTCGTCGACTTCCTGCTGTCCGAGGAGGGCCAGAACACGGCGGTGAAGATGGGCTACATCCCGGCCCGCAACGGCGTGGCGCTGCCCGAGGGCTATCCGGCCCGCGAGACGATCAAGGTGTTGCCCGTCAACGCCGCCGACGCGGTGAAGAACTCCGACGCCGACCTCAAGACTTTCTCCGGCATCTTCGGCACGAACTGATATCGGGAATGCTTGAACGCAATGACCTGCGCAGCCGGCCCCGCTGGCTGCGCTTTCCCTTTCAAAGCAGCACGCAGGACGTGCCGCAGGCGAGGGTGGGTGCCAGACCCGCCGCCGAGCCGCGCTGGCTGGTGCCCTTCGTTTTCGCCTGCCTGTTTCTGCTGTGCCTGCTGCCGCTCATCAGCCTGGCCAAGGCCGGCTTTGCCGGGCTCGTCTCCGGGCAGTCGATCGGCGTGCTCACCGAACCCGCGACCTTTGCAGCGATCCGCAACACGCTGATAACGGCGACCGGCGGCATGATCGTCTCCGTCGTTATCGGCGCTATCTTCGCCTTCGCCGTGGCGCTGACGGATGTGCGCGGCAAGCTGGCCTTAAGCTTCGCCTTCATGCTGCCGATGATGATCCCGCCGCAGGTGACCGCACTTGCCTGGGTGGAAATGACCGGGCCGGCGAGCCCGCTTCTGAAGACGCTGGGGATCGCGCCGCCGCTCGGCAGCCCGCAGCCGCTCTATTCGCTCGCGGGCATTTCGCTGCTTCTCGGCGTCCAGCACGCACCGCTGGTCTTCCTGGCGCTGAAGGCCGGGCTTTCGGCCTCGCCGCGTGATGGGGTGGAGGCGGCAAGGCTTGCGGGTGCCACGCCGTTCCGCGTCATCAGCGATATCGTCGCGCCGCTGTCGCTGCCGGGTCTGATTGCCGGGGCGGCGATCGCCTTCGTTTCGGGTGTGGGCAATTTCGGCATTCCGGCGATCCTCGGCATTCCCGCTGGGATCGAGGTGCTGCCGACCTTGATCTACACGAGGCTGGCAAGCTTCGGTGCCGGCACCTTCGGCGAGATCGCGCTGCTTTCGAGCCTCATCGCCGTGATCGCCGCGGCCGGGCTGATCCTGCAGCAGCGGGCGCTCTCAGGGAAGGACTACCGCATCATCGGCCTCTCCGGCGCCAATGCCGCTTTCGCGCTCGGGCGTTATCGCTTGGTCGTGGAGATGGCGCTGGTGGCGATCCTGTTCTTCGTGCTGGTGGCGCCGCTGGCTGCGCTTGTCGCAAGCTCGATGGTGCCGGCCTATGGCGTGCCGCTCAACCTTCAGACCGTGTCATTGCGCGCTTACGAAGAAATCCTCTTTCGCCAGTCGATGACGCTGAAGGCGCTTGGCAATTCGACGTTCCTTGCGACCACCGCAGCACTTGGCCTGCTCGCGGTCTCCGTACCCGCGGCCTACCTGATGACCCGGCGCAAGGGCTTGCTTGCCAATACGCTCGGCATCCTTATCGAGATCCCCTATGCGCTGCCCGGCATCGTGCTGGCTGTCGCCTTCATTCTCACCTTTGCGGCTCCGTTGCCTCTCCTCAGCGTCTCGCTCTACGGCACCATCTGGATCATCCTGATCGCCTATTTCTCCTCGTTCCTGGCCGTCAGCCTGAAACCCGTCATGAGCGCCTTTCTGCAGATGGATCCGTCGCTGGAAGAGGCGGCGCGGCTTGCCGGCGCGGGTTTCCTCAGGCGCATGCGCGACGTGATCCTGCCGCTGGTGGCGCCCGCCGCCGGGGCTGCGATCATCCTCGTCTTCCTCATCGCCGCCAACGAACTCACGGTTTCCGCGCTGCTCTGGTCGGCCGGCACCCAGACGCTCGGCGTCGCCATCTTCAATCTCGACGACAGCGGTTCGTCCGATCTTGCCGCAGCGCTCTCGGTGCTGGTGGTGATCATGGTCGTGATCCTGATGGCGGCGCTCGAGGCGCTTGCGAAATATCTTCCCGAGGGCGTGCTGCCGTGGCGCAACTGATCCTCAATCACCTCACCAAACATTTCGGCGGCGGGCGGCCGGCGGTATCGGATGTTTCGCTGACCGTGCGGGAAGGCGGCTTCCTGGCGCTGCTCGGTCCCTCGGGCTGCGGCAAGACCACGGTGTTGCGCATGATCGCCGGCTTCGAGCAACCAACCGACGGCTCGATCGATTTCGGCGAAAGGCGGCTTTCCGACGCATCGCGGGCGCTGCCGCCGGAACGGCGCAACATGGCGATGGTGTTCCAGTCCTATGCGCTCTGGCCGCATATGACGGTGGCGGAGAATGTCGGCTATCCGCTGAAGGCGCGCGGCATTTCCGGCGAGGCCTGGCGACGAAGTGTCGGCGAGGCGCTGGCGCTGGTGAAGCTCACCGATTATGCTGATCGCCGGCCCGCGGCCCTTTCCGGCGGCCAGCGCCAGCGCGTGGCGCTTGCCCGCTGCCTGGTGACCTCGCCGGATGTGGTGCTGCTCGACGAGCCGCTCGCCAATCTCGACCAGCATCTGCGCAAGTCGATGGAGGAGACCTTCCGCATCTTCCACGAGCGCTCGGGCGCGACGATGATCTACGTGACCCACGACCAGGCCGAGGCGATGGCGCTCGCGACCGATGTCGCCGTCATGTCCGAGGGGCGGCTGATGCAGATGGCGTCGCCGGCGGAGATTTACGCGAGGCCTGAGGGTGCCGTCGTCGGCGGTCTGATTGGCCGCGGCTCGGTGCTCAGGCTGCCGCTGTCCGAGGGGGCGCCCAGGGCGCTGGAGTGGCCGGCGCTGCGGACCGCACTTGGCGGCATGGGCGAGGCGGGTGCGAGCAATGGGGCGATCCGTGACGTGCCAATGCGCGATGTGCTTGTGCGGCCGGAGCATGTGCGCCGCGACGGCGAGGGGGTGGCGCTTCGGGTCATCGCCTGCTCCTTCGAGGGCGAGCGTTTTGCGCTGACGCTTTCGCTGCCCGACGGGCAGGCGTTGAAGGCCTATGGCGACCAGGCGATGAAGCCCGGAGAGACCGGGCGCTTCGTTGTTGGCAGGGGCTGGCGGCTTTAGGGAAGGAGGTTGCGCCTTCTTGGGAACGCCACTTCCAAATGCTATATCGTAGCTATGGTCAAGAATGTCAGGAAGACAACGGGAAGAGTTGCGGATGCCGCGATAAGGCGTGAGCTTTACCGCGACAAGGACGGCATTTTTCACGAACGGCTGAAGTACAATAGCGAAGTTATTTCTCAATCCGTAGTCGGATCTTCGCGGTCCACTTCGAACCTACGACCGCAGACGGTTGTCGTCAAACAGGAGCAAGCGCCTGCGGCAGCCAGTAGCGACGAAACCTACGACATCTCAAAGGAGGCGGCAGAAGACGTGTTCGCCCGCTTTGATTGGATGCTCTCCGAACTCGCCAAATGAAGCCAATATCCTTCGACGCCTGGGTGCAGGCCCATGACCTGACCATCAAGCGGCACGGCGGTGTTTCGGGCATCCGGGATGAAGGGGCCATTCGAGGCGCGATCGCGCGTCCCGTCAACATTGCGCTCTATGAAGGTGAGGTCACCGTCGGGAGGCTGGCGGCGGCCGTATGCGTTGGTATCGCCAAGGCGCACGGCTTTACCGACGGCAACAAGCGTGCAGCGCTATTCGCACTCGCCATGCAATTGCTCATCCTCGGCTACCGGCTTGACGCCACCCAGAAGGATATGCGCGATGTCATCTGGTCTGTCGCCGATGCCGATTGCCCGCTTTTTAGAGTGCTGTTCAATCACAATCCGGCTTGTCGAGCCGGACCTCGAATTGGCGCGGGCCGACCAGTCCGGGTTTCGACGGCAGGCCGATGATCCTTGCGATGACGGTGCATTTGCCCGCAATCACCGCAAAGCGGTCGCGGCCCTGGCTGATGATCTTGTCGATCGGATATCTGGGAACCGCGGCGGCAACCGCGTCGATGACGGCGGTGAGTTCGCGGGCGCGCTGATAGTTCGACGCAAGGGCTGCAGCCGCCTGACTGGCGGCAAGAAGGAGGGCGAGGCAGCAGACGGTCGATCGGGCGAACATGGCAAGGCTCCTGTTTGGGAGAGGCAAGCAAGATGGCTGAGCAAGTTCAAGCATATCCGGTTGATCGGCACGCCGAGGGACGCGATCCGTTGACAGTTGCTACAGCGCCGCGCGTCTTATCAGACGCGCAAAGGTCGCTGTAGCACTTTGAATTGCTGCATGTTTTTTGTCCTTTAATCGGGTACGATTAAAGGAAACATGCAGTAGCCTGAAGCCGATCCTCGGCCCGACTTCGTCTCCAGCCTCCCGAACGGTCCGATGACATCCGAAACCTCGGCACAAGAAACGCCGCTTGCCGGCGGCAACGTCAACGCAAGCGTCGTGCGTGTGAGCGATACGGTGCGTCGCGCAACCGCGCCGCAGAGCGCAAGCGTGCACCGGCTGCTCCTTCATCTGGAGGCTAGGGGCTTTCAAGCATCGCCGCGCTTCCTGGGCATTGATGATCATGGGCGCGAGGTCCTGAGTTTCCTTGATGGCGAGGCCGGCGTGTCTTCGGAGATCTGGCTTTCCGAGCGTGCCTTGACCGCCGCTGCCGCGCTGCTCAGGGCCTATCATGACGCGACTGCCGATTTCGAATTCACGGCGGCCGATCTCTGGGCCTCCCGGGATCCGGATCAAAGTCGCTCAGAGGTCGTCTGCCACAATGATTTTGCGCCGTACAATCTCATTTTCCGCGGCGGCGAACCGGTGGGGGTCATCGACTTCGATCTTGCTGGGCCCGGGCCTCGCCTGCGTGATCTTGCCTATCTCGCCTATTGGATGGTGCCGCTTTCCTTCCATACCGAGGAATTGAAGGTGGCGGCGCTGGCGGATCTCGACGACGGCAGCCGGCGTCTCAAACGCTTCTGCGAAACCTACGGCCTTGCCTGCGACGACGCGCTGCTTGCCATGGTGGTCGAGGTGCTTCGGCATATGGGCGACGAGGCGGCGATGCTGGCGATGATCGGCGCGGCCGCGACCGAGCGCCTGAAGCGGGACGGGCATCTCGATCACTGGCAGCGGGAACGGGAAGCCTTCGAGCGCCATAGGGCATTGCTGTCGCTAAACATTGCGTAGCCGCCTTTGACGCGCCGAGAGCAGGTCGATGGCTCGGCGAAAAGATTTGCTGTCCTTTGAAATAAACCATTGAGTTAAATGAAACCGGTTGCTATATACAACCAGTATCCCGCGTAGATGCGTTGGGGAAACGAGGCGGGTGGCCTCATCGACAGGAGGATAAGATGAAGCTTTATCAGGGCATGGGGCCGAATTCGTATCGCGTACGCATCTTCATGGCGGAGAAGGGGATTTCGGTGCCGATGGTGGATGTCGATTTCGCCAAGGGCGAACACCGGGCGCCGGAGTTCCTGGCGGTCAATTCGCTCGGGCAGATCCCGGTGCTGGAGCTCGACGACGGCACGATCATCACCGAGAGCGTCGCGATCTGCCGCTATCTCGAGGAGACGAACCCTAAGCACCCGCTCTTCGGCCGCGATGCCGTCAGCCGTGCCAAGGTGGAGATGTGGAACCGGCGCGCCGAACTGGTGATCCTCGGCACCGTCGGCAATGTGGCGCTGCATTCCGACGCCTTCTTCGCCGAGCGGCTGACGCAGTTTCCGGCCTTTGCCGAGACCGAGCGGGAGGCGGTGCCGAGGAAATGGGGCTGGCTCGACGACGAACTTTCGGATGGGCGACCCTTCCTCGCCGGTGATGAGTTCTCGATCGCCGACATCACTGCAGGTGTGACGGCCTGGCTCTGCGATGTCTTCGGCATGGAGATCCCGGCTTCGGCCCGTCATGTTCAAAGCTGGCTGGAGCGGGTGCGTTCGCGGCCGAGTTTTGAGGCGTAGAATTCAGCGGATTTCGTCCGTCGGGCTGATGGGGATTTGCCCCTCATCCGGCCTACCGGCCACCTTCTCCCCGCCACGCGGGGAGAAGGAGACTCGCGGCGGCCGCTCGTTCCATCTCGGCCAGTCTCCGTTGCCGCTTCTTGCACGGACAATGTCAGATCGTGAGGCGGCGTTGGTTCTCGTCCCCTCTCCCCGCAGGCGGTGAGAGGGTTAGGGTGAGGGGCAATTGCCTAGGCCCGAGCCTAGGCAAGATACTGATCCGAATATCGTTTTTGGGTCTGGCGCGGCGCGGGGCAGTGCGCCAAGTTGCCACCGAAAGGACCCGCTAAAATTCATATGTGGATAGGCGTCCTGTCCTTTTTCCTTGCCTTCTCCATGGCTTTTTTCAATTCCTAAAATAACAGCTGCCCGATTCGCCCGCCGTCGGCGCCTGCAGGGCGTCGGCTCTAGGAGACAAGCCATGAACGATTTCAAGAAGCCCACGATCACCGAAATGCGCCCGAAGATCACCGTCATCGGGGTCGGCGGCGGTGGCGGCAACGCCATCAACAACATGATCAACGAAGGGCTGCAGGGCGTGGAATTCGTGGTGGCGAATACGGACGCGCAGGCGCTCGCCATGTCGAAGTCGTCGCGCATCATCCAGCTCGGCGCTGCCGTGACCGAGGGCCTCGGCGCCGGCTCGCTGCCGGATGTCGGCCGGGCGGCGGCGGAAGAATCGATCGACGAGATCATGGATCACCTCGGCGGCACGCATATGTGCTTCGTCACCGCCGGCATGGGCGGCGGCACCGGCACGGGTGCGGCACCGGTGATTGCGGCTGCGGCGCGCAAGGCCGGCATCCTCACGGTCGGCGTTGTCACCAAGCCCTTCAGCTTCGAGGGCAAGCGCCGCATGGAGACGGCGGAGCAGGGCATCGAGCGGCTGCGCGAGGCGGCTGACACCGTCATCGTCATCCCCAACCAGAACCTCTTCCGCATCGCCGACGCCAAGACCACCTTTGCCGATGCCTTCGTGATCGCCGACCGGGTGCTTTATTCCGGCGTCGGCTGCATCACCGACCTGATCGTCAAGGAAGGTCTGATCAACCTCGACTTCGCCGACGTGAAGTCGGTCATGAAGGGCATGGGCCGGGCGATGATGGGCACCGGTGAGGCGACCGGCGAGGGCCGGGCGCTGAAGGCTGCCGAAGCGGCGATCGCCAACCCGCTGCTCGACGAAGTGTCGATGCGCGGCGCCAGGGGCGTGCTGATCTCGATCTCCGGCGGCATGGACATGACGTTGTTCGAAGTGGACGAAGCCGCGACCCGCATCCGCGAAGAGGTCTATGACGAGGCAGACATCGTCGTCGGCTCGATCTTCGACCGCACGCTCGACGGCACCTTCCGCGTCTCCGTCGTCGCGACCGGCCTCGACTCCGCGCGTTCGGCCAACAATGCCGCCGGCGCTGCCGCTGGCCAGCCCGCACCGGCCCCGACCCGCACGCTGCAATAGGGCTCACACGCCCCAAGCGGGCGTTGCTTCAAGATAACAGGAAACGCCATGCGCTCATCCGGGTGCATGGCGTTTCCTGTATGAGCCCCTCATCCGCCTGCCGGCCACCTTCTCCCCGCAGGCGGGGAGAAGGGACGCTGTGGCGTGCTCACCGTTTCCTCTGCTCGCTTGCAGCCGCAGGATACGTTGAGGGAGCACAGCCGGCTTTTTGTTTCCATTTGCGAGAAGTGGCGGAAAGGAGACGTGGGAGCTGCGCGCGGTTCCCTCTCCCCGCAGGCGGGGTGAGGGTCAGGGTGAGGGGCGGGCCAACCGGAAAGGCTTCGTCGCGGCTTTATGAAAATCCATGTCGCGCGCCCATGAGAGCCGCAAACGCGCCGCGACGGGTGAAGCCGAGTGGTTCAATTCGAAGCCGCTGCATCCGCCCGAGGCGCCAGCCGGTAGATCAGCATCGTGTCGTCGTCGAAGACGCGTTCGGCTGTCCGGTCGAGATGGGCGATCAGGCCCTTGTTGTATTCGAGGAGCCTACGCCGCTGCATGTCGCGGGCGTTCTTGGTGATGCCGAACCAGGTGGCGTTCCGGGCGCGCAGTTCCTCCAGCGCCTCGATCGCGTCGTCGTCTTCCATCAGCATCGACCATTCGGTTTCGCCGCCGCCGGGCGGGAAGACCCAGCCGCGGCGGCGGCTGTAATAGATCGCCACGGGATCGCCGATCGTCGGCGTTGCGGTGATGACGAGATCGCCGGGCTGGCTGAGTTCGCTGAGCTTCGTGCCGAGCTTTTCGCCGTGATCGGCATAGGGTGTCTTCATCAGTGACAGGCCGGGGATGCTGCCGCCGATGACGACGACGGCGGCGATCGCCGCGAGGCGCAGCGCGCGCGTGCGAAAGCCCTGTTCGCGGCCGATCTCGACCAGCAGGATCAGGCCGCGCCCGGCAAGTGCCGCCATCGGCACATTGAAGATATGGAAGTTCCAGGGGTTGGTCTTGATCTCGCGGGCGGCGAAGATATAGACGATCGCCGCCCCCAGGAACCAGACATGGAAGAACCAGGGCGCGCCGGCGGGGGAAGCGTCGTCTGGCGCCGCTTCGTTTGCCGCCGGCGGCGCGGTCAGGAGCGCGATGCCGGTGAGGATCACCACCGGCAGGGTGAAAAGCCAGCTGCTGGCGATCCTCCACGTGGCGGGAATGTAGAAGGCTTCGTCGAGGAACCGGGAAAGCCCGTCGCTCCAGAGATAGCCGCTGCCGGCGACATGGTATGGCGGATAGTTGGCGCCGAGATAATGCGCCCACCAGTAATAGCCGAGAATGAGCGCACCGGCGGCGAGTGCGACGGGCAGGATTGCCAAGAGCCGGCCGACGCTGAGCCTGCCGCGCTGGTGCAGAACGACGAAGGTCGCGTAGGTCATCGGCACGACCACGGCGATGCCCGGGAGCTTGGCAAGCACGCCTGTCGTGGTGAGGAGGCCGGCCGCGATGAGAACGGGCAGGCGATCGTTCTGCAGATAGGCGACATAGGTCCAGGCGCCCGTCGTCACCAGCGCCAGCATGGCCGGATCCGGCAGAAACGAGCGGTCGATCATGACAGCGCCCGGCATGATCGCCAGCAGGAAGGCGCCGGCATGGGCGTGGGCCTCGTCCCAGAGCCGCGCAATCAGCCGATGCAGCGCGAAGACGCCAAGGACGCCGAAGGCGATGGCGACGAGCCGGCCCCAGGTGTCGTCCCAGCCGAAGACGGCATAGAGAAGGGCGGTGATGTAGGAGACGACCTGCAGTTCGCGGCCCTGATAGGAGGGGTCGGGACCGGTCCAGCTCACCTCTGGAAAGAAGATGTTCCAGCTGCGCAGGAAGAAATTGTCGGCCATCATCGCCGTGCTCGCCTCGCGCCAGCTGAAGGCATCGACCAACGGCTGCTGAACGTCATGCAGGCGGAACAGGGCGGCGAGCACCAGGATCGCGGCGAGTATCGCGCCATTCATGTGCCTGTGATCGAACCCCGACATTTGCCTCCCCAGGCGCGCCGAACGACCCTGACGACGACCGTGAGCGAGATGGGTGCCCTGCGGTAGGCTTCCGCCATGCGCCGTCGCCTGTATCCCTTAGTCTAGGACGAATATAATTAAGTAATCGCTGATTGTCTTGGCGGGAAAAGCTGGAAAACGGCCCCGCTTTCGGGCCTCGATGCGTCGCCAAGACTAATCCCTGGCATGCGCCGTAGCCCAAAGGGACAGCTTGTCCAGAAACGCGCCGGGTTCTATAAAATTAGTACAAGCAAACTGTTGAGCATGACGCTCGCAGTCGCGAGTTGCTTTCGACCTTGACCACGGATGTACTGGCACGCGTTTTGAGAGCGAAAGAAAAGAAGGGCCGGAGCCGCGCGCTCCGGCCTTTTTTGTTGGGACGGGTTCGCAGGGTTCCCGGCCAGACCGCCGGCGCGGTTCCAGTACGCTTCCATCATCGCGGGAAGCGTGGTTGCCGACGTTCAGCCTCCTCAAGCAAAGAGAGTGGAAAGGAGCCGGAGAGGTTGATCTCCGCGAGCGTAAGCCTGCCATCAATCACCACGGCGAAATAGCGCCGGCAGAGATCTTGCGCCATCTCGGCTCGATTGGAGTAGGACGTTTCCTTGAGGTCCGTCTCCTTGAGTTCGGATTCGATTTCCGGAGCGCACATCGCGATGAATTCCCGTGCGGCGTCCGGGCGTTTTCGCAAGGCGGGCAGTACAAACTCGTACTTATAATAGCTTATCGTCAGCGGTTCCGTTCGTGGCGCGAACAGAACGATGGCGATTGCGCACAAAAGCGCGACGGCCATGCCGCCGGCAACGAAACGAAGGTTCATGATGGTGATCGTATAAATTGTCTCTTGTGATCTTCTATCGCAACTTTGCCGTTTGGCAAGGCGCCTGAGGATCGTGACACCAAGTGGAGGCGTGAACGCCGAACGGCCGACGCGCAAGTCTGGCGCGGTTCGCTTTCACGAATTGTTCCTCACCCAATTGGGGGAAAAGGTTAGAGTGAGACCGCTTTCGTGCTTGGAGCGTTCTCTCATCGTTCGTCGCGTATTAGTCATTGCGCAATTGGGCGCGACCAATTTCCGGGTGGCGGAACGATAGACAGGCCGCGGCTGGGGCAGGCGCGGCCACCCTGTGACGGCCGCCCGCGTCGCGGGCAAGGGGAAAGGTTTACAGGCCCAGCAACCAGAACAGCGCGCCGAACACGAGGATGAAGGCGACGACGGCGCCGATGAATCGCAGCATGCCGGTGTTGGTGTCGCCCGTGCCGACAAGACAGTACCAAAGATTGTCATTGTTCATGTTGCAGCGCTCCGTTTTGCACGTTCCGGTCTTACCAGAACCACCCGGGGATGCTCTTACCAGAACACCCCGGGGATGGAAGCGCAAGCCGGGCGCGCGGCAGTCGGGGTGCGCCCCGGCTGGCCATGTTTGCGGGATCCAGGGAGAGTTCCCGCCGGCGGCACGAAACCGCGCGCCCAGGGGCGCGGTCGTCTGCCGCGGTCGCGGCTATGCGGACGGAGCCTCCTTCACCTTCGGCAGTGCGCAGAGGATGGCGACCGAAAGCAGGTGAATTGCGCTAACGACGAGGGCGAGGGCCGGCAGTCCTTTGGTGATGACAGGCGCTGCCGCCATCGTGCCCAATGTGGTCGTCATGAAGATGAAAAAGACGATCAGCGCCGAGCCGCGAGCATCATTGCCGCCGGAAGCGACGATGCCGCGGTAGAAGCCGATGGGGCCACGCAGGCCGAGGCCAATGCCCATGGGCAGGAAGAGAACGGGCACGAGCAACGGATTGGTTCCGCCCGAGAGGCCATAGGCGAGGAGAGCGAACGCGCTTGCGGCGGCCATCGCGCTGCCGGCCATGATGACTTCTTCCGTGCCGAAGCGCGCGGCGATCTTCGCGGTCAGATTGGCGGCGACGATGAAGCCCGCGACGCTGACGATCTGCACGATGATGAAATCATTGAGCGTGCCGCCCATCGTCTCGACGATCACCATGGGAATGCCGAACACGAGGGTCAAAACGCCACCGAGCGTCATGGCCTGGCTCAGTGCGTAGCGCATGAAGACGGGATCCGTCAGCAGCTGCAGATAGGTTCCTTGGGTGCCGCTTCTTCGTTGTTCGCGCGGAAGGCCGATCGCCAGCATCAGGACGAAGACGATCGCTCCGGCGGCGCCGAGAAGCTCGAACGACGATTGCCAGCCGAAATGCGCAAGAAGTGCCACGCCGGCGATGGGCACAAGCGCCGGAACCAGCGACTCGACGCTTCCGAGAAAGCCGATGGCGCGCACGGCCGTCTTCTCGCTGAACAATTGCCGGATGACGCCCGGCGCAAACACGGGCGCAGCGCTGGCGGCGATACCCTGCAGGAAGCGCAGGCCGATGAGGACGGCGATATCAGGCGCAAAGGCGCCGGCAAGGGAGGTGGCGGCAAAGGCGGCAAGGGCTGCGACCATCAGCGTCTTGCGATCGAAGTGATCGGCGAGGTGGCCGAAGAGCAGGAGGCCGAGTGCACTGCCGCCGACATAGGCGGCAAGCACCATCTGCGCGGTCGCTTCGCTGGCGGAAAACACGCCCGGCAGGATCAGGTCGGTGCCGGCAAGGGAAAGCGCGGTGCAGATGATGAGCAGGATGAAGGTGAAGGAAGCGCTGGATGATCCTGTCATAGCAGGATCACCAGGCTGCGGGAGAGCGCATGTCGCATCGTCAACGTCTCGATATCAGTTGGAAGGATCGGCCTGATCTCCCGCCCCTAGAGCGAGAAGGTCGGCCAAGCCGTTCCCGCTGCTATCCAGAGACGCACATAGGGAGTGGGGCCGCCGGGGCGGTCAGACGTTTGGCAGCAATGATGAGCCGATACGATCGCATGCGATGAGGATTGCAGAAGACGGAGATCGCTGCAAGACGGAATGAAACCTATGCGGGAGGGGCTGAACGACTTCTGCGAGCATCGCCCGAGCCGGTCCGGTGGTCAGGACCCGCTGGGAGCGGGAGGGGGCGACCGGTCTATTTGCAAAGACCGCTCAGAGGGCGGCAAGTTCCTCGGCCGTCGCAACGATGTGCGTGTTGCCGATGGAATGATCGGCATATTTGAACGCCAGAATGCTCATGACTGACGCGACGAGGGCTACCAGGATGATACGCATTGGGGCGCTCCGAGCTCTTGCTGCCTGACCATGATCTTTCGTTGGGCCAGGCGTTGACCGAACCGGAACCGATGCCCCGATTGAAAGGCCACCGGCCTTTGTGCATTTGTTTTAGCAACGGAACCGGGTGGATGTTGTTCCCGCGGGGACAGGGGGCAAGGGACCGCGACGGCGGCCACGCCTTGCCGCCGGATGCGCCTGTGATCTGCCGTGATGGAGCGAGGAGGACTGGTCGCGCCTCACCCCAAGGGGCGCGTGAGAACTCAGGGCGGCCAGGCAACGCCAGCCTGGAAGCGTGGTTACGGTGTCTGGTAGCGCAACAGCAGAGTGCCGAGCCGCGGGTACCTGCGCAGCACCAACTCGATTGCGCCGCCGCCATAGTCGCGCCCCTCGAAGATGTCGACTTTCTCGCAGGTGCCGCAATATGTTCGGCGTTCGCCATAGCCAAGCGAGCATTCACGCTCGGGGCAGGTGATCTCAATTTCGTTTTGCCGCCTGCTCAGCTTGAAGGTCATCTTGCTGGCGGGGGACGGCGTGAACTCGCACGGTTCCCCGACGACACAGGCGACCTCGCCTGCCACGGGCTCCTCACCGTCCAGCATCAGCGCATAGTGCAGCGCGTAGGTGGGCGGTTCGGCGTGGACGGTGGCCACGGGCAGAAGCGAAAGGACAAGGGCAGACAGGGCTAGAGCAGACGGGGCGAGGCGCATGGATCGCATCAGGCAACATCCTCGGTGGCAGCGGCAACATGGCAGCGTCGGCAGGGTGCTGCAGCGCCTGAGCCTCGTCTGTGCGTTTGAGGTAATGCAACAATGATGTCAAAACTGTAGCGGGTGTTGTCCGTCGGTCGCGCTTTTTAATTGCGCGGTCTTGCTTGGCCTGATCGGGCCTACTTGGTTGGCCCTACTTGGTTGGCTTGACGAGCGAGATGAACCGCGGCTTTGCGGGGGCGTCCAGCCAGTCGATCCATTTGTCGCGTCCCATCGGCAGCAAGCCGGATGACCTGGCCGGTGCCGTAGGTTCCATCGGGATCGTCGACCGTGAAAATGCATGCCGGTCAAGCTGTCGAAGGCTTTGTCGTTGATAGGGTTCAGGCGTTGCCCGATGGCAAGGCCATGCTGACACCAGCCGCGACGAACGCAGGAAGTCTGTCGCCGCGTCGCGCCGGATTGACCGTTACCCTTCCGCGTCTGCTGCTTCCGGTGCCACCGGCTTCTTCGCCAGCGCCAGGTTTGCCGCCGCAGCCTCCGCTTCCGCCGCACCGGCCGCGCCGGAGCGTACGGTGACGGCGTTGGAGGCGAGGTCGAGGCCGGCTTCGCGCAGCGCCGGAAGCAGGCGCTTCATCGCCTCGCGCTGCAGGATGCTGGGGTTGCCGGGGCGGGCGGTGAATTTGAGGCGGACGACGAGGGAGTTTTCGGTGACGTCCTGGATGCCCTGCATCTTCAAGGGCACCAGGAATTCGCCGCCGATCTCCGGGTCCTCCAGCATGGCGAGGCCGACCTTCTTGATGGCCTTGCGGATCTTTTCAGGATCGGCGTCGCGCTCGAATTTCAACTCGAACTTCACCGTGCTCCAGTCGCGGCTGAAATTGGTCACCGCCTGAAGCTGGCCGTAGGGGACGGTGTGGATCTGGCCGTTCTGGTGGCGCAGCCTCAGCGAACGCAGCGAGATGCGCTCGACCGTGCCCTTGAGCTTGCCGGTATCGACATATTCGCCGACGCGGAAAGCGTCGTCGGCGATGAAGAAGATGCCGGAGACGACATCCTTCACCAGCGTCTGCGAGCCGAAGGAAAGCGCCAGACCCAGCACGCCGAAGCCCGCCAGCAGCGGCGCGATGTTGATGCCGAGCGCCGAGAGAACGACGAGGCTGGTGACAGCAAAGATGGCGCCGAAGATGAGGTTGCGGACGAGCGGCAGGATGGTCGACAGCCGGCTTGTCTGATGAACCATCGTCTCGTCCTCGCTGTCGCCGGGCATGGCGACGCGGGCAGACGGCGAGAAGGCTTCGAAGCTCCGCCAGAGGAAGCTGCAGATCACCCAGGCGGCCACGACCGCAAGGCTGATGCGCTCGAGAACGACGATCCAGCCGACGGCGGCGGCGGTGTCGTCCTGGACCATGATCGGGCGCCAGAGCTCGATGATGATGTGCAGGCCGATCAGCCAGGTGGCGCCGGCAAGTGCCGTCTGGATGCTGCCGGAGATCGCCGCATGCAGCCTGGAGGAGGCGGGCGTGCGGCGGCGTTCGGCGGCGGCACCGGCCAGCGAATGGATGCCGAAGGCGAGGATCGGCAGCGCAAGCAGGATGATCTGCGTGGTGCCGCCGGCAAAGCTCCAGGCCGCGCTGTTGGGGCTGCCGGCAACGATGACGCTCATCAGCCAGAGCACGATGGCGCTCAGCGCATAAAACTCCGGCACGCCGAAGGCGATGGCGCGACGCACGGGGCCGGGGTTCTCGCCGGCAAAGAGCGCGCGGATATCACCCGCGCCACCGATGAACCAGTGGAGCTTCACCACCGTGAGGATGCTGACGCCGATCAGCAGCCAGCCATCGGTGGCGGAAAGGTCCAGCCCGCGCTGATGGGCGAAACGCATGCTGGCGCCGACGACGGCGCTGGCCGCGCCATAGGTGGCAAGCATGTTGGCGTGGAAGCGCGGATGGGCGATATCGAGCAGGCGGATTTCGGGTCGCGTCGGCGCGAAGAGGAAGCGGGCGCCGACGGCATAGACGGCGGCGACGACGGCGATGGTGATCAGGGCATGGGCAAGCTCGGCCGAGCCCGTACCGCGCGTCAGGAGCAGCTGGGCGATCGTGTGGCCGACGGCGGCGAAGATCACCAGATAGGCGATGTCGAAGCCGAGCCGGATCACCGAGGCGCGCACGCGGTGCAAGAGGTCGACCACCTCGAAGGAAGCGCCAAACAGCCGATGGATAAGGGAGCGGCTGGCGAAGGCGGCGGCCAGCCCGGCGGCAATGGCCAGCACGGAAATGGCGGCAACCGAGACGACCGACCAGCCTTCGGCGCGGATGCCTGCCGCGACGTCAGCCATCACCCCGGCAATGCTGGAGATGCCCGTAAGGCCCATCTGCAAGCCATTGAGAAAACGGGCGGAAAGGGTGTCGAAGGAATCCTCGGGATCAGCGACCGGAGCGGCTTGCTGTGGCGTACCCGCCGGCGTCGCGGCGACGGCCGGTGTGGCGGCGTGGGTGTTGTCAGGTGTCGCCGCGCTGGCCGGCGCTGCGGCCTGATTTGCCGCGTCGCGCCACTCGACCGTGACCGGACCGCCTGCTTTCGCCGCGGCGCGCAAGGTTTCCTCGATCTCGGCAGCGCTTTGGCCGGGCGTGAGAATGACGGTGATCGGCGCTGGTGCCGTCTGGGCAAGGGCGGGCAGGGCGAGCGCGAGAAGCAGCGCCAGGCTCGCCAGCAGGTGACGGCAGAAGAAGCAGTTATATGCCATGAATTTCACTCATCGAGCCCCGTCGCGCGCCATGCGCTCATCCGCATCACATTACACAACGTCCTAAAATTCCAATCCTATTTTGAATGGAAGGGGCGTCAGCAGCACGCACGCTCTGCCAGATCGCTTCGGGTTGGAAGCGAGCTCGGCCGGAATGCCCGATGGGTAAAGCCGACCAAGAGGTGGTCGCCTGGCCGAGCCGCGCAATTCCCCACAAGCATATGTGCATGAGCACTTTAACGGACCCGGCTGCTCCAGCCTTCCGCGCACCCCATCAACCAAGCAACTTCCTTGCCCAGTCCGAAACATCATCGCCGCTGCTGACCTCCGGTTGCACGATTCCGTCGATCATGAAGGTCGGGGAGACGTGGATGCCGTTCTGTCGCGCATATTTGCAATGCCACTTGATTTCCCGGTCGAGATCCGGGATCGCGAATGCGGCCTTGAGCTTGACGCCGCTATAGCCTTCCAAGCGCTCGATGATCTGGTTGGGTGTAGCGTCCAGATTGGGGCCGCCGGCATGATGGACGAATTCGAACTCTTCCCGATGCGCAGCGACTGCAGCGATGACTTTCTTCGCGGTATTCTTGCCGCCCTCAAGTGTCGAGGCCGCGATGATGCAGCGAACGATGACACCGGAATACATATGCCAGGGCTGCGACTGCAGGCGGATCTTAATAGTGACGTTGTCTTCGCCGGCCTGGTCGAGCAGGGCGTCGAGCTTGCTAAATGCCTTGGTGGAGTAAGGATCGGTCGGCTCCAGAAAGACCTCGAAGAGATGTGGACCGGTGCCCCAGGTGAGTGGATCGGCGTGCCAAGCTGAGTTGGTCATGGGACTTCCTCTCTTTTCAGGGTCGACGGGTTGGGATCGTTGAATTTTCAGAGTTTTCCAGTTTCGATTGTCGCTGAACCGTCCATGGGCAGAGCATCAGGCTTGTGTGCCACGCTAGGTGATATCATTGGGGCGGGGCATCCCTGACAGCCGCTGCCCCTCTCCTCGGGTTTAACCCGAGGACTAGCCCTCTCCCCACAGGCGGGGAGAGGGGACGGCGCTGCGTGTGCTGCACTCTCGTCTTCTTGCCTTGGCCGCGAATACAGCCACACGCGGACGTCCTGGTTCCCGCGGTATGCCGTGGCACGACGCCTCGCGGTGCGCCGAAGTAGAGCGCGGAGAGAGCCACGTGTCCCTTCTCCCCGTGATTACGGGGAGAAGGTGCCGGCAGGCGGATGAGGGGCGTTTCACTCACCGCGCGGATGAGGGGCGCTTCCCACTTACTTCGTCGTGTAACCGCCGTTGACCAGGATCGTCTGGCCGGTCATCCACCAGCCGTCGGAAACGAGGAAGCGGATATAGGGGACGATGTCCTCGATGTCGGTAAGGCCGGTCTTCGAAAAGCCCGAGAGGGCGGAAGCGGTCTTGTGGTAGGCGACGGCGTCGGCTCCCTCGGCCGGGTAGAAGAAGGGCGTATCCATCGGGCCGGGGCCGATGGCGGTAACCGAGATGCCGCGTGCGCCGAACTCCTTGGCGGCTGCGCGGGTGAAATGCTCGACCGGGGCCTTGGTGCCGGCGTAGGCGGCGTAGAAGGGCGTGAAGGCGCCAAGCAGCGAGGTGACGAGCGTGCAGACCTTGCCGTTGTCGTTCACATGTTTGCCCGCTTCGCGCAGGAAGAAGAAGGCGGACTTGGCGTTGACCGCGCTCATCTCGTCATATTCGGCCTCGGTGATCTCGACGAAGGGCTTCTTCAGCACCTTGCCGACGGTGTTGACGGCGATATCGATGCCGCCGAGCGCCGCCTTGGCATCGGCGAAGAGCTTTTCGACATTCGCCGCGCTGGTGAGATCGCCGGCATAGGCGTGGGCTGCAGCACCGGCTGCCTTGATTGCCGCCACGGTTTCTTCGGCTGCCGCCCTGGTGGCGGCGCTGTTGTAGTGGATCGCGACGCCGCGGGCGCCATGTTCGGCGAGATCGCGCGCCAACAGGCCGCCGAGGTTCTTTGCGCCGCCGGCGATGAGAACGGATTTACCATTGATGCTGTGGTCTGCCATGGGTTTCTCCTGTTATCGGCCGCTTGCTGCGGCCGGTTTGCGGCGAGCGGGAACGCCGGCGCGAAAGGTGCGCAGGTCCCCGGTCTGCTCTGGCGCTGACGGCCTGTCCCGAACACGTTGTCTGTCCTGAACGCCGCACGCCGCGTTTCAAATAGCGCGGGCCTTGCCGCCGCCAACGCGAGAGGTCAGCGGTGCGACAGGCATCGCAGGGTTGAGAATACCGTCCGTGCCGCTGGTATAAAGCGCCAGTTCGTGACATGACTTGTCAGAATTGACGAACAATTGGCGTGGCCCGGCATGGACAGGATCGAGCTTTTCCGCATCTTCACGCGCGTTGTCGAAAGCGCGAGTTTTACCCGCGCGGCCGACACATTGGGGCTGCCGCGCTCTTCCGTTTCGGCCGCGGTGCAGACGCTCGAAACCCGGCTCGGCACACGGCTGCTGCACCGCACGACCCGTAAGGTGGCGCCGACGCAGGACGGGGCCGCCTTCTACGAGCGCTGCCTGCGGCTGATTGAGGACATGGACGAGGCGGAGAACCTGTTCCGCCGCAGCGCTTCCGACCCGACCGGGCGGCTGCGCGTCGACCTGCCGAGCCGCATCGGCCGGCTGATCGTGGCGCCGGCGCTGCCGGAGTTCCTGACGCGCTACCCCGGCATCGACATCGATCTCGGCATGACCGACCGGGCGGTGCACCTGATAGAGGAAAGCGTCGACTGTGCGCTGCGGGTCGGGCCGCTCAGCGATTCCGGCCTGATCGCCCGGCCGTTCGGCACGCTTCGCCTGATCAATGTCGCAAGCCCCGACTATCTCGAGCGGTATGGTATTCCGCTAATGCCCAGCGATCTCGCCAGTCATTTCGCCGTCAACTATGCCTCGCCCTCAAGCGGCCGGGTGGAGGACTGGGAGTGGATCGAAGGCGGCGAGGCGCGCACGGTTGCCGTTCCCGGCCGCATCAGCGTCAACAGCGCCGAGGGCAGCATCGCCTGCTGCCTCGCCGGCCTCGGCCTCATCCAGATCCCGGCCTTCGACGTGGTCGACCATCTGAAAGAGGGGCGCCTGGTGGAGGTCATGCCAGGCCATTCAGCCGCACCCATGCCGATGGCGCTGCTCTACCCGCACCGCCAGCACCTGTCGCGCCGGCTGAAGGTGTTTGCCGACTGGCTGGAAGGGCTGATGCGGGGTGTGATGGCGGCGTGAATCGTACGGAGCGAGGCGAAACGATGAAGGACGATAGATTGCTTACGGCGATAGCTGACGTCCACAGACATATGGGTCAGGAGGGAGGTATAGTCGGCGCCACACATTTGCAGCACATAGTCAGGCGCATCCACGATTCATGGAAAGCGCCACGCGCAGGCAAGCCCGTCAAGCGGTTCTCGCCCGATAGGCGTCAACCCATTCTGTCAGGGCTTTCTCCTTGGCTCTTGCTGACGTGAAACGACCAAGCATCAGGGCAGCCGCTATGAAGTACCAGCCGAAGAACCACGTTGCTACAACACTCAACAGCACAAGAAGTGCGGGAACCGCCAGCAGGGCCAAGACTATTTGACCCGCATGGCCGAGGTTCTCTGACAGAACGACAATTGAGAGAACGACAGGCAGTGCCGCCACGGCCCACCAGAGGCCGAGCACGATCCCGATTGGAAACATCGCTAGCAGAGGCACCCGCATCGCCACGCCAAGGCCCCAGAGTTCGCTGCGGTGACGGTAGTATGTAATCCAACGCCAAAATCTGCGCATCTCATCCGCCCAAGGGTCGTATTGCGACGACGCTGCAACTTTGCGCTGCTCTAGCTTGCTGCGAAGCGAGCCGTCAAGGCATGGGTGAAGCGCCCGGTTGTACATAAGGGACGCTAGCTGATCGTCTGATAACACCGCCGGCCGTTCCACGGCAGGAACTCCGATCCGCCGGCGTTCCATTTGCCTTCGAACTCGGAGAAGTCCGGCGTGAAGGTCACGACCAGCTGGCCGTAGCCGTATTTGTCGCGCCACATGAAGGTACGGGTCAGATCGCTGCCGTCGCCGTCGTCACCGGTCTCGGCAAGCTCGCCGTGAACGGCTGGCCCTGATCGGAGAACATATATTTCCCAATGATCGTGCCGCTCGCATCGGTCTCGAAGTGCGTTTGCGCATCCGACAGGACGCCGGCGGAAGAGAGCTGGCCGCAATAGGTTCCCGAGGGGGCTCTCTCGCCGGCCATCGCGGCAAATGCGAACGAGGCCGCAAGCAGCAGTGCGGCTGCCCATGAAATGCTTGCTATCAACGCGGCACCTTTGGTCTGTCGGGCAAGTTGCGATTTCTTCCTGCCGTGAGGCGGCAACGAGTCGCGACGGCTGTTGCCATGGGCGATGATCGCGGATGCAAAATCAAGAGCTCAGCAGTCCATTACCGGCGCGCTCCTCACGCCGTCGCCGAAGGGTGACCTTTCTTGGCGACGGGGTAACGGGCGAACACGCAAGCGCCGAAGAGGCGGAGGTTCACGTTGAAGAGTTCCTAGCGATGCGCGCTCGCGGCAATTGGCGGGGTTCGGCTTTGCGCTGAGTTCATCCTCATCGTCCAGGCGTGGTGCCTGACCCTAGTTTTCCTGAACCGAAATGCCGTCCTGGCCGATCTTGATCTCGACGCCCGGCTTCGTCTCTTCCTGGTAGATATAGAGGCCCAGGCCGACGACGGCGACGGCGAGCAAGGCGATGACGAGATAGAGGCCGTTTCGGTTCATGCCGAGCTCCTTTATGCGGTTTCGACAGGGAAGTAGGCGCTTCTGCAAGAAAGACAACAGGATAGCGGCGGAACCCACGCAGGGACGCCAGTCCAGCCGATCTTTGCGGCTGCGTCGAAGTGCATGGCGTGGCACGTCACTGGTGTTGACGAACTATTGGCCTCAAGCTTTGCAACCGCCGGCGGACATCGGCAGGCGCGAAATCGAAACCGATTGCCGTGGCGCTGCTCCAATTTATGCCGACCACCAAATTGTCCTTCTCAAGGCCCGGTAGCCAGCGATCGACAAAGACGTCCAGTGACAGTTGATGAGGCGTGAAGCTGCGATAGGTGGGTATCCGGTCGATTATCAGCCGGGCTCTGGAGAGCGACGACCAGAACGGCATCGCGGTTTCATTCGACTGGTTCGTCGAGGTCGGGAAACCTGTTGCGTCACGAATCGTCCAGACGAAGCCGGCCTCCAGGACTTCTTCGAAGAAAGCATGTGTGTGGAGGGGCGCGACGCTCATCGCGCGACGTAAGCAGTGATATCAGGTGTTTGCAACCCTGTGAGGGTCACGGATCAGAGCGGGATGTCTCTCCTCATCCCGCTCCGACGCGTTGCCGCAACGTCATGTGACGCCGCGGCAAGGCCGTCCGATGGCGTCCGGTCGTCTCAGCGTCCGGGATGGCGAGCGCCCGTCCAGCGGCCGGGCGCCGGGTTGCTTTAGAGAAAATGCAAGTTCCCGAATCGGCAAGGGTGACGTAACCTGCGGCCATTCGGTCGAGGCGTGGTCCGGTGCAACTGAGACTGGCGACGCCGCCGCGGAAGCTGCAAGGGGGAATTGCGCGTGGGGCAGATAGGAGCCAGGCTTTGGGCGGCGATGCTTGTCGCCGCCGCCATGCAGGGGCAGCAGGCGCTGGCCCAGGATGCGGACGATCTCGCAAAGAAGCTCTCGAACCCGGTCGCCGACCTGATCAGCGTGCCGTTCCAGAGCAATTTCGAATTTCGCGCCGGCGCCGAGGAGGATGGCTTCTCCTATACGCTCAACGTCCAGCCGGTCATTCCCATCACGCTGAACGCGGACTGGAACCTGATCTCGCGCACGATCCTGCCGATCGCCTATCGCGACTACCTGCCGCCGCCCGACGGCAATACGTTCGGGCTCGGTGACATCACCCAGAGCCTCTTCCTGTCGCCGGCCAATCCCGGCCCTTCGGGCATCGTTTGGGGTGTCGGTCCGGCCTTTTTGATCCCGACCGCCACCGACGATTTCCTCGGCACCGGCAAGTTCGGCATCGGCCCGACGGCGGTCGTGCTGAAGCAGGAGGGACCGTGGACCGTCGGCGCGCTAGGAAACCACATCTGGAGCGTTGCCGGCGAGGGTGACCGGGCGGATGTGAGCCAGACCTTCCTGCAACCCTTTCTGTCCTACGGCCTCGGCCATGGTGCGACCCTGACACTCAACACGGAGTCGACCTACGACTGGGAGGCCGATCAATGGACCGTGCCGATCAACCTCAGCGTTTCGCAGGTCTTCAAGGTGGGCGACCAGATGCTTCAGGCCCAGATCGGTGGGAAATATTATGCCGAGGCGCCGCAGGGCGCGCCGAGCTGGGGCGTGCGCGCGACGCTGACCTTCCTGTTTCCGAAGTAAGTCGTTCGCGCCGACGCTATGTTTCAGCGGCGCCGCGGCTTTTGCCGCCGCGCCGCTCTCCGGCGTCTTCCGCCCTCACACCGAGCGCGTCAGGCCGCCGTCCACCTTCAGGTTCTGGCCGGTGATGTAGCCCGCACCTTCAGAGGCGAGGAAGGCGACGGTTGCGGCAATTTCGGCGCTGGTGCCGTAGCGCTTCATTGGCACGGCGTCGCGGCGCTCTTCGGTCGCCGGCAGGCTGTCGATCCAGCCGGGCAGCACGTTGTTCATGCGCACATTGTCGCCCGCATAGGTGTCGGCGAAGATCTTGGTGTAGGAGGCAAGGCCGGCGCGGAAGACGGCGGAGGTCGGGAACATCGGCGAGGGCTCGAACGCCCAGGCGGTGGAGATGTTGACGATCGAGCCGGACTTCTGCTTCTGCATGATGGGTGCGACGAGGCGGACCGGGCGGATGACGTTCATCAGGTAGACGTCGAGGCCGGTGTGCCACTGTTCGTCGGTGATCTCGAGGATCTGGGCGCGCGGGCCGTGGCCGGCGCTGTTGACCAGCACGTCGATCCGGCCCCACTTCTCCACGGTCAGGTCGACCAGACGCCTGAGGTCGTCATTCGACTGGTTGGAGCCGGTAACGCCGATGCCGCCGAGTTCCGCGGCGAGCGCTTCGCCCTTGCCGGAGGAGGAGAGGATCGCGACCTTGAAGCCATCGGCGGCAAGACGCTTCGCGCTCTCGGCGCCCATGCCGCTGCCGCCGGCGGTGATAACGGCTACTTTTTCTACTGCCATGTGTTCCTTCTCCTCGTCGCATTCAGGATGAAGCCGGATTTTGGGGCTCTCGCGATTGAAATACCATCTCCGTCATGCGACGACGAGAAAGTTTCGCTTTCAAATGGCAGTAGAAAAACTATTCAATGAGTGACGCACCGGGACGGCTTCCTTCGCTGAATGGGCTGAAAGTGTTCGAGGTGGCGGCGCGCCATCTGAACTTTCGGCTGGCGGCCGAGGAGCTTGGCGTCACGCAAGGGGCGGTCGCCCAGCAGATCCGCGGGCTGGAGGCCGAGCTCGGGGTAAAACTCTTCGAGCGGCTGCCGCGCATGCTGGCGCTGACCGGCGAGGGGCGGGCCTATATCGCCGATGTCAGGCGCGCGCTCGACATCATCGCCCGGGCGACGGATGGGCTGAAGCCGCAGCCGGTGCGGCTGACGATCAGCACCACGCCATCCTTCGCCTCGAAATGGCTGATCCCGCGCCTGCCGGATTTCACCGCGCGCCATCCGGACCTCGACCTGCATATTCTCGCGACCGATCGCATGTCGAATTTCCAGGCCGATGGCGTGGACCTGGCGGTGCGCTACGGGCGGCCGCCGTTCGGGCCGGGGCTGGCTGTCGAGCTGCTGTTCGAGCAGGAGATCGTCGCCGTCTGCAGCCCGATGCTGATGGCCGGCCGACGCGTGCCTGAGACTGCGGACGAGCTTGCCGGCTATACGCTGCTGCACGACGCCCATAATTTCTGGCCGGAGTTCATCGAACGCCATTTCGGCGGGAGCCGGCAGGCCTCGTTCAAGGGCATCAGCTTCAACCAGACCTCGCACGCAATCGAGGCGGCGATCGCCGGCCAGGGCATCGTGCTCGCCAATGGTGATTTCGTGGCGCAGGATATAGCCGAAGGTCGGCTGATCCGCATTTTCGCGGGGTCGATGTCCGGACCTTCGGATTTCTACCTCGTCTGGCCGCGCTATCGCAAATCACCGGCGCTGCAGACGGTGATCGCCTGGATCGGCGAGGAGGCGGGCAAGGCACGGGAGCGCGCCCTGGCGTGATCTGCGCTCGGCCGCGGGCGCAGTTAGGGGCGCAGAGCGGTATCGAGCCGGTAGAGCAGGGCGTGAAACGCGCCCTTGCTGGGCTTGCGCCCCGGCATCTTGCCGATGATGCGCCGGATTTCTTCCGATGCGGCGGCGATCGCCCAGCACAGTTCGGTTTCCCTGGTACCGGCCTCGTCGTCCGCACCGAGCGAGAGCGCCTGGACGGCATAGGCGGCGGGTCCGAGGATGTGATTGATCTGATGCGGCGTTTCGATCGGGTGGGTGTAGGGCGCACCGGCTGCGGCAATGGCTGCGCGGGCGGCAGCCTTGGCGGCGGGATCGTCGACCGCGCGCGCCGCCGCTTGAGCGCCCCACGCGGCCTTGCGCAGATGCGCGGTGCGCGGCCCCCCTTGCGCAAAGGCGCGGGCCGCCGCGATCGCCTCGCGCGGGCGGTCGTCGCCCGGCATGGCCGCCTCGAAGACCGGGAGCGCCCGCTCGGCTGTGAGCACCGCCCATCCGGTAATGTGGCGTAGGTCGTCTTCGGTGAGGAGCGGTGGCAGTGGGTCGTTGGTCATTGGAGGCGACATCGGTGTTTTAAGCGAGCCTGCGGCGGCAGATCCAGCGGAAAGCCGGCGGCTTTGTTGACAGGCTTCAGGGATCCGAAGCGGGGAGGACTAGCGCTCCCAGCCGGGCGTGAACGGGAAGCGTTCGGCCCACAGGGTCGCCAGCCGGGGATCGGCGTCGACGCGGCGCACGGTTTCCGCGAGCCCCGGTGCAACCTCGTAGAAGCGCCGCCGACCGGGAGACCAGCGCGACGCCGTTGCCACATAGAGGTCGAGCACCGACACGTCGTCGCCGAGAAGGTATCTGCCCGGGCGCAGCTCCGCACCCATCCGCGCCCAGCAGTGGGCGATGCGCTCGAACAGGCGCGCCTTGACGGCGGCGTGGTCCTCTTCCCGTTCGACGATGCGGGATGGGTCGTCGGCAATCCAGTAGAGGGCGTAGATGGCCGCCGATACGAAGGTCATCCATCGCAGGAAGGCCGGTCGTGCCGGGTCTGTCGGCGCCGGTGCGAGCCGCCCGTCGGGGTGGGCATCGGCCAGCCAGATCAGGATCGCGGCGCTTTCGGTCATCAATTCGCCCGTCGGCAGCGCCAGGGCCGGAACCTGGAGTAGCGGATTGATGCGGGCGAGCCTGTTTGCTTCCTGCTTGCCCTCCCAGGGCGCGTGTTCCTCGACGCGATAGGGCAGGTTGAGAAGGGTCAGCGTTGCCTCGATCGGAACGGATCCCGAGGCTGACGCGCCATAGACGATAAACGGTTCGGCCAACGATCTTTCTCCTTCGCATGACGCAGCAGGGCTTCGGGCTCAAGCCTGCCCAGGTCGGTTCGAGACTCACCTGCACGTTCCCTCAAACGCGATGCGATTCAAGGAAAAACATGCAGTAATACCAAAGCGGTGCGGCGGCATTCGCGCCGCTGACACGTCGCGCGGGCGAAGCTCTCCATCGCATCGCTGTCGCATAGATCCCGGCTTTCGCGATACAATCAAGGCCTTGAGGTGCAAAGGCATGATCGCTTGCAAACCCCGGTTGCGAAAGGGCGCGCGCCGGGTCCTGTCCACGGGCTGCCAGCCTGGTCGCCTGTCGAGGCCGCGCCGGGCGAGGCTAGCGCTCGTGCGGCCGCGCCGCAGGAGCAAGACACGAGGACCAATTCGATGCCACCAGTGACCGCATCTGCCACCCTCGATCCCGATCTCTTGCTCAGGCGATCGCAGGAGCGTCTTTTGCGCGCGGAATGGTCGAGGGAGCGATTACTGGCCTTTCAACGCAGCGAGTTGCAGTCCGCCTTGCGGCACGCTGTCGGGGCATCGACCTATTACCGCGAGAGCATTGGCGAGCTGGTGGCTAGCGGTGCGCCGTTTCATGCCTTTCCGGTGCTGACGAAGCGGGCGCTGATGGAGAATTTCGACCGGGTCGTCACCGATCCGAGGCTGAGTCGCGGCCTGATCGAGCAGCACCTGGATGGAGACGATCCCGGGTCGCTTCTTCTCGGACAATACCGTGTGGTGGCAACCGGCGGCACGACGGGCGAGCGTGGTATCGCGGCCTTCAACGATGCCGCCTGGCTTGCGGCAATCGCCAACATGGTGCGCTTCCAGGCGATCGTCGGCATTGACGATACCACGCGCAGCGTTGCCATCTTTGCCTCGTCGCCGGTGCATATTTCCTACCATATCGGCGTGGAGCTTCGCGCGATCCGGCCGGCTGCGCCACGCTTCAACGTGCTCATGCCGATCGAGGAGATCGTCGAGGGCCTCAACCTGCACCAGCCGGAGGTGATTTCGACCTATCCTTCCTTCGTGCGGGTGCTGGCGACGGAGCAGCAGGCCGGTCGGCTCAGGATCAGACCGAGGCTGTTTCGCACCAGCGCCGAAACGCTGACGCCGGAGGTGCGCGACCTCGCCGCCGAGACGTGGCAGGCGGCTATCGCCAACAGCTATGTGTGCACCGAGGCGGGGCCCATGGGCCACGAGTGCATCTTTGGCGATGGGCTGCATCTGGCCGAGGATTCCTTCGTCTTCGAGGTGGTGGACGAGAATGATCGCCCCGTGCCGGATGGGACCGAGGGCGCAAAGCTTCTGGTGACGACGCTCACCAATCGCGTGCTGCCGCTGGTGCGCTACGAAATCTCCGACATCGTTGCGATGGCGACGGAACCCTGTCCGTGCGGCCTGCCGTTCTGGCGGATCGCATCGATCACCGGACGCAGGGAAGAGACACTGCATCTGCCCGGGCGAGGCGGCGGCGTCGTGCGCGTGCACGCGCACCGGCTGCGCTCGCCCCTGACCGGCACCGCCGGGGTGCGACAATTCCAGTTCGTGCAATTGCCCGATGGGCTGGAGATCACCATCGCCGTGTTTGGAGGCGTGGATGCTGCCGCCGTCAGCGCTAAGGTCGATGAGGCCGCCAAGGCGGCGCTCGATGCGGTGGGCGCCGAGGCGGGCGGCGTGCGGGTGAGGGTGGTGGATGCCATCGAGCGCTCGGGGTCCGGCGCCAAGCAGAAACTGGTTGTCGCATCGCCGGCCATCGAGTAGCCAGGACCGGTGACGGGAGCGTGAGAGGCGGCGACGGTCGGCCTTCTCGAAGACTTGCAGAATGGACATTTGCACCGCGGGACGCATCCTGAGGCGTTTCGCCCATGGCTGCGGCCGGAGACCCTTCGATGGTGGGGCAAGGTCGATGAATTCTGGGCGAGTGGAAAGCCGATCGTTTGAGATCCTTCGCGAGGCGGCGCCGTTGTTCTTCCACCCAGCGACCGCAAGTGCGTATAGTGTTGATTGGCAGGCAGCCGGCCGATAAGGACGCTGCGTGCCATACTGCCACACGGAGTTCTGAAGATTGAGCGTTGCCTTCACCAAGGAAGAAAGTGCCGAAACCGCCGCCGAGACGCTGCTGCCGGATCGCCCGATCTCGCCGCATCCGAACCTGGTGACGGAAGCCGGGTTGAAGGCGCTGGAGGCGCAGGTGCAGGAGGCGCGTGCGGCCTATGAGGCGGCGGCCACAGTCGACGACGTGAACGAAAAGCGCCGTCAGCAGGCCGGTCCCTTGCGCGACCTGCGCTATCTCGCCGAGCGGTTGCGCACGGCGCAACCGATGCCGGAGCCAGCGTCCAACGATACCGTCGCCTTCGGCAGCACGGTCACTTTCAGCCGCGACGACGGGCGGGTGCAGACCTACCGGATCGTCGGCGAGGACGAGGCCGATCCCAAGGTAGGATCGATCTCCTATGTCTCGCCGGTGGCGCGGATGCTCCTGGGCAAGGCGGTCGGCGACGTCATGAGCGTCGGCGACCAGGAGCTGGAAATCACCGCGATCGCGTGAGCGCGCTCTTGCAACCATCGGGCGGAACCTCAGCCCCGCGGCAATCCCTCAGGATACCCACGCTTTGGCATAGCTATCTTCGCTGTGATTATTATCGTATGCGATTAAATCGCATTGTATTGACATTGGATCGCACTTCGGTATTTATGTCGCATCCGATTTAATGCGGGGGCAGCAAGCCCATGGATGCCGGTGCGCCTCAGAGCGCTCGGGCATTCCCTGGAAAATCCCCGTCCACAGCGATCAGTCCGTCGACTGGAGGAAGCTGATGCAGTTTGAGCCCCAACGCGTGCAGGCCTATAGCGAGTTTTCGCTGGTGCTGGACCCTAGTGCCTATGAGCCATTGCCCGACGACTGGCTGGTGGGGATCACCGATGTCGTCGATTCGACCGGGGCGATCAGGTCCGGGCGCTACGAGGACGTCAACTACACGGGCGCCTCGGCCATCGCCGCGATCGGCAATGCCTGGGGCAATTTCGATTTCCCCTTCGTCTTTCGGGGCGATGGCGCCGCCTTTGCGCTTCCGCCGGAAGGGGAAATGACGGCGACCGCGGCGCTCAGGCAGATCGCGGCCTTCGTGAAGGATCGATTTCGCCTCGACCTTCGTGTCGGCCTGCTGAGCGTCAGGGAAATCCGCGCCAACGGGCAGGACGTGACGATCGCACGCTACGCCGCTTCGAAAGACGCCACTTACGCAATGTTTGCGGGCGGCGGGCTCAAATGGGCGGAGCAGCAACTGAAGAGGGGACGCTACCAGCTTGAGCCGGACAAGGATGGCACCGAACCTGATCTGACGGGGCTTGCCTGCGAGTGGCGACCGTTTCCGAGCCGGCGCGGGCAGATTCTTTCGCTGCTGGTCGAGCCGACGGACGATGTGGCGCCGGCGCGTTTCGCGGCGCTCGCCAGAGACGTGATTGCCGTCGTTGACGAGGGGCCGCGGCAGTCGCATCCGTTGGCGGAAATGGGCGTGCCGAAGGATGAGCGGGTCTATATCGCGCCAGAGCGCTGGCTGGGCGTTGCCGCCAATTCGGACTTTCGCAAATACGACGATGGTCTTCGCCTGACGGTGGACGCCGCAGTCGGGCAGATCGATCGGGTCGAAGCGATCCTCCTTGCGGCAAGGGCAAGGGGTGAGGTCAAATTCGGGCTGCACCGGCAATCACATGCGCTGATGACCTGCCTGGTCCCGTCAGCCCGGCCGGATGCGCATCTGCATTTTCTCGACGGCATGGATGGCGGCTACGCGCGAGCGGCCGAAATGATGGAGTCGCGCAGGCGCGTCGAGGCGTAAGTGCGATCGAAACGGGCCGCTTCAAAGCAGCCCCGAGCCGGCGACACGACAAAGGGCGGCCAGCGGCCGCCCTCAGACTGCTGACAAGGACATCTCTGATCATCCCAGGCATGCTGAAAAAGCCCGTCGCCAGCCAGCGGCGCCGCGTCGGTGGCGCGGGAAATCATCCTGATGTCGAGCGTCGGCATTCCGGCTCTGCATCTCCTGCCGTGCCGACGCACGGCTGCTGGATCTCTGTGACAAGCACAGAGATGAGGGTGGAGAGGACGGGCGGTCTCATGCCGCCCGTCGTCGTTGGTTGCCGGCCATAGGGATCGAAGCGACGGCTATTCCTTCTGGGATCCGCGTTGTATCGAGTGCAGCAGGTTGTCGCGCAGGCTTGCCACCGATTGCTGCACGACCGGAAAGTCGTCGCCGAGGCCGGTGGCTTCGAGGAGCGCCGAACCCGGCTCCGCGTCCACCAGTTCGCGACCGGCCGGCGTCAAGGTGAGGCGCACCTGCCGCTCGTCCGAAGGGTCGCGACGGCGCTGCAGATAGCCGTCTGCTTCGAGCTTCTTGAGGATCGGCGTTAGCGTGTTCGATTCCAGGAAGAGCTTTTCGCCAAGCATGCTGACGGTCTGGTCGTCTTCCTCCGATAGCGCCACCAGGGTCACGTATTGGGTGTAGGTCAGGCCCAGCTTGTCGAGCAGGGGTTTATAGGCGCGGCCAAAGGCGAGGTTTGCGGAATAGATTGCAAAGCAAAGGAAGTTGGAGAGCTTCTTGCCGCCCTTTGCAGGCGTGGTCTCAGGGCTCGCTGTTTTGGAGGCGGGCATGGGGGTGTCCTTTTTTCTCTTTCCGTATCTGCACTTAATATAAATCGTATCCGATTAAATCGCAATGGTGTTGACGTCGCCTTCAGCTTCATCTATATACATCGCATCCGATTGAAGCGGATACGCTTAATAAATCAAACAGAGAGGAAATGACATGACCACGAAGCTCGTATTCACTGGCAAGACCCACAACACCGGCGGCCGCAACGGCGGCACCCGCAGCCAAGACGGCATGCTGGAACTGAAGCTGTCGCAGCCGCATCCGGCCGCGGAAAACCTGTTCGGTGCCGCCTGGTCGGCCTGTTACATCGGCGCGATCGAGCTTGCTGCGCAACAGCGCAAGGTGAAGCTGCCGGCCGGCCCCGAGGTCGAGACCGACATCAATCTCAACGTCGACGACGGTTCATACTTCCTCAGCGCTCGGCTGAATGTCAGCCTGCCGGGCCTCGATCGCGACCTCGCCCATGAAATTATTCACGCCGCCCACGAGATCTGCCCGTACTCCAAGGCGACCCGTGGCAACATCGAAGTCGAGACCAATCTCGTCTGATCTCGCCCTCCGAAAATCCTATTGATATCATCGGGATGTGCCGGACCTGGATCTCCAGCCGCGGCGCATCCCGATACCGTTTCAGGGGCTTCGTCCTTGCGCGCCGATCGCGGGCGGAGGCGGTCTTCCGGTCCGACCTCAGGGGAATGTAATTGGGCTGATCGGCAGAACTCCCGTTGTATGGAACGTGTCGCCTCCCGGGCCGATGCCCTCCGTCGCCGCTTGACAAAGATGGAGGACTGTTCGAGTTTCGCCTCATGATCTGCCGTCTCGCCAAACTGACGACCTCGAAAAAAGCCCCGTACCCGGGGCTGTCGGTCGTTGCGCGCAGAGCATAGCAAGCACAAGGATCAGATCGACCCCGCCGGTTCGGACGGGGTTTTCGCTTGCGCTCCGTCTCCGGTTTCTTGAAGGAGATGGAATTTCATGGAAACCACATATTCAATGCCGAGCGGCCTCTGGCTGCCGCTGATCACGCCGTTTCGTGATGGCGAACTCGATGAGCGCTCGCTGCGTCGGCTGGTGACGCACTATGCCGCAGAGCCGATCGACGGCTTCATCCTGGGTGCTACCACCGGGGAGGGCATGGCGCTCGGCGAGGCGGAAGGCGAGCGGCTGGTTGGGATCACCAACGAGACCCTGGCTGCGGCGGGCAAGTCCATACCGGTCTATTTCGGCCTTTCGGGCAGCGACACGCTGAAGACGGTAAAGGCGCTGGAGCGGACGGCGCCTTGGGATATCACCGGCTATCTGATCGCCTGCCCCTATTACACAAGGCCGTCGCAACGCGGGCTCTTCGCCCATTTCTCGGCACTTGCCGATGCCACCGCACGGCCGATCCTGATCTACAACATTCCCTACAGAACCGGGGTGAACCTCGGCAACGAGACGATGTTGCAACTGGCGGAGCGGGAAAACATCGTCGGCGTCAAGGATTGTTCGGCGGATGCGACGCAATCCTTCGATCTGCTGCGCCACAAGCCCCAAGGTTTTTCGGTGCTGACCGGCGAAGACCCGCTGTTCTACACGGCGCTGACTCAAGGGGCGGAAGGCGGGATCACGGCTTCGGCGCATGTTCAAACGGCAGCCTTCGCCGCCATTCGCAACAGGCTGATATCCGGCGATCAACCGGGGGCTTTGGCCGACTGGCAGCGTCTTGCCGATCTGCCGAGGCTGCTGTTTGCCGAGCCGAACCCGGCTCCGATCAAGCACTGGCTCTGGCGCTCAGGGCTCATCGACAGCCCGGAAATGCGCCTGCCGATGGTGCCGGTCAGCCACGAGCTGGCAGCACGGATCGACCGGGCGATCGCCAGCCAGGACCGCGAAGGCTGACGGGCTTGCTGGAGCCCGGCCATTGTCGCTCGGCTAGAGCATCCGCTCTCAAGTGGAATCACTGGAGGCGGATAGATGCTCTAGAATCAAAGTGCTACAGCGACCTTTGCGCGCCTGATAAGGCGCGCGGCGCTGTAGTGCGTCTTTCCGCTTCAAGCGATTACGCTAGAAAGCGGGATGTTCTAGCCAGGGCCTTCAGCGCGCTGCAGTCACGAACGCCGCTTTGGTAGATCGCAACAAGCCGCTTTGCGATCCGCTCTGCGGCTTCGCAGCGTCGCGTCAGCCCGCGATCACGCAGGATGTCGTCGAAGATGCGCTCGATCTCCTGCATGTCATGGGGGTGTATCGCCTGTTGGCGGGTCGTGGAATGCATCGCGCGACCTCCAGAACTGGGGCGAAAGCGCGAATGAACTTTCAGCCGTTGGAGCCCGTATAAACAGTCCAACGATGGGCGTGAGTATGCGCCGTTTCCCGGCGAATACAATGAAGCCTTGCGGTTGTGTGCGATGGCCGGGTCGGCGCGACCGTGGCTCAGCGCCAGAAGCGCTTGGCGTCGATCACGTCGTCAAGTGCGCTCTGCGCGTGGTCGATCAGCTTGTCCTTGTCGGCGTGCACAACGAGCGTTTCGGCGTCCGGATGATCCTCAAGGCCGATCTCGCCGAGCACGAGGGGACCGGACACGAGATCGTTCAGCGTGCCGAGCCTGTCTTGCAGTCCGGCCATCGCATCGATGAACCGCTTATGGCGCCGCGTGCCCCGCTTGTCGTCAAACAGCGCGGCAAAGAACTCGGCGGCATAACGCAGCTTCTTGGCATCCTTGCGGGCCTCGTGCCGCTCCTCGTCGCTGACCTTGGCGAGTGCGCGGCCATGTTTCTTGAGCTTGCGGCGCGCGCGGTCGAGAACGGCTTCGGCGAAATCGGCCACCGGCCGGTCGCGAAGCTCGGCGGGCGGCGTCGACAGATAGTCGCCGCAGTGCAGCCATTGCTGGATATCGAGAAGAAGGGCGCGGCCGCGTGCGCCGTCGAGGGCCTCGAAGACTTCGACGTAGCGGGCGGCGCGCGCCGTCTTCAGGCGGTCGCGCAACTCCGGCTCCGGATCACGCGTCAGGAGAACGTCAACATCGCGGGCCTTGCCGAAAACGCCAGCCAGCCATTTCAGCTCGCCGTTGATGCGCGCGCTCTCCTCATCGCCAAGCACATCCTTGTAGAGCGAGATGGCCGAGCGCAGTCGGCGAAGGGCGACGCGGACCTGGTGGAGCGCCTCCGGGTTCTTTCGTTCACGCAGCACGTCCTCGTTCAGGCGGTAGTGCCTGAGACAGGCAAGCGCGATGGTGCGGAAACTCTTCGTCACCCGCATCTCGCGGTCGAGCACGACCGGCTCCGCCTTGAAGACGATCGGCCTGGCGTCGATCAGACGGAAGCCGCGCTCGGCCTTGGAAAGAACGCCCAAGCGGAAGGGAACGATCGCCTCGATGCGGCGGGCGAGGGTGAAAAGCGCCTTCGGGTCGCCATCCTTGAGCTCGAGTTCGATTTCGCCGACGGCGGTCTGGCGATTGCCTGAGGCGATCATTCCACGGTCGAGGGCCACTTCGATCTGCGTGCCGTCCTGGTCAACCTCCCAGGTCCTGCGCTCGACCTCGACGGTAAAGTGCGGCTCCAGATCGTCGGGCTCAAGGTCAAACGCGGCGGCAAGCGGGGTGGTGTGATCGACGACCGGCTCATCGGCGGAAAGCGGCTGCTCCCATTCCGGACGGGCAAAGACCGATGCGCCGGGGCCGGTCGCCTTGATCGTCTGGGTGCGTGCCGCGCCGACCGTGCGGATGCGCAGCGTGAAGCCTGACTGATAGAGATCACGGCCGCGCGTATCGAAATAGACGGACCGTTGCTGCTCCGTGCGCGCCGGCTCACCAAGGAGGCCGGATGCGGCAAAGCGGTCAAGATCTTCGGGAGAGAGCTCGAGCTTGAGTTCGATTTCGGTGTTCAAACCATCCTCCATGAGCGCGAGGTCATACACTAACGCCATTTGAGCACATTGGTTCGCGTTCTGGATGACATGGATCATATTGCGGGCGCAGAGACGGAAAGCCGATCGGCCGGGAAGTCGCGCTCGCCGAGACGTGACTGGCCGACAAGGAAATCAGGCTCGACATTTGCCGCTCGATGCCTGGATCATCTGCGCAATTCCGGACGGAAAACCGCTTCGCACTTTTCCTGGAATTGCTCTTTGTATTGGACGCAATTCCAGGCGGAAAACCGCTTCACACTTTTCCTGGAATTGCTTTAAGCTCCCGGCATTTCATGCCACGGAATTGATAAATGTCGCTTCGCCTTGCCACCTTCAATATCGAGAACCTTTTGAGCCGCTTCGATTTTTCCGGCTTTCGCAACCAACTCAAGCAGGACCGGGTCCTCAGGCTCTTCGACGTGAAGACGGAAGCCGAATACCAGCGGCTGGAGGAGGCGCGCACCATCGCGCACACCGATGATACGCGGCAGATGTCGGCGCTCGCGATCGCCGATTGCGATGCGGATATCCTTTGCCTGCAGGAGGCCGACAACATGGCCTCGCTGCAGGCCTTCGAATACAACTATCTCTTCCGCATGGTGGGTAACGGCTATCGCCAGAAATACCTGATCGAGGGCAATGATTCGCGTGGGATCGACGTGGCCGTGCTGATGCGCGAGGAGACGCGCGACGGACAGCCGATCGAGTGCCTGGATGTGAAGAGCCATGCGGGGCTGACCTATGAAGATCTCGACCTCTTCAACGACCAGCTCGCGCTCACCAACCGGCCGGCCGACCGGATCTTCAAGCGCGATTGCCTGGAGCTCGACCTGCGCATCGGCGGGCGGCCGCTGACGCTTTATGTCGTGCACTTCAAGTCGATGGGGCCGGCGCGCGAAGGGCTCGACGGCCGGCAGGCGACGATGCCGCTGCGCGTGGCGGAGGCGAGCGCCGTGCGCCATATCATCGAGAGCCGCTTCGGCCGCGGGAAGACCGCCGACAAGATGTTTGCGATCTGCGGCGACATGAACGACTACCAGGAGAAGGTGAACATCCTCGGCGACCGGCGCAACGGCTACCAGTTCGTGCCGCACGAGGAGGAAACGAGCTCGCTCGACGTGTTCAGCCATGACGGCTTCGTGGAAAACCCGATGCTGCGCCGGCCGGTGATGGACCGCTGGACGCTGTTTCACAGCCGCGGGCCGCAGGAGCAGCATCTCTGCCAGCTCGACTATATCTGGCTGTCGCCGGCGCTTGCCAAGCGCAACCACTCCCAGGTGCCCGAGGTCATCCGCGGCGGCCAGCCCTTCCGCACGATCTTTCCGCCGGGGCTTGACGTGGAGCGCTACCCGCGCACCGGCTGGGACCGGCCGAAGGCGTCGGACCATTGCCCCGTGGCCATAACGCTGGATGTGTGATCATGGGCGCTCTTGAAAGCAATAGGGCAGCGTGGCCGGCCGAGGGCGTCATCATCCCGATCGACGGCGTCGATATCCGCGTCAACGGCGCGGCGCATCCGTTTCACCTCGGCGAGGTCGAGCGGGCGCAGGAGAACTGGCACCGCGAAATCGCGGCCAACCCGCATCTCTTCGATGGCCGGATGGTGCTGCAGCGCGCGCTTCGCATCGAGGACGGGCGGATTCGGGGCGAGGGGCATGTCGTGCCCTATTCGACCTTTCTCTGGTGGCGGAAGACGCGGGCCGAAGGCGCCTTTCATCTCTTCGCCATGCCGGCGATCCTGTCCTCCGACGGCGCGTTGATCCTGGTGCGCATGGGGTCGCACACCGCCAATCCGGCCCGCGTCTACAGCCCCTCCGGCTCGCTGGAGCCAGAGGATATCGTCGACGGCCGCTGCGACATCGCCGGCAACATCCGCCGCGAGGCGCTGGAAGAGACCGGCATCGATCTCGCGCTTGCGACGGCCGAGCCCGGCTATCACCTCCTGCATATGGACCGCGCCGTGACCGTGCTTCGCGTCTACCGCTATCCGGAAACGGCGGCGGCCCTGGTTGCCCGGGTGGCGGCGCATATCGCTGGTGATCCCGAGCCGGAGATCGACGAGGCGATCGCGATTTTCGGGCCGGACCCTGGGGCGCACAACTATCCGCCGTTCATTCCGCCCATTCTGGAGTGGCTGTTTCGGTAACATCCGCTCGCCACGACCATGAATCAATAAATCGCACTATCTTTTTGTATTTGTAGTGCTTATGTCGCGCGCGTCTGCTTGCGCCTTAGGCCCTGTTGATGCGCAGGAAGAACTGCCACGCCTTCACACATGCCCGCGCCCCTCGGTCCTCACATCCCAACAATCAGGAAGGACCGCGCAGGGTGGAAAGCGGACTTCCGCCGGACCAGCCACCGACACTGCAGTCTCACAACGTGAAAGCAATATCGTCGGCAGATAAGTCCGCAAGCGAAACGCCTTCGATGAGGATACCTTCGGTTTCACCATGAAAGGCTACATAGAGACCCTCCTCCGTGTCATGCGAGGCAGCCACAAAGGAATCGAAATTATAGATGTTGGTGTCGCCAGGATAGAAGCCCCCCAACTCGATCACGTCGCCACTTTGGGTGTCAAAATCGACGATATGGTCGATGCTGCTATGGCGAACCTCAAATCCACTCCAGTGGAATGTGTCAGCGCCCTCACCGCCGATCAGACGATCCGCACCGTCGCCTCCAGAGAGGTGGTCATCGCCTTCACCCCCACTAAGTGAGTCGACTCCGGCACCGCCTTCAAGGCGGTCATCATCGCCTTCGCCATAGAGATAGTCATTATTTTCGCCGCCAAACAGGCGGTCGGCCCCATTGCCGCCGAAGAGGTTGTCGCGACTGAGGCCACCGAGCAAAGTATCATTGCCGCTGCCGGTATGTGCGTAAACCCGCTCAAAATTGTGAAAGGCCGTACCGGTCGATGTAACGCCATTGACCACATCGACCGTGACATCATCGGTCCGATCCGCATCCTCGAACCGTAACGTGTCGTCACCGTCGCCGCCGTCGAGTTCGGCAGATGAAAGTGTCGTTGTGATGCTGTCGTCGCCACTGCCGCCAGAAAGATGATTGGCCCCGAACCGATCGATTATCGTGTCGTTGCCCGCACCGGCGTCGATAACATCAGCACCCAGGGAACTCATTTGATTATGGGTGTTCGGCAATGACTGGCCGCCGATGATGTCCGCGCCGTCTCCGGTCGAGATCACGTCGTCACCCGTGCCACCCTCAACAATGTCCTTGCCGCTACCGGTCGTCAGCTCCAGCCGCTCAATGCCGCGGTAGAAGATGTGATTGTCGGTCTCAGCCGGGTCACCGAAGGTTACGTGGCGGTTCATGCCGTTAAACGTGACTCGGTTGCCCGTCCCTGAAAGATTGATGACCAGCGTATCGATGCCGGCACCTCCCCGCGCCACGCCGCCCGTTCCGTTGAGTTCCAGCCGGTCATCGCCATCGCCGCCATCGAGCTCGTCATAGCCGCTGAAGCTCACCAAGCCGTCGTTACCGGCCCCGCCATAGAGAAAATCGTTCCCAAGCCCGCCGTCCAGCGTGTCATTGGCGCCGAGACCCCAGATATTGTCGTTTTCGTCTGTCCCGAACAGGGTGTCGTTTGCATCAGTGCCGACTATCTTTGCCATTGTTTTCATCCTCCTGAAAGTAATCTATAAGCAAACAACAATTGCAAACAAGTATTATATTTATCAAGTGCAGTCATTTATTGTACTTCAATTATAATTCAAAACTTAAATTAATATCCATCACTGTCATTCAAATAACTGAAAGCCGGCGCGATCCTGGAACAACTGGCGTTGAAATCGATTACGCTAGCCCGAAGCGCCCGAGCCAGGCGCGGGACGGCTGGCAAGACTCGGATCTACGATTGTTAGTAGTTGCTGATGTTTCCTTCAACTTTTGCTACTGATCTCGAGATGATGGAAGGTAGCGCGGTAACTGTGTGCCGCAGGCTGTTGAGCAAGATGGGAGAGCGCTCATGGCAACGGGGACAGGTTTCACGCCCGGGGAATGGGGGCAGGTACACTGCGTCCAAAACGTGGGTTGGTACCGTTTCCGACTGGGGGTATTCGAGGGGATGGTTATATCCATCACAGCTACGAGGGCTTCTACCCAGATGCTGATCCGGCCGAAATCGCCCGCCTGAAATCCGTCCATCGGTTGCCCATCGACCACATTCCAATGGATATCAACCCAGTCGTGATGAACAGGGCGACAGATTGTTTCTCATCGATGCGGGCGCGGGGCGGACACTTACATGGCGTGGCGACATGGGTCGTCTGATAGACAATCTCGGCGCGGCCGGTATTGATCCGAAAGACATCGACGCGGTCCTGATGACCCACCTGCATCCGGATCACGCCTTTGGCCTCATCCATCCCGACGGTAGCGCGACCTTCCCCAACGCGAAGCTTTTCTGCACCGATCGGGAATGGGCTGAATGGACCGATCCGGAAAACTTGAATCGGAATGACTTCCGATCGGAGTGGACGGGAGGAGCACTTGAAGCAGTGACTCCTTATCGCGACAGGCTGAGGCTTTTCTCAGTCGGCGAGACCCTGTTCCCGGGAGTGTCCACGTTTTCCGTCGCGGGTCATACCGCCGGGATGTGCGCCTACATCTTCGAGAGCGAAGGGCAAAAAATTGTCTTCACCGGTGACGTCTGCCACCATCAGGTATACGACCCGGCTCATCCGGAATGGTATTTCCATATGGACTACGATACCAACCCGCAGCAGGCCGCGGATGCGAAGACCGCGATTTTCGCCAAGGTCGTGACCGAGGGTATTCGCTATCATGGCTACCATTTCCCTTTCCCGGGAATTGGGGACGTCGTGCCATTGGGCGACGGCACGTATCACTTTCATCCGGAGGCTGTTGCACCGCGCCATTAAGAGCCAAGTTCAGCCGTCGGTGGCTCGCAACCGGCGAACGATTGGTATTGGATTTTCCCGAGGAAGTCCGACGAGGGCTTACGCGGAAGACAGCAAATAAGCTCGGTCAATGTCTGCAGGTATTGCGACATAATCCCGGAAGTTTGGACGGCTCTCGTGAGCCTTTAATAGAGGTGCGTAGCGCTACGAACCCATGACACCTGCTCCGAGTTGTGCACGGGTGCTTTTTAACACTTGCCGCCCGCGCCCCGACGCTGCAAAGTTCGGGGCATCTTCGCAAGGGGACATGAATGGCGCTGAGTTACGCGATCTACGACGTCTTTACCGACAGGCAACTCGAAGGCAATCCACTGGCTGTGGTCTTCGGCGCCGACCGGCTGGACGACGAGGCGATGCAGGCGATCGCGCAGGAATTCAACCTGTCGGAGACGGTGTTCATCCGCAGGCCCGGGGGTGCTGCGCATACGGCGAAGCTCCGGATCTTCACCCCCAGCCAGGAACTGCCCTTTGCCGGACATCCGACCGTTGGCGCGGCGATCGCTATCGCCGAGGCGCAGCATGGCGCGATCGAGGAGGGGATCGACCTTGTGCAGGTGCTGGAGGAGAAGGTGGGTCCGGTGCGCTGCGCCGTCCGCCTCAAGTCGAGGGCTGCGAGCTTTGCCGAGTTCGACCTGCCGCGCAAATCGGTACGGCTCGATGCCCGCTTCGACCGGCAGGCGATTGCCGATGCGTTGAGCCTGAAACAATCACAGATCGGCTTCGAGAACCACGTGCCTTCGTTCTGGAGTGCCGGCGTGCCCTTCGTCATGGTGCCGGTGCACGATGTTGCGGCGGTTTCTTCGATCGAGTTCGATTCGCAACGCTGGGAGCAACTGACGCCGATGGCCGAGGGGCGGCTGGCCCCGGCCTATGTCTATTGCCGCGGCGGCGTGAACCACACGGCGCGCTTCCACGCGCGCAAGTTCGGCCCCGGTGCCGGCAACCTCGAGGACCCGGCGACCGGCTCGGCCGTGGCCGCTCTCTCCGGCGCCATCCATTTTTTCGACCAGTTCGTCGACGGTCATCACCCGGTGCTGGTCGAGCAGGGGGTGGAAATGGGACGGCCGTCCTTCATCCACCTGCATCTGGATATCTCGGGCGGGGAGATCAGCAATGCCCGCATCGGCGGCCACGCAGTGAAGATCGGCGCAGGCGAACTTTTCGTCTGAAGCGGGAGCCATGCGTTTTGGAAAAAAGAAATTCAATCAGCGTCTTAGGAGAATTTGGTGGGTGATCACGGGCTCGAACCGTGGACCCGCTGATTAAGAGTCAGCTGCTCTACCAACTGAGCTAATCACCCATCCGCGACCGCTTCGGTCAAGTCCCGTCGCTGTCGTGAGGGGGCGTATAAAGGCGTTCGATTGGCTTGTCCAGCGCCTTTGTGAAAATCTTTTGAAAAACTTCATGGGGCCAAGGCGCGCCCTGTGGAGAACGCCCCGCACACCTCCATGGTTGCAGGGAACACGGGAGGCGCGACGAAAGACGTGTTTGACAACTGCCGCTTTGACCTGGGCGGCCGCTTCATCGGCGTGCGCTGATCGCGCGGCCAGGCGAGAGCAAACGCAATCAACTCGGAGCCGGATGGAAACGCTGTGGGTTTATCGTGGCGTGACGCAAATACCCTCTTGAGTGTCATCGGCCCGTGCGCTAAAGCGACGCCACGGATGGGTGATTAGCTCAGTTGGTAGAGCAGCTGACTCTTAATCAGCGGGTCCACGGTTCGAGCCCGTGATCACCCACCAAATTTCTCCTAAAACGCTGATTAAATTCCAATTTTTCCGACGGGCATATTGGTGCGCTTTCCAGGTTCTGGGAGGTATCCACGGCCCGTTCCTAAGCATCCGGCGTGACCGCGTGCCGTCCTGTCCGCCGACACTTGTTGCGATGGCCTACGAGGCGCATCAGCGGCGCCATAATCCCGACCGGCGATATGTGCAGTGCTCGACCAGCGCGATTGGTCGCCTGGTCGAGCCGGTCGGGGGCGCTGCCAACGGCACCGGCCACGCCCTCATCAAACGGTGCGCCGAACATTCATGACGGCGTGACCAATATCGTCGTCCGACGCTGCTGCCGTTCATTTGGCGGGAAAGTATCGGAGCGTTCCGGCGAGCCGCGGGCCGGTCGATCCCTGGGTATCCATCGGGTGATTGATGCCGTCGTTCACGGACAATTCTTCAAAATCAAAGGGGCTCACGCCTTCGAGACACGCTGCATTGACGCCGTAGAAATCGGGGTTCGCGCGCGGCTTGTGGAAGGTGTAGATGCCGCATTTTGAGCAAAAGAAATGCTCGGCCGCCTTTGTGTTGAACTGATACCTGGTCAGCGCCTCACCGCCTGAAAGCACAGTGACGCCGTCCTTTGCGGCGGAGACGGCAACCGCGCCCTTCAACTGGCAGTAAGAGCAGGTGCAGCGGCGGGCCGTATGAAGACCGTTCTTCAATCGAACATTGAAACGAACTGTTTTGCAGTGACAGGCGCCGTTGAGGTCCTGAACGTCGAGATTCATGGAAGCATCCATCTGATTTTGAAGCGCAATTGACGTCCTTTTCTTAGGGGCTGGATTGCGGATGCTCAAGTGCGGGCAAAGCGAATGGCATGCCGGGCGGAAGGTGAGGACAGCCGTGACGACCCTTGGAGGCCTCTCCGCCTCATCGCGGCAGCGCCTCGACGTCGTGGCGTGAGGGGCGTGGCTCTGTGGTCGCGATGTCAACGATGCTGCCGATGCAGATCAGTGCGAAGAAGACGAAGAACGAGACAAAGACAATCAATCGCTCCGTTTTGAACTCTTCGCCGCGGTGGAAAAGCCGCGTCTGTTGGCGATAAAGGCCGGATCGACCCCTGCGGCACGCTCGCACCCGTCACCTGTTGCTCCCGTGCAACAGGCGCTTCGTCATTCCGGCAGTTTGCGATTGTGCTCTTGCCGCAGAAGTAAACTCGTGTATTTTTCACCAAATCGGAGCTCAAACTAGAGGAGGCATACGATGATTCATAATTTTGTTCAGATGCTCGCCTCTGGTGGAATGGCTTGCTCATCACGACGAGTGTGCCACAATTCTGTGAATTACTTCGGCGCATAAACGCGACCCGAGTTCCGCCTTTTCGTATTTTCCATTTTGACTTGATGTGACCGGTTCCCGGAACGCGTTTCCGTGTCCGCGCGCATCCATAATCTAGAGGACCGGCCGCTCGCGGCGGCGGGAATAATCATGCGCGAATTGCAACTTACCTCCGCCGGCACCCTGCCGGCGATCATGGACGATCTGTTTCGAACGTTCGGCTTCCGGCGAACCGTCGGTGCCTTCCTTGTTGCTGCCTGGAGGCGTCGCCGGACGCTCAACCAGCTCAGCCATCTCTCGGATCACTTGCTCCGCGATATCGGCGCGGAGGAAGGCGTGAAGAAGCCCGAGATGGCCGACATATCCCTCTGGCAAATGCCGGTCGGCTATCCGGTTGTGAGACACAACTGAGGCCCGCGTCAGCGGGCCTCAGGCTGCTGGCAAACCCTAAGATGGCTTCCTGCCGCGAAGGGCGTCCCATTCTCCGTCATCCTCGCCCTTGTGGCGGGGATGTGAGCGACCCGACGTCCGTCGGGTCGAAAGACCTTTCGGCCCAAGGACTTGGGCTGGTTTCGCAGTTCCAGCGCGCAATTGGGTGGCAGCGCCGGTTGTGTGTGAACGCGGCTGATCCTGCAACGCCGCGCATCAACTCAGGCGCGCAAAGGTCGCCGTAGCACTTTGAATTGCTGCATGTTTTTGCCCTTTAACGGGCTACGAACAAAGGAAACATGCCGTCGGCAAGTCATCTCTCGTCACCAGCTTGTTGCAGTCGGATCGGAGACGAGGGTGCCAGCGCGGTCGCCGCTGATTGTTGTTCGGCGGCGAGCTTGGCGGCGCAGTCGTGTTTTATCATCGCCGCTGCGAGGTTCGCTCGCCCGGTACCGGTGGCCTTCGCCTTTGCTGCCGCCATGTCCCTGCACCAGTTTGCGTCGAGAACCTCTTCGGGGATGTGCGGCATGCAGGACGAGAGAAGCAACAGCAAACATGGCAACGCGACGTGCATTCAAGGCTCCTTTGCGGGTGCCGGATTCTTATCATCAGCGAACCGAAAGGAAACACGTGCTTGTGCTTGGGGGCTGCCTGATACCCCTTGTTTCATGCGACCACCCGCTGGCCGGCGGTGCGGCAGGGGTGGTCGCGTTTCGTGGCCGTTACGGTGTCGTTGCCGGCTGAGTCGTCGACGGTTGCGTCGTTGACGGTTCGGTCGTGGACGGCTGAGTGGTCGAGGGCTGCGTCGTCGACTGGTCAGTCGTTGCCGGCTGCTGCGTCGTTGCTGGCTTCTGCTCGGTCGTCGCGGGCTCCGTCGTCGTTGTCGCCGGTGCCGTCTCGGTGGCCTGCTTGGCCCCCGGTTTCAGGTACACGACGCCAAGAATGATGAGCACGATCACAACCACGATGCCGATGACTGTGTTTCGATTCATGCAGGCTTCTCCTCAGGTTAAGTGCCTCAGAGGTGTAAATGGAGCGGTCGGTCGAATAATCAACGGCCAAACTCGCGGATCGGTTGAAAAACGATCCATCCGGTCGCGCAGCGACCGGCCGTGCCGTTGATCTTCGGCCTGGAGACATAGCCGGGAGCGGCGCGGTGATGAGTTCTCGAGCGTGCCTGTGCCGGGAGAGCCGGTGCTTTTCCGGTGTGTGAAGGCTGACTGGTAAGGGCCGCGGACCGCGAGCCTAGCGCTCGCCGCCGGCGGTGGATTTGGGCACGGGGGTGATGAAGCCGAGCCGCAGCAATTGCTTCGAACCGCCGAATTTCACCGAGGAATGGGAAAAGAGCTGCAGCGCGCCGGTGCCGGCGAGGGCTTCCGTCATCTTCGCATAGGCCGCCGAACCGTCGAAGTATTGGCCGTCGGCGACGGCATCCTCGATGACCTTTTCGTAGTCGGCGAAGAACTTGAAATGCAGCAGCGCGCCGAGCACCGAGGAGAAGTTGCGTTGATAGGGCAGCGGCTGATGGATGCTGGCGCCGAAGCGACAGTCCTCGTCCCAGAAGATCAACGGATACTTGATCAGTTCCAGGTCGGATTCAAACTCGCGGTGGCGCGCGCCGCCCTTGACCGTGATCGCTCGCGCGGTCGTTGCCAGCGAATAGCCACGGCTATCGAAATGATCGGCGACCTCCCACGGGGCTCGGGTTTTCAGCTGATTGACGTCTGCCGTGCGCAGATTGACCGGATACATATCCAGCATCGGTGCGGGCAGCCGTGAAATCTTCAGATTCTCGAGCGTATGGATCACCGACCACAGCGTGCGGTTCTCGCAATCGTCGTAGATCAGGAACTCATCGGAATCGACGTTGACGTACCAGCGGTCGCCGCCATAGCGCGCAAACAGCGCCTCCCTCCAGAGGCGGCCGCGCCGGGCTTCCGCGTAGCGAAGCGCAGACGCCCACAGGTCGACATCGGGCTGGCCCAGCAGATATTCACGCGTCCCGTCGGTCGAGGCATCATCGACACAGATGAAACGGGTAACGCCCAACGACCGGTAATGCGCCAGAAAGCCGGGCATCAGCTTGGCATCGTTGTGGCTAAGGAAAACCAGCGGGAGATCATCAGGGTAGAGCGACGTTTGCCCCTGCGGGCTGACGCAGCGCAGATCGACTTCGCGGCCCTCCGTCCGTTCGCGACGCTCGACCTTGGCGGATTCGTACCAGGTGATGAGGCGATCGAAGAGGTTTCGGTTCGAGATCATCTCGGCGTCGGATTGATCCCTGAAGGGATAGGTAATGTCTTTCATTCCCATTCCGATATGTATTCTTCATACATAATATGGGGCGACTTAGATCAAAAACACCGGTGAGGCAATTGCCTGATGGCATCGACCCGGCGATGCCGCGAGTGGCGCATTGCCTGTCTCTGGAGCGCAAAATCGTACTCACTGGCGGTGAAAAGATCCTTGGGGCATAGCATGAAGCGTCTTCTTCGTTCGATCCGAAAGAGAATTCGTTACTTCACCAATGCGCGAACGGTGACGATCGACGGCATCCGGCTGGTGTCCGACGCGGCGCGCGTTCCGGCCGTCGTGCGCGACCTGATGTATCGCGAAGTCTACGAGGATACGGAACGCAACATCCTGCTTCGGCTGCTAAAGCCCGGCTCGAAGGTGCTGGAAGTCGGCACCGGCGTCGGCTTCATCGCGCTGCTTGCGGCAAAGATCTGCGGCGCTTCGAACGTGCTGACCTATGAGGCCAATGCGTCGCTGGAGCCGCTGATCCGCGAGAACTTCCAGCTGAACGGCATCGAGCCCGCCTTGCGGCTCAGAGCCATGACGTCCGACGGGCGCAGGATCTCCTTCTACCGGAGCGACAACATCATTTCGTCGAGCGCCTACGACCGTCAGCTGCCGGGCGCGAAAGTGGAGATCGAAAGCGACGTCTTCTCCGAGGTACTCCAGACCTATCGCCCCGATGTGCTGATCATGGATGTGGAAGGCAGCGAGGATGAATTGCTGCGCGTTGCCGATTTCGGCTCGGTCAGGGATATCCTGGTGGAACTGCACCCGCATGTCATCGGCGAGGCGAAGGTCGAGGAATTGAAGGCGATCCTGGCGGACAAGGGGTTCCGGCAAGGCGAGACCGACCGCAAGACCTTCCATTTCCACCGGAACCGCGCTTGAAGGCAGCCGATTTCGCTCGCCATGACGCGACCATCGCAACTTTTTGGCGGGTCGTTGGTTACTCCTGCATTCATGTTCACTGGGCTAGCCTTGAGGTCCTCTCAATGGGTAGCGGTTGGAGGAGACTGATATGACACACAAGATGAGCAAACTTCTGGCCGTGCTCCTGGTCGCCGCAGGCGCCGTCACGGCGCTCCCTTCAGTATCTCCGGCGCAGTCCCTTGATCTCTATCTCGGACCGCGCGGCGACGATGGCGACTGGGATCGGGACTATCGGCGCGAACGCCGCTATGACGACGAATACTACAGCCCGCGGCGCGGCTGCAGCGCCCGCCAGGCCATTCGCCGCGCCTATGGCTACGGCATGCGTGATCCTGAGATCGCCGGAATGAGCCGCAACCGAATCGTCGTCGAGGGCATCGGACGGCGTGGACAATACGCCAGGATCTATCTCGCCAACCGCAGCGGTTGCCCGCGGATCCGCTAAGGCGTCTCCCTGTCCGACCGCGCAATTGGCGCGGCCGGGGGCGCGCGTTCGACGCGCAGTCGAGGGGCGCAGTCGAGAATTGCCTGCGCCGCGCAAGGACACGCGCGGCAAATGCTCCTCGTTCCGTATCCCGCAGTGCGAGGCGGCGGCGCGGTGTTCGTGCCCGGTTCGCTTCGCCGCAATGGGGTGAACGCCGCTGGTCCGTTCCCTTGAGGAAGGGCAATGTGATATAGCGTCCGCCGATGATCATTCCGACCTCTTCGACATCCACACCGCTCGGCGCGCGCGCCTGCGGCAGCTGCACCCTTTGCTGCCGGCTGCCGGATATCGACGCGTTGGAAAAACCGGCAAACGACTGGTGCCGGCATTGCATCGACGGTGAGGGGTGCCGGATCTATGAGCAGCGGCCGCAGCTCTGTCGCGATTTCCTCTGTCTCTGGCGCACGGATGAGGGCCTGGACGACAGCTGGGATCCGGCGCGCTCGCGCATGATGATCTATCGGCAGGGGCCCCAGGTCACCGTTCTCGTCGATCCGGATTATCCGGAAATCTGGAAGCAGACGCCCTATGCCGAGACGCTGCAGCACTGGGCGCGCGCGGGCGAAGGCGGGCAATATGTCATCGTCTTTGTCGGCGACGCCGTATTCAAGGTCGACTGACGCGCGCGACAAACCGCGAAAAAGAAAGAGCCCCGCACGAGGGCGGGGCAAGCGAGCACCCAAAATGGCTCGGGGTGCGGGGAAGCGCAGTCAGAAAGAACGTACTGCGCGGTACGGAAGCTAACGCGCATCCGCCAGTCGGGGGAAGGCCTGATTCGGCGATTCCGGTACGCTCGCCAAAATAAATCCTGAGAAGAGCCGAGCGGCGGGCCATGGCCGCCGCGCCCGTCTTTCGCGGTCCCGGTCTTGAGCAGCGCCGATTGACTTTGCCGCGTTCCGCCTCATTTCCGAAAGGAGAAACTGACGGAGACGATGATGTCAAAGACGATGCTCATGGTCCTCTGCCTACTGCATGTGTCCTTTAATCGTACCCGATTAAAGGACAAGAACATGCAGCAATTCAAAGTGCTACAGCGACCTTTGCGCGTCTGATAAGACGCGCGGCGCTGTAGCGCTTCTTGCCCTTTCGGCCTGTGGCAACACGGCGCGCGGCTTTCGGCAGGATGGAGCCGAGACCGGCCACGCACTCGACGACGCGACGCACCGGGTACTGAAGTCGACCTCGAAATAGAGCAAATCCAGGAAAAGTGCGAAACGGTTTTCCGTTCGGAATTGCGTAATTTCAAAGACTTAGATCAATTCAGTGTTTCGATGAAACAATGAAATGATCTAGGGCGCAAGAACCCGATGCAGGAAAGGCACTTCGGCCTTTCCTGTGTTCGCGCTCGATGGTGGTGCGGTCGGTGCCCGGACGAGCGTTATCGCGGCCGCAAGGCGTTCGGCTGAGCGACCGTTTCGCTGCTCGAAAAGATGACGACTGCAAACAGCAGCACGCCGACGAAGGCGACGATCGAGGCCGCGGCGACGATGGGCTCGATCTCGGGCCTGCCGGTGACCATCAGATAGAGCGACGGCACCAGCACGGCGACGCCTGAGGTGTAGACGTAATATTGGATCATGGCGAGCCGGCGCTCGGCCTTGGCGGGATTGAGCGCATAATAGATGCCGAAGATTGCCATCGTGACCCAGCCGAGCAGGTTTGTATGGGCATGCGCCGGCGTGGCGGCATGATCCTGACTGATAGCCATGTGCAGGCCGATACAGAGGCCGATGATCAGGAATATGATTGCGGTCTTGAAATACAATTGAGCAAGGCGCGGCATCGCTTCTCTCCTCTTGATGCTCCCCGCTTACTTTATTAGCATTTTTGCAAATTAATAATGATTGCCAATATTGGGCACTTTGCGCCGTCGTCATGCCCGCGAGCGGATCCATGCGACCGGGCGGTTGCCGCGGCCAATGCGGCGCGCTTGCGCGTGGCCATGTCGTTGAAAGCGGTAAGGTTCTGGCGCTGCAGATAGGCGGATATCGCGGCTTCCACGCCGCGCTCATTGCCGCCTTCGGCTTCCCAGAGGCTTCCATGGCGGCAAAGAGGGCGGACTTGTCGAGCGTCATGGTCATCTGAGATCGGCACCGAACTGCTGGCGGTGGTTGAGGGTGCCGTGGACGGCCTGGCTGTAGGGCGTGCGTTCCGCGTCGAAATCCGCGCACCATCGCTCCCAGGCGTCGGAGGTGCGGACAAAGGCCGGCAGCTTGTGCTCCTCTTGCGGGCTCTGGTCGTAGCCTTCGAGCCAGGCGTCGGCGACCGTCTCAGTCACGTCTTCGCCGTGGAGGACGTCGAGATCGAAGCGGATCAGCTTTGCGACATGCTCGCCATCGTGAACCCGAAGCCAATCGGCAGCGGTGCGGTAGGTGGTGCCGACCGTGTCTGTCTCCTCGCAAAAATAGCCGGTGCCGAGCGTCATGACGGCGAGAATGACCTCGCGCCCGTGAAGGAAGGGGGCGGGCCCCATTACAGCGTCCGCGATCAGCACGTCGGGCATCGTTCACCTCGGCCTGTTCGAGGTGCGCGCTGGCGCGCCCTTTCGGGTGCCATCGGTCCCTCCGGTTTCGTCCTTGTGGCAATATAGGAAAATTCCTATTTATACGTCAATAGGAAAGGCACTGCCGGCAGGAATTTTCTTCGCGCGGCCGCTTTGAGTTGTCGATAGGCGATTATTTGTTCTTGTTTTGTTCGATTGATTGCGCCACCTTGGAGCCGCCATTCCAGGTGGCGGAAAAGGAGCATGGGATGATCCCCTATTTCGTGGTTCAGAGCTTCACGCTGGGGAGCCGCGGGGCGCTGCTTGCCGACAATCCGGTGCAGGCGACCGGGGCCGAACATGCGGTGCGGCTGGCCGAAAGGCTGGCAGCGACCAAGGTGGGCGTCGTGGCCTTCAGCCGCTCAGGCGATCTCACGACCGGGGAGTTCGAGGACGCCACGCTGCTCTTCATGTCGGGCGATCTGCCGATGGAGATCGAGGAGGGGATGGCGGCTTGAGTGTCAAGTGGCAGGAGGTGGCGGACCGATCGCTTTGTGACGGCATGCGGAACGGTCGCGCTTGCATGGCGAGGTGTTGAGGACTGCCCCGAGGCGGTGCCTTGCCCGCGGCATCCTCGCCTGGCGGTGAGGGGCGAGCCAGCCAATGCCTGTGGCGTGCGGGATTTGTCGAGAACTGGATCGGCTGGCGCTTGGTGCAGAATTGACGTGCCTGTGGTCGGGACGCGCTACGCCACTGCCAGTCGTCGAGACGAGCCGGCGCCCGTTGCGGCCCAGTTCGGAACGTAGCCAACGATGTGGCCGGCATGCTGCCTTGAATCAGGTAAGCGATATAGCGCATTGAATATGCAAGGATATTGCCGCTTTGGCCCTGCGGGCTCTAGCGGGCGCTGTATTTGCCGACCACCCGGTGGCAGAAGGACCACTCGACCCGGCTCTCGGTGAATTCCAGGAAAGGGTTGTACTGCCGGAGCGTCCATTCGCGGTCGTTGAAGGAGACCAGCCGCTTGATGATCGCTTCGGCGTCGTTGGCGGGCGGCACGTGATAGAGCACCACGTCCTTGTCGCGCGCCGGCGGCAGATGCGGGTGGACGAGCGCCATGTCGCCGGGTTCGTATGCCGGGATCATCGAGCTGCCGGTGAGGTAGATGCCGTAGGCGCCCTTGACGCCCTCAAGCACCGAGGGGCGCTTGACATATTCGACCGCATCGAAGGTGACGATGACGTGGCCGTCGCCGCCTTGCGCGGCGGCGAAGATCGGCAGGTCGCGATGGCCGACGAGCTGTTCGCCGGGCACGATCTGCGGGACGAAGCCGGGGGCGCGTCTCGGTGCCGCTTCGGCGGCGGGGGCGCCCTGAATCAGATCGACGATCGTGCGGGCGTCGCGCTCGCGCAGTTCCCGCGGTGTCTCGCGCTCGACGAATTGCTGGATATAGGCGTGGTTCTTCGCGATCGCGATCGACAGATCCTTGTAGGTCGTCTTCTTCGCGTCGACTGCTTCCCGGATAAGGCGGCGCAATTCGTCCATGGCACTGGCATCCCAGATTCCGTTTCTTACGTCCAATAGGAAATTTCCTCTTGATGAGTGTAGGAAATCCTACTATGAATAGGATGTCAACGGAAATGAGCGGTGCAAATCACCTGATGTTTCCGGCGGCAGCCGGCATCGCCAGCGCTTTAAAAGACGCGCGGCGCTGTCAATGGCCCCACAGATCGGTCGCCGCAGCAGTTGCGGCGCGCATTTTGAGAAAGCTGCTGTATTCCCGATCGGCAACGATTTCGGGGGCGCGCAGCGGGCGAGAGGTTCCGCTTCCTCCCCGGAGCCTCTCGCTCTTCGATTATGACGATCGTGGGTCGGTTCGGCCCAAGATCATGAGCGCGATCGAAATTGGCTCGAGCGGGGCGCGGGCGGGAAACCGCATGCACTTTTCCTCCTCTCGCTGCAATTCGTCGCCGGCAAGCCGTTACTGGCGCATGCCTCGTCTCCGAAACCGGCAATGGTTGCGGCCGGCGGCGTGCGCGGTCCGGGCGCCGGGAGCGGGCGGCTGCACTCCTTGTGGGCGCGGGCCGGCTCACGAGCCCGAGATGGCACCCGTCGTCCCGCCTGCATTCCCAGTCGGACGCGCGGCACAAGAGTCCGAAGGGCCCGACCGGTCCGCCCGTCAGGGGCGGATCGCGGAAGCGGCTTGCCGGCGGGGGTGAGGAGACAACGGAATTGGCGCGCGATGAGCGCGATGGAATGGCCGTGCCAGACGGGGCGGCCAAATGCGAAGGCATCGGAAAAAAGGCATGGCGCAGGACAGTCTGACAGGAAGGTCTAGAGCATCCCACTCTCAAGTGGAAACACTGGAGGCGGAAAGATGCTCTAGAATCAAATTGCTAGAGCGTCCTTTGTGCGTTCAGTTGAACGCACGGCGCTCTAGAGCATCCCGCTCTCAAGTGGGAACGCTGGAGGCGGAAAGATGCTCTGGAATCAAAGTGCTGGAGCGTCCTTTGTGCGTTCAATCGAACGCACGGCGCTCTAGAGGGCAGGCGGAAAGCAAGGGTGCGGGTTTCCTGCCGCCTTTGGTGCGCGTCTGCGGCGGCGCTGTTGCCGCGGCGGCCGGCAAGACCCGGGCCGGGGCCGCGTCCCGGCCGAGCGGGGAGTAGCGGCCATGCGCATCACCGCGATCGTCGAGGCGCTGGTTCAATCCGGTGCGTCGCCGGAGATGATCCTTTGCGCCGTGCGCGCCGCCGAAGCCGGGCAGCAGTCGGAGATCGAGCGGCGCCGGGCAGGCGATCGCGAACGGCAGCAGCGTCACAGGGCGCGCGTGACGTCACGCGATGTCACGGCGACAGGGGCGGGTGTCCTCTCTGATAAAGAAAGCTCCCCCGCACCCCCTAAAGAAACTAACTCTCCCGACACGACTCCGGCCGGGAGCGGCCCGCAGCTCGATCTCCACCTGGCGGCGGAAAATGCAGCGCGGTCGGGGCGCGGCCGCAGGGCCTGCCGACTGCCCGCGGCCTTCGAACCCGACTGGGCGTTTGCCGCAGGGCTCGGCTTCGGGCCGGCCGAGGCAACAATCGAATTCGACAAGTTTCGCGACTACTGGACCGCCAAATCCGGCCGCAATGCCACCAAGCTCGACTGGGCGGCCACCTGGCGGAACTGGATGCGCAATGCCGGCCGACCAGCCAGGGCTGGCGGCCCCCAAGTCACGGGCCGACCAAGCGCGGCGGGCCGGGCCGGCGACGCCGGACCGCCGCGACGAGGGTCTCGCCAGCAGGCGCCGCCGCACGAGACCGCCTTTGCCCGCCACCAGCGGGAATGCAGGCAAGCCATTGAAAACGAAATCAAAGGAAACCGAGACAATGATCCTCATGGAAATGATGAGTTTGCTGGCGCAGGCCCGGCTTTCGACCTTGAGCCGGGAGATTACCGCGCTCACTGAACGGCTGGCGCCGGCAAGCGAGGCGGCGGTGCTGCGCAGCCTCGACGCGATGCAGACGGCCGGCATGACGATGCCGCAGGGGATCGAGCCGAAAAAGATCCTCGCCGTCTACCACTATGCGCTCTCCGGCGTGCCGGGTTGCGGCCTGGCGGCGGCGACGCAGAAGCTGATCCGCGGCGACTATGCGGCCAACGCCAATGTGCTCTTGGGCACGATCCCGAAACCGCCGGTGCTGGCAGCGCTGGCAAAGGCGGAGGCGCTGGGCATGCGGGCCGAGCTTGCCCGCAAGCGCGAGACGATCGCCGCGCTCAAGCCCCGGGCTGCTGCCCGTTCCGAAGCCAGCCGCGCCCGCGTTCGCGCCAGGCTCGAAGCGTTTCGGAGGACACACGCAGCGGCCAAGGCCGCCGCCCAGAACGTAAGTGCGCTTGCAAGCCGGGAGATCCACCATGCAGCCTGAGGCAACGGAATTCATGACAGGGCAGACAGCTGCAGGCGGTAGGCCAAGCGGCGTTGCGGCGCGGGCGAGGGCCGTGCCCGGGGCTGGCGGTGACGACGATACGGTAATGGGCCACCGTGGACGGGCGCGTGCGGAGGGCGGCGCAGAGGCCATGGCAATGCGGATGACGGCAGGCGACGAGGTGAAGCAGAAGGCGGCCACGCCTGGTCACGTGCAAGCCGATGGTTCCGTCGGGACGGCTGCGGCTGACGGCGAGGCGGCGCCCGCCGCGACGCTGGAGGATCTGGCGGGCATGGTCGCGGTTCAGGTGCGCACGCAAACGCGGCGGATCGCGGAGCTGGAACTGGCGCTCGCCGATGCGGAGGCGCGGCTTCTCTCGCAGGCGCGGGTGATCTGCGGCGCGACGGATGCGGCAGGCGGCGATCTCTTCAGCCGGCGGCCGGTGCGCGAGATCATCGAGGATGTGCTTGGCGCCTATCCCGGCATCTCCTGGGAGGAGATCATCGGCGTTGGCCGCGAGCGCCGCCTGGTCGAGCCGCGCCATCGCTGCATGGCGGCAGTCTACGAGGAGCGCAAGGATCTGTCGCTGCCGGCGCTCGGCCGCATCTTCCACCGCGACCATACGTCGGTGCTGCATGCGGTGAACAGGCGCGGCGCCAGCCGATGACGGCAAGCTTTTGATTTTTGGACTGACTTTGCGTCAGCGCGAAGCCTGAACCGGCGGTGCCGGCCAGGCAGCGATGACGATTGAATGAAACGAGGAAACGACACGATGACATCCAAGGCAGAACGCATCCGCATCAAGCGCGCCAGCCGGGCCGGCCGGCCGCGCAAGGCCGACGTGGCACGCTATCCCGGTGGGCAGATCAAGCACGGCGAGACCGAACGGGAGGTGCGCTCCGTGGCGCTCGACGCGCGCAAGCGCATGCATTTTTCCGGCAAGCGCGACGTCGATGTTGCAAGCCCCTTTGCCGGCTACACACTCGGCCGCATGTTCCTCGACGGCAAGCTGACGGCGCACGAGCGCGAGGCGGGCGACGAGTACGCCCGGCAGATGGCACGCTATTACAGCCTCACCGGCATTCCCTTCCCGAGTGTCAGGGCGCAGTCGCTCTTCAGCGTCAAGGGCTTTGCCGGCGAGACGAGCGCCGAGCGTGCCAAGAGCGCCCGCCAGGCGGCCAACCGGATGATGGAGCTCGAAGGCGTGCTCCTGAAACTGCAGGACGGACCGCAGGTGAAGACGACGGTCTTCAACGTCTGCATCATGGATTACGAGATGCTGCGCACCATGCCGGAGCCGCAGCTCGCCTGGCTGAAGCGTGGGCTGACGGAGTTGCACTGGCACCTGGGACTGTCGCGGGAGAAGGAGGGGTGAGGTAGATGGCGCCCATCTTCTGGACCGCTCGTCCGGCCTGCCGGCCACCGTCTCGCCGCAGGCGGGGAGAAGGGACATATGGCGACGCCCCACCTAAATCGCTTCGTCACACCCGGCCGCGGGATACTTTTGCAGTCTAACTCCATCGGGCGCGCCGCATCAGCGGCGCCAGAAGGTCCGGTGGGGGCTGAGTAGTTCGTCCTCGATCTCGGGGAAGGGGCCAAAAACCTCGATCGGCTTCTGGCCGGAGGCAAGCACCGTGCGCGAGGCGAGGTTCATGGTCGGGTTTTCGGGGTGGTCGCTGGTTTCGGCAAGGAGCTTTTCCTCCTCGAAGCCGTAGACCAGGCGACCGATATTCGCCCAATAGAGCGTGCCGGTGCACATGGCGCAGGGCTCGCCGGTTGAAACCAGCGTGCAGGACCATAGGAATTTCGCCGGATAGGCGGTCGCGGCACGCCGGCTAAGCTCGGTCTCGGCGTGGCGTACGGTGTCGATATTGCCCTGGCGCATCAGGATGCTGTCGTCGGGGCCGACCAGGACCGCGCCGAAAGGATGATGGCCGTGCGCGGCGGCCTCGCGCGCGACTTCGTCGGCGGCGCGAAGGTGGGCGAGCATCTGATCGCGGGTCATGGTCTGTCGCTCCCCAACGTCGTGGACGCCACCGATTGATTGGACGGTGCCGTTCGGACGATCGTAGCTCGAAAATCGAATGTCCGATATCGCCGCTGCCCGCAATTTCGCAAGACATCCGCCATGCCAGTGGGTGCTGCGCTTGCAAAGGGGAGTGTGTCTCCGCTCTCCTTGCGACAGGTGAGGCGGTCGCATTGCCCGGTCTTTCCCCAACCGCCGCAGCCTGCGCTGGCGGCGGGTCAATCTTGATCCGACCAGTCGGCAAGCAGGGTGATGCCGAACTTCGGCGCGGCCCTCCGAAGCCGATCAAGCTCTTCCGATGTCGGTGGCTTGACCGCTTCGCCCGGCCCAAGTTCACGGCCGGCTTCTTCCAGAAAGCGGTCGAAGATGGCTGGCGTGCCGATCAGGATGTAGCGCGCCGGCCGGCGGCTGACGTTGAGGAGTTGGTGGGGTACGCGGCGCGGGAGAAAGATGCTCTGGCCCACGGTCAACCGGTGCGCAGTCCCGCCGATTACCGCAGTCAGTTCGCCCTCGAGGATGTAGACGGTTTCGTCGTCGCTGGCGTGGACGTGAATTGGCGTCCTGGTGTCGCCGCCGCTGACGTTTTCGAAGAGGCAGAACTGGCCGTCGGTCTGGCTGCCCGACAACAGACGCTTCATGACGACGCCGGCGAGGGCGAATGCTTTCGGTTCTGTGCTGCTCATCGCAAATACCCCATCGAATTTCGCAGGAGCGGTCCTGTCCGCTGCGCTCCCGAGGAAGCGCGGCGGCATGGTTGCATGCGTCGGCGGCGACATCAGGACAAAGGGTGAGGTGCGGCACGGTTCGATCCGGCGCCGATGGAGCCGGGGCGGCGCCCTGCCTGGCTGGCCTGCCGAGAGGATGGCGAAATATCCACCGCGCGCGAATGGCGATCGGTTCCGAATGCCGTGGATCGGTCTCGAACCCGATAAACCGTTCGACACGGCAGTTTGCCAGCACCTATGTTTTGGGTTGCCCAGCCTGTGGTAGAGTTGCGCCCGTTCGGCTGGCTGGAGTGTGCTGTGATGGCTGCATCGACGTTCAATGCCAACACTGGCGACGGATATGAGTTGCAGATGGGGCGCTGGAGCCGAAGGCTGGCCGTGCCTTTCCTGGCATTTGCCGGAGCCGCGGCGGGTGAACGGGTGCTGGATGTCGGCTGCGGCACCGGCAGCCTGACATTCCTGTTGGCCGCGCGGCCCGACCCTTCCGCCGTCTGCGGGGTGGATTGCGCGGCGCCCTACATCGAACACGCCAGCCGCAGCAATCCAGATCCGCGCGTCTCCTTCCAGATTGGCGACGCATGCGCTCTCTCCTTTGAGGATGCGGCGTTCGATCGGGTTCTGTCGCTGCTGATGCTGCATTTCGTTTCTGAGCCGGAACGGGCCGTGGCGGAGATGCGCCGCGTTGCGCGGCCTGGCGCAACGGTCGCTGCCACCGTGTGGGACGGTCGCGGCGGTTTCGTTGCCAGCCGCCTGTTCCTCGATACGGCGGCAGCCCTTGATCCCGCCGCCCGCCGGCTTCGCGAGCGCGCCTTCACCCGCCCGATGACCCGGCCTGGCGAACTGGAGGCGGCCTGGCATAGGGCCGGCCTTGTCGAGGTCGAGACGGCTGAGCTTGCGATCCGCATGGAGTACGCTTCCTTCGACGACTACTGGACGCCCTATCTCGGCAAGGATGGCCCAGGGGCCGAATATATCGCGACACTCAATGAGCCGGCGCGCACGCGGCTTCGCGATGCGGTCCGTTCTGCCTATCTCGATGGCGAGGTCGATGGTCCACGGTCCTATGTCGCGGTCGCCTGGGCCGTCAAAGGTGTGGTGCCAGGTTGAATTCAGGGCGGCGGCTCATACCCCTGGGATCGCTGGAGACTTGAAGAAAGAGGTCAACCGGGTGATGCGGCTCTGTCAGAGTGACGCAACTCGGTTGCCGCTTCCGGGTTAGCCTGCCGATGCGGAGGTGAAAACCGCCAACTGGGCCTCGAAGGCGCGCTTGTAGGCCGGCCGTGCTTCGCCGCGAGCGACATAGGCAGCAAGGTTCGGGTATTCCTCAAGAATCCCTGATCCATGCAGCCGGCGCAGCACCGTCACCATCAGGAGGTCGCCGGCGCTGAAGGCGCCATCGAGCCAGTCGGCATCGCCAAGGTGATTGGAAAGGCCGCCAAGCCGTCTGCGGATGGTTTCGTCGAGCGCACGCAGGCGGTGCTCGTACCAGGGCTCGTTGCGTTCGAGGATCTGGACGAGATTACGGTCGAAGACCGGCGGCTCGATGGTGTTGAGCGCGGCAAACATCCAGGCGATCGCGCGCGCCCGGGCATTGGCTTCGTCTGGCAACAGGCCGGCATGGCGCTCGGCGATATGGAGCACGATCGCTCCGGACTCGAAGAGGGCGAGATCGCCTTCCTCATAGGTCGGGATCTGGCCGAAGGGCTGAAGGGAGAGATGCGGCGGCTGCTTCATCGCCTTGAACGACAGAAGGCGAACCTCGTAGGGCAGGCCTACTTCCTCGAGCGCCCAACGGACACGCATGTCACGCGCGAGCCCCTTGCCGCGATCCGGTGACCGTTCGAAAGCGGTAATGGTGATCGTCATCGTTGTCCTCCATCGCTTGTCTGTCCTTGAAGACGAATGGCGGCACGCGATCCCGACATGTCATCGCGAAAGTCGCGCTCGGACGGCCCGCTCAGGCCGCTCCCGTCACCGTTCCCTGGTGGAACAGCATCTGCCACCTGGTTCCGTTTCGCTTCCAGACAGAGCTTCTGAGCGCGTGCCGCTCCGATCCATCGCTTTCCCTGCGACGGGTTCTGTACGTCAAGAGCAACGCTTCCGGCGAAATGGCGGTCAGGCGGTAATCGCTCGCGCGCAGTTCGCCATCGTCTTGCTCTGGCTCCTGCACAAGCAGATCGATGATTTCCGCACGATGATAGATCGTACCGGAAGCCCCGAACTCGACGAAGCCTTCGGCGAGCAGCGCCTCGACGGCTGAACGCGACCGGCGAACCTCCGGGCGGTGCAGTGCTTCTTCAAGCGCACGGATTTCATCGAGAGGGGGCAGAGCGTGCATCATGATTGTTCCGCTGTGGGCGAGGGCTGCCGGTACACTACTGCATGTCTCCTTAATCGACCTCGATTTAAGGACAAAGGCATGCAGAAAATCAAAGTGCTACAGCGACCTTTGCGCGTCTGATAAGACGCGCGGCGCTGTAATCTGCTGAGACCTCGGACGGCAACTCCCAGAGCGCCGTGCGTTCAGATGAACGCAAAGGACGCTTTAGCCGTGGCGCACCAGTTCATCCGGGGCGGCGCGAGCCAGCCGTTCAAAGAGGAAGCGGCCGGTGCTGGAAGATGCTCTTCATCACAAGGGTAGAGGTCAGGCGCAGCACGCTCGGCAGCGCAAGCAGGCTCTCGTCATAGAGCGCCTGGAAAGCCTTCAGGTCCTCAGTCACCACGTGCAGCATGTAGTCGGGATCGCCAAACAGACGCTCGGCTTGCGTGATTTCCGGTATCGCCCAAAGAGCCTTTTCGAAGGCATGCACGTTCTCGCGGCTGCCTTCCCTGAGCGTCGCAAAGACGATCGCCGAGAAATTGAGGCCGACCTTGGCGGCATCGATATTGGCGCGATAGTCGCTGATCACGCCGGATTGCTCGAGCGCCCTGACCCGGCGATGGCAGGGGGAAAGGCTGAGCCCGATGCGGTCGCCGAGCTCGGTAACCGACAGTCTCCCGTCCTTCTGAAGCTCAGCAAGAATCTTGCGGTCCGTATCATCCATGAGGGAGATATTGCCTCAAGATGCCACATCTCGGCAAGAGATAGGGAGCTAATCCCCGTGATGCGACGCTATTCTTCCTTTGATGGCGCGGGTATCCGAAGGAAGGTGGCGCGAGATGGAAATGGGTCTGTTGACGGCGTTTTGGGCGATATCGTTTTCGCTGGTGCTGACACCCGGCGCAGACTGGGCCTATGCGATCTCGGCGGGATTGCGAGACAGGGCGATCATGCCGGCCGTTTCCGGCATGCTGCTTGGCTATCTTGCGATCACTCTGGTGGTCGCGGCCGGCGTCGGCGCGCTCGTCGCCGGCGTTCCGGCGGTTCTGACGGTGCTTACCGTGCTGGGAGCGGGCTATCTCCTTTGGCTCGGCGTCGGGGTTCTGGCCCATCCGCCTGTTCCGGTGGCCGATGAAGATCAGGCGGCCAGGAGCTGGACCGGGTGGATCGTCCGCGGTTTCGCGGTGAGCGGCATCAACCCGAAGGCGCTACTTCTTTTCCTGGCGCTGCTGCCGCAATTTACCAGCCGCGACGGGAGCTGGACGATCCCGAGCCAGATCGCGGCGCTCGGGGCCGTGCATATGCTCAACTGTGCGCTGATCTACTCGCTTGTCGGCACGGGTTCGAGCATGGTCCTCAGGACGCGCCCGCGCGTGGCTCGTCTGGTGAGCCAGTTCTCAGGCGCGGCGATGATTGTGATCGCGCTGTTCCTGCTCGCCGAGCAGCTTGTCATAATCCGATGAGGCGTGGCGGCCGCCTCAGGAAGCTTTCGCCAGTTTTTCTTCGCGGCCGATGCGGGCGTCGAGGTCCCGCAGGCGAAGCGTGACGGCGGGGTGGCCGGGCAGGAGCGACAGGGCATTCGTCAGCATGTCGCGCGCTGTGACGAGGTTGCCGTCGCGGATATGGCGATTGGCGCGGTGGAAGAGGAAATTGACCTGCTCCGTGGGGGCAAAGCGATCACCGAAGCGGGCGTGCAGGCGATCGGCCCAGGCCGGGTGGCGGGTCATGGCGGCGACGGCGTTCTGGTAGGGCCGCATCGGCGCGTCGATCCGCGCGGAGCGGGCAAGGGCGCGCAGGGCGGCAGGGTCATTGGCGCGGCAGGCATCGATCAGCGAAAGCGCGCGCTGCGTTCCGGTGAAGACCCTGACCGTGCCATGACCGGTCATGTGAACGGGCACGAGATGCGTTTCCGCCTGCAGTTCCGCTATGCGCTCGGCATGCCGGCGATCGATCGCGTGGAACGGATCGTAGAAGAGATAGGCGCGGCCGGCGGCGTGGTCGGGGGCGATGCCCATATTGGCGTGCAGGTCGGGCGAAAAATGCCTGAGAAAGCGATTGTCGTAGGGAACGGCTTTGGGATTGATCGAGATTTGCGGGCAGAAGGCGATGGCTGTCGTGGCGTTGAAACGCCGGCGGTAGCGAAGCGCTGCATAACCGCCCTGCGAATGGCCGTAGAGGATGCGCTCGGGTGCTGCCTTCAGGATCGGCGCCGCAGCCTCGACCGCCTTAACCACGCTTGCGGCCGGAAACCAGTTGGGACGCTTGCTGATGAAGCCGAGGGCGGCGATATCCGCCTTCTCGCAAAAGCGCTGGCCCCAGTAGCGGCTCCCGTTTGCCTGGATTTCCATCTCGTTGAAGGTGATGAGGAGGTAAGCCGAGGCGCCCGGGCGATGGATGACCTCAAGGTTTTCGTCCGAGTAGATAAGCACGGTTGCTCCGAAGTATTTCAAGGTTTGCAGTAGTATATTTCCAATTTCCGAAGCTTGTTCGGCGACGTTATATTAGTGTGAATTCGCCTAGGATTTCCAGTGCCTAGGACTTTCTGCAAGAGGATTTCAATATTCATTTCGGCTGACGGCTTCAGCGGTCGTTCGTTTCGGCAGCTTTCGGCTCAAACCGGACATAGAGGTTCGCATCGCGGACGGCTGCTTTGCGCCCCCATTTGAGCCGTTCAGCGCGCCGATCGCCGAGCCCAGAAGCTGCCATTCATTCACGTGGAGCGGCGCTGAGCGGCAACGGCCTCAATGGGACTCTGCTGCCGTCCTCGGATGATACGGCGAACGGCAGCTTCCAGCGAGAGCGAACGTTCCGGCGTTTATGCAGATCATCGCCCGTGGCATGCGCTGAGACATCAGGGTTTCGTATCCTCCTTGAAACGCGATACTGGTTGACTACATGTTGTAGATGCATCATCGAGAGACTATGAACCTGCGTTCCCTACCCGACGATAGACGAGCAATGCTGCGGGAACTGGAAGATGCCTGCGTAATTTCGCGGGCGCGCCTTATCTCACGCGTCATGACCAACATCTTCGACGAGGAACTGCGGCCGTTCGGCCTAGTGTCGTCGCAACACACCTTACTCGGTTCAATCATGCGGATGGGCGTCGCGACGCGTGCCGAAATCGGCCGAGCCAACTGCCTCGATCGCTCCACCTTGACGAGAAACCTCAAGCTGATGCTGGACGCGGGATGGATCGAAGAGGTCCCCGACAAGGTTCAAGGTCGTCAGCGCCCCCTTCGGCTGAGCAAAGCTGGCGAAGACCTGCTGTTTTCATCCATGCCGGCCTGGCGGGCGGGGCAGGAACGAGCGTCCAAGCTGCTTGGGCAAGCAGGCTTGAGCGCAATCAAGACCGTCGCGGACGACATTCCGCGCGATTAGCCGGAATCTGAAATTATGGTATTGCATATACAACACTGCTTCCTATGTGTTGTATATGCAGCATTAGGACGCCGCGGAGCGCCTGATGCCATTATCGAAAGGAGAAATGCGATGACAACGATTCTGGTGACCGGTGCAACCGGAGATACGGGGCGTCCGACCGTGAAGGAACTGCTGAAGAAAGGCCTAAAGGTCCGCGCCCTCGCTCGTCGGGAGGACGCTCGCTCGCAGGAGCTGGCCAGTCTGGGTGCCGAGATCGTTTATGGGGACATCACCAGCCTGCGCGATATGCGGCTGGCTTTCGACGGCGTCGACCGCGCTTACTTCTGCTATCCCATTGCCGACGGTCTCGTGGAGGCGGCAGTCATCTTCGCACAGGTGGCGAGAGAGCAGGGCGTCGAGCACATCGTCAACTTGTCCCACAAGCAATCCAGGCCCGACGCGCGCAGCAAGGTGACCCAGAACCATTGGCTTTCGGAGCAGGTGTTCAAGTGGTCAGGCATCCCGACGACGAACTTGCGCATCACCTTCTTCGCCGAGTGGCTCCTCTACATCTCGACATTCATCCAGCGCGGCCGCTACGTCATGCCATTCAACAAGGATGGCCGCTTTGCTCCGCTGGCCGCGGCCGATACGGCGAAGATCATCGCCAACATCCTGGAGAAACCGGAAGGCCACGGCGGCCAAGCCTACCAGCTGCACGGCCCGAAGGAGTATAGTCACGAGGAGCTCGCAGCAGAGGTTGGTCGGGTCCTCGGAGTCGATCTGCCCTTCGAGCAGCTTACCGTATCGGCCTTTCTGGAGCTCGCGGGGCTCGAGGATGACACCGTCTTGCGGCGGCACTTCGAAGCTGCGGAGCTGGACCAGCAAGAGGGTCTCCTCGCCGGTCTCGATGACATCGGCACGAAGATTATTGGTGGCCCGCTGATGACCGTAGAAGCTTTCGTCAACGCGAACCGGGCGCGCTTCGTCCGTGAAACGCAAACGTCACTCGACCGAAATGAGAATCCTGTGCGTTTTGGGGCGGATATATCAGGGTGACTAATCCAGGTCGCTAACCGGGGCGATCCGGAACGCATGTTTCGGAGCTGCATCGTCCACCTCGAAAATGCCATGGCTTTGCGATTAATTCACCGGCCACTGAGC
>NZ_JBQENM010000008.1:0-52763 GCF_052044795.1 Ensifer sp. 22521
CCTATCATTGCAGTCAGAAGTCCATGCCGGCTGCCGGCATCGGCGGGAGCGGTACATCCTTCTTCGGCTTCTCGGCGACCATGGCCTCGGTGGTGATCAGCAGGCCGGCGACCGAGGCGGCGTCCTGCAGCGCGGTGCGAACGACCTTGACCGGGTCGATCACGCCTTGATCGTAAAGATCACCGAACTCGTTCGTTTGCGCGTTCCAGCCATAGCCAAATTCGGTCCTCTCGCGCAGCTTGCCGACAATGATCGAGCCTTCGGCACCCGCGTTCTCGGCGATCTGGCGCACCGGCGCCTCGATCGCGCGGCGAACAAGGTCGATGCCGTGCCTCTGGTCGGCATTCTCGGTCTGCGTGTTGTCCAGTGCCTTGACGGCTCTCAGCAAAGCGACGCCTCCGCCGGGCAACACGCCCTCCTCGACGGCCGCCCGCGTGGCATGCATGGCGTCGTCGACGCGGTCCTTGCGTTCCTTCACCTCGACCTCGGTCGAGCCGCCGACGCGGATGACGGCAACGCCGCCAGCAAGCTTGGCCAGCCGCTCCTGCAACTTCTCGCGATCGTAGTCCGATGTGGTTTCCTCGATCTGCGCCTTGATCTGCGAAACGCGGCCCTGAATCTCCGTCTTCGAGCCAGCGCCGTCGACGATCGTCGTATTTTCCTTCTCGACAACAACCTTCTTGGCACGGCCGAGCATATTGAGGGTCACGTTTTCGAGCTTGATGCCCAGATCTTCAGAGACTGCGGTGCCGCCGGTCAGGATTGCGATGTCCTCCAGTATGGCCTTGCGGCGGTCGCCGAAGCCTGGCGCTTTGACAGCAGCGATCTTGAGGCCGCCGCGCAGCTTGTTGACGACGAGGGTTGCGAGCGCCTCGCCTTCGACATCCTCGGCGATAATCAGCAGCGGCTTTCCAGATTGAACACCCGCTTCAAGAACCGGCAGTAATGTCTGCAGGTTCGAGAGCTTCTTCTCGTGGATCAGGATGTAGGGTTCCTCGAGCTCAACCCGCATCTTGTCCGGGTTGGTGATAAAATATGGCGAGAGATAACCGCGGTCGAATTGCATGCCTTCGACGACCTCCAGCTCCGTCACCGCGGTCTTGGCTTCCTCGACGGTGATCACCCCCTCGTTACCGACCTTTTCCATCGCTTCTGCGAGGAAGCGGCCAATCTCGATGTCCCCATTGGCCGAGATGGTGCCAACCTGGGCGATCTCGTCGTTCCTGGTGACTTTGCGGGCGTTCCGCCGCAGTTCCTCGACCACAGCTTCGACAGCTTTGTCGATACCGCGCTTGAGGTCCATCGGGTTCATGCCCGAAGCCACGGCCTTCGCGCCTTCCTTGACGATCGCCTGGGCGAGAACGGTTGCGGTGGTGGTGCCGTCACCAGCGATATCGCTGGTCTTCGACGCCACTTCCCGCACCATCTGTGCACCCATGTTCTCGAACTTGTCCTCAAGCTCGATCTCCTTGGCGACAGTGACGCCGTCCTTGGTGATGCGGGGCGCGCCGTATGACTTGTCGATCACCACGTTACGGCCCTTCGGACCGAGCGTAACCTTGACAGCATTGGCGAGGATGTCGACGCCGCGCAGCATCCTTTCGCGGGCGTCGGAATGGAATTTCACTTCCTTGGCAGCCATTTTTCTACTCCTTCCTCAGTCAGCATTCCTTGTTGGCATAGGTCCGAATTGGCACTACGCCGCATTGCTCGCTGCGGCGTCGACCTCCATTACGCCCATCACCTCAGATTCCTTCATGATCAGACATCCTCGCCATTGAGCTTGATCTCGGTGCCCGACCATTTGCCGAACAGGACGCAATCACCCACTTTCACTTCGAGTGGTCGCAGCTGCCCGCTTTCATCGCGCGCACCAGAGCCAGCGGCAACGACCTCACCTTCCTTTGGCTTTTCCTTTGCCGTATCTGGGATGATGATACCGCCGGCCGTTTTTTCCTCGGCCCCGATGCGGCGAACCAGGATACGGTCATGCAAGGGACGGAACGTCATTTCGCTCGCCTCATCGACAACCAGATTTTTCAACAAGTGTTCCGCGCCGCATTCGGAGCGAAACCGACGCGGGACGCCGAGCCTTTCGGCATCGCGCGCATTTCGATCTGGTTCCTGTTTTTTGAGTTTCAAGAGAGGGTCAAAAATTTTTTAGCACTCTAGCCTGTTGAGTGCTACCGGCATGAATTCATGAGAGTATTTCACGTCGCGGGCGGTTTGGAGGGTAGGGCTGCCTCTTGACGCAAGGCATCATGATCCCCACCTTATTCTTGTCGATGCCCAAGTGGGTTGACACCAGTCAGGGAGCCCAAGCTTCTTGGCGCTCCCTCGTACCTATGTTGCTCTACGGAGGATATAGCTATGAGAACAAACCCCGACTTTTCCCCCTTCTACAGGTCGAGCGTCGGCTTCGATCGCCTCTTCGACCTGCTCGAAAACGCCAGCCTCAACGCTGACAACTGGCCACCCTATAACATCGCCAAACTTGGCGAAGATGCATACCGCATCGCCATCGCGGTGGCGGGTTTTGCAGAGCACGAACTGACGATCACCCATGAATCGAACATGCTAGTGGTCAACGGCGCGAAATCCGAGGATGAGGAGGTACAGTACCTCCACCACGGCCTCGCCCTAAGGCCGTTTGCGCGCAAATTTGAGCTCGCCGATCACGTGATCGTCGAGGGCGCAAGGCTCGAAAATGGCCTACTCGTCATCGATCTCAAGAAGGAAATACCCGAGGAGATGAAGCCGCGTCGGATCGCCATCCACACCGAGATGGCGAAGCCAACTTCGAAGCAGATCGAAGGCGACGAAGCAGCCTAGCACGGGCGCGCGCTGTTCGACCCTCGCCAGTTGCCGAAACGCTGAAGGAAAGAAGTTGCGCCTAAAAGGAGGCAAAGAAATCGAAGAAAGGATGAAGTCATGAATGTGCGTGACCTGATCCCGTGGAGCCGTGGCAGCAGCCAGCTCCCGAGCAGCTATCGCGGTGATGAGATGGATCCATTTCTGTCGCTGCATCGCAATGTCAACCGTCTGTTCGACGAAGTCTTCCGCGGCTTCGCCCCGCCATCGTCGTTCGGTGGGCCATCGCCCTTCCGTGGTTCGTGGCCGCACGTGGAGATTGAGGAGAATGACAACGAGATCCGTGTGCTGGCGGAGGTTCCGGGCATCGATCCAGACGACATCGAAGTGCTGTTGGACGACGGCATGCTGACACTTCGCGGCGAAAGCAAATCAGAAACCGAGGACAAGGATCGCCGGTTCAGCGAACGCTACTACGGGCGCTTCGAACGGCGACTGTCCCTCGGCGGCCAGGTCGAGGAGGGCAGGGTCGCCGCAAACTTCAAGAACGGTCTGCTCACCGTGACACTACCGAAGACAGAAAAGGCGCGAGCCAACGTCAAGCGGATCACCATCGACAGCACCAGATAATCTCGACCGCTATAAAGCCAGCCGGGTGCGGACGTGCCCGGCTGGTTATTCGCCGGGCCGATGACGTCGATGGTGGAACCCGTTGCAGGAGGTAGACGATCCGGGGTGTTGACCGGAAGTTCTTGGAGCAAGTCAGCACCCAGCCAGCCAGAGGTCTACTTTGCGCCACATCTGGGGCCTTCGCGGTCAGTGAAACGGAGGTTGCGTTTCGGCCCGTTCGAGATGTTTGTCATCCGCGGCCGCCATTCAACGCGATTGCGGCGAAGCACACTCCGGCAGACGCAGCGGCTTTTTTATCTCCGCGAGCTCTTCCGCCTTGGCGCAATCAGGAAAGCCGACCAGCCGCATGGTTTCGATCAACCGCTGGCGCTCCGCTTCGTTGAATACGGGAATGTTGACAAATCCCTCGACGGTCAGATTGGGAAACCGCCTGAGTGCGTCCGTTACTGAGACCTTCGCCTCTTCAGTTCGGCCAAGAGCCACAAGCGCGCCAGAACGCATCACCCAGTGTTTCTTTCCATAGTTTTCAGGCGTCAAGCGGTCCAGCATCCGCAGGGCATCCTCATATCGGCCAGCCATGAAGTAGGCATGAGTGAAAATCCTGGCACTCCACATCGGGAAACCGGGATTGAGACTGACCGCCTTGTCGACTAGTTGCGCGGTGCGCTCAGGCTTGCCGAAGGTCGAGGCCCAATCGATATAGAAAGTCAGAACTTCAAACTGACCGGGCGCGAGGCGCAGTGCGGTATCGAACTCTGCCTTGGCGCGTTCGAATTCGCCTCTGTCACCTAAAATCATGGCGTAAACTGCATGCGCCTCGGCATCGCTCGGGTCGAGTTGGACGGCGCGCTCGGCAGCCTCGGCAGAGAGAGTCCGGTTCTTCTCGGGTTCAACCCCAAAACCGATCAAGACACCATGGGAATGGCTAAGTTCGACCCAGGCGCGGGCAAGGCCGGGGTCCAGTTCGACCGCGCGGGTGAGTAGCCTGACGGCCTCCTCGGCATCCGCCTGATTAACTTGCTCGAGCTTTTCGGTGCCGAGCAGATAAAGTTCGTAGGCATTGAGATTTTCGGGCGGCTTTCGGTGGGCGGTGATGCGGCCCGCCTCCTGGACCAAACCTGCGCCGCCGCCGAGGCGGTTCGCAATCTGCGCGGAAATTTCGATCTGGATTGCGAACAAGTCCTCGTCCGGCCGGTCCCAGCGCTGCGACCAAAGATGTTTGCCCGTTTTGGCGTCGATGAGCTGCGCCGTAATTCTTACGCGGTCAGTCTGACGCTGAATGGAGCCCTCGACCACAAATCCTGCGCCAAGCGCCTTACCCACTTCACTCGGCCCGGCTGGCTTGTCTCGGTATTGTTCAGTCGAGTTACGAGCGATTACCTGAAATTCAGGGAACCCCGCCAGATCGGTGATTATGTCCTCGGTGAGGCCATCGGCGAGGCGTTCGGTCGCCTCGTCGCCGCCGTAGTCGTCGAACGGCAGCACCGCTACCGACGGTTTGCCGCTTCCTGTCGCGGTTGGCCAGAATTGCCAGATCGTCCCCGCCAAAACCAGAATAAGGACTGGCACGGCTGCTGCTGCCCAAACCCAGCGCGGAGGCGATGACCGCGCTGGTTGGCGTGGGGCTTGTCCCTCAAGGATGACCCGGAAAGCCTGCACCGGTTCGGCCATATTCTTCACCCTCTGCTCGCCCATCGGCTCGAGGCCGAAAGCCAGCTTCTTCTCAACCTCTCTGACGACCTTTCCCGAGACACAGATGCCGCCCGGTTCAGCCAGTTGCTGCAGCCTGGCCGCGACATTGACGTCCTTGCCATACCGGTCCTCGCCCTCGACAATCACCTCGCCGAGATTGATCCCAATCCTGACGTGGATCCACTGGTCCTCGGGAACGGCGGCATTCCGTTCCGCCAGCCCGCGCTGCAGCGAGACGGCGCATTCCACGGCGTCCACCACGCTGCCAAATTCGGCGAGCATCCCGTCGCCCATTAGCTTGAAAATCTGGCCGTGATGGCGGGCAATCTCCGGTTCAAACAGTTCCTTGCGTCCGGCCCGAAGGCGCTCGAATGTGCCAGCCTCGTCGCGTTCCATCAGCGCGGAATAGCCCACGACATCAGCGGCGAGGATGGCGGAAAGCTTGCGGTCCATTGGTTCGGCCTAAACCCACAGGATTATAGGACGGGTCGCCCTCAAATGAAACGATAGACCTCAACAGCTTCAGGGGAACCCGCGTTTCATGCAACACTGCTACTCAACGCCGCAAGGCAGTCTCCCGGTGCAGCATGCCCATGTGAACCCAATTGTGGATCGCATAATGTATCGAAGGGAACCACTGGCCGTGGTCTCTGGAGCGCACTCGAGAAATCGAGCTGCTCTAGATGACCGCCAGGCGAAAGTCATCCATGATCGCAGGCCACAGCACCTCGGGCCCCGCCTCCCTAGAAATCGGCGACCTTACCCCAGGCAGATTTTCGGAAGCGGTCCGGATGGTACGCGCTTGGGTCGACGATTGGCTCGTCACCAGTGACGATGTCGGCGATCAGGTGACCGGCGCCAGGACCAATGCCGAAGCCGTGCCCGCTGAAGCCGGCGGCGAGGATGAACCCCGGTATGGCGGCGATTTCGCCGATGCCAGGCACACCGTCCGGCGTGCTGTCGATATAACCCGCCCATGCGGCGGTGATGCTGGTGTTCTTAAGGTCGGGCAGGAGGTCGAGCGCGCGCGAATGGGTGAGGCGAATAGTGTCTTTATCGAATGCAGGATCAAGGATGCGCATGCGCTCCATTGGCGTCGGGGCATCGAGGCGCCAGCGAGTCAGGCTCTCATGACCGGAACGGAAGCCTTCAATGCCGCCGGGTGCAAGGCTGCGCCAGCGCCGGGCGAACATCGGCAGAAACTGCGGCGCGAAACGCAGTTGCTGCGGCGTCGGATCGACACGGCCGCGGCCACTGATGGCGAGCGTGTAGCCGCCGTCCCCGCGGCGCGTCACCGAAACGGCGGCCGTATGCAGCGCATCTGGAAGGCGGATGGCGCCTGGCGAGACGGCCAGGATTGATGATCGGATTGCGGCTTGGGGAAAGCGGATGCCGAGCTGTCGGCAGAAGGAGGAGGCCCAGGCGCCGCCGGCAAGGATCGCCGTCTTCGTGCGGATGGTGCCATGCTCGGTAACGACACCAGAAAGGCGACCGCCTTCTGTCTCTATGCCGCGGGCGGCGCAGGACTGATGCACGGTGCCGCCGAGCTTGAGGATCGCACGTGCGACCGCGGGTGCTGCACTTGCCGGATCGGCGGTGCCGTCGGTCGGCGAAAAGACGCCCCCCTGCCACGGCTTTCCGGTGGCGCGGCCGCGGTCGGTCGCCTCGGCCCTGTCGAGCATATGCGTCGTGACGCCGAGCGTACGGGCAAAGTCGCGCCAGCGGGCCCAGCCGGCCAGTTCCTCTTCGTTGTTGCTGAGGTAGAACAACCCGCAGCGTCGGAAGCCGGTATCCTCGCCGCTCTCGGCGGCGAAACGCTCCCAAAGATCGAGGCTCTTCGTCGCCATCGGCAATTCGCGGGCGTCCCGATTCTGCTGGCGGCACCAGCCCCAGTTGCGGCTCGACTGCTCCGCGCCGATCCGGCCCTTCTCGACGACGGCTACCTTTAATCCGCGGCGGGCAAGATAGTAGGCAGCAAACACACCGACAATGCCGCCGCCGATTACCACGGCATCGGCGTCTTCGGGCAACTGCGGCGTTGTGTCGATGAGTTTCAGCGGTGCGGGCATGGCGTGACCTCGATTACCAGCACAGTCTAATGGCTATTGCGCAATGGCGTTGCCGGACTGCGGCCGGCGCGCAGCAGAAGATTCCGTATTGCGGGGGGAATGCCGCCCTTTCTGCTTTGGCCTATTGTGCCAAACGAAATCGACACGTCTGTCCAGTGTGTTAAGGTCCTAGCTGGGAACGTCGCAGCACAATCTGCTGTCCCGTTGGCCACATAGCAAGGGGAAGGCGCGCCATGAAACTCGACCGGATCGACATCAAGATTCTGTACGAACTGCAGAAGAATGGCCGCATCACCAATGTGGAACTCGCCGAGTTGGTTAACCTGTCGCCGAGCCCCTGTCTGATGCGGGTCAAGAAGCTGCAGTCGGAGGGTTACATTGAGGGCTATTCGGCGCAGATCAACGTCAGCAAGCTCGGGCAGACCCTGACGGTATTCACCGAAATCACGCTGAAGAACCATCGGCAGATCGACTTTGCCCGGTTCCTGGCGGCGATAGACAAGGTCGACAACGTTATGGAATGCCATCTAGTGTCAGGAGGCTACGACTACCTTCTAAAATTCGTCACGGCCGGGATCGGCGAATACCAGACGATCATGGAGCGCCTCACCGACATGGATGTCGGCATCGACAAGTATTTCAGTTTCGTCGTCTTGAAGTCGCCGATAGTCAAGGTGCACATGCCACTGACCAGCCTGTTTCGGATGTAGGATCTTCGGATCGGTTTGCGCCGGCTTGCGCGGCCGACGCTTGCGATTTCGCCCGCTCCTCTGGAGCCTCACCCGACAAAGCATGATGTCGTCCGCGTCTCCTTCTGTCCGCCTTCGGGCTGAGGCGATGACAGTAGATTGGGATGAGCCGGCGCCTCAGCGCCGGCAATAGGCTCGCACGAGCTCCGGATCCTGTTCGAGCCCATCGAGCCACGTGGGATCGAGCCTCGGCACCGACGAGAAGAGCAGTTGCGAATAGGGGTGTTGCGGTGTCTTGACCTTTGCCGGCGTGATTTCCTCTACCTTTCTGCCGCCATACATCACGACGATCTCGTCGCAGATCGCCTCCACCACGGAGAGGTCATGGCTGATGAAGATGTAGGAAAGACCGAGCTCGCGCTGCAATTCCTTGAGGAGATCGATGACGGCGGCCGCGACCACGGTGTCCAGTGCAGAGGTGATCTCGTCGCACAGGATCAGCTTCGGCTCGGCGGCGAGTGCGCGGGCGAAGTTGACACGCTGCTTCTGGCCGCCCGAGAGCTCCCCCGGGCGGCGATGACGCAGGTTGCGCGGCAGGCGCACCATGTCGAGCAGCTCGTCGATGCGTGCGCTGCGCGCCTTGGCATTCATGCCGTGATAGAAGGCAAGCGGCCGGGCTAAGATTTCCTCGACGGATTTCGCCGGATTAAGCGCCGTATCGGCATATTGGAAGACGATCTGCATTTCGCGCAGTTCATCGCGCGAGCGCGCGCGGGCGCTGCGGCCGAGTTCCTTGCCGTTGAAGACGATCTTGCCGACAGCGGCCGGCAATATGCCGGCGATGGTGCGCGCGAGCGTCGACTTGCCGCAACCGGACTCGCCAATGATACCGAGGTTGCGTCCCTTCTCCACCTTGAGACTGACATGCTCGACGGCGCGCACCAGGGGCAGGCCGTCGGCCTGGGCCTGGCCGTAGCCTGCGACGAGATTTTCGATTTCGAGCAACGGGGCCGGACCACTCTCTGCCGCGCCCGCAGCGCCACGGGATTTCGGCTCGAAGGCGGCGAGCAGCTCCCGCGTGTAGGGGTGCTTCGCGCCGTCGAGGATCTCTTTGGTGGTGCCGATCTCCTTGGTTTCTCCGCCCTTCAAGACGACGATGCGGTCGGCGATCTGGGCGACCACGGCGAGGTCGTGCGAGACGTAAACGCCGGCGATGCCGCCTTTCTTCATGACCGACTTGAAGGCGCGCAGCACCTCGATCTGCGTCGTCACGTCGAGCGCCGTCGTCGGCTCGTCGAAGATGACGAGCTTCGGGTCGCCGATCAGCGCCATGGCCGCAGAAAGCCGCTGCAACTGGCCGCCGGAGACCTGGTGCGGATAGCGGCTGCCAATCGTTTCTGGCTCAGGCAACGACAACGCCCTGAAAAGCTCGACGGCGCGGAGGCGCGCCTCGTCGGGCGACATAAGCCCATGAATTCGGGTGACCTCGATTACCTGGTCCATGATCGTGGCGGCCGGGTTGAATGCGGCGGCGGCTGATTGCGGAACATAGGTGACCTCGGTGCCGCGCACCCTCGCGCGCTGCTTTTCGCTCAGCGTCACCATGTCCTTTCCGGCGACGGAGACGCTGCCGCCGGAGATGCGACAGCCGGGGCGGGCATGGCCCATCAGCGTGAGCGCGATCGTCGTCTTGCCGGAGCCGCTTTCGCCGATCAGCGCCACGATCTCGCCCTCGCCAATGTCGAAGCTGATGCCGTTGATGATCTCGACGCGTCGGCCGGAATCGGTGGTGGCTTCGACCTTCAGGTCACGGATTTCTACGAGATTAACCATCATTCGCTCCGATCGCGGATCTTCTTTGGCAGGTTGTCGATCAGCAGGTTGACGCTGATGGTGAGGCTGGCGATCGCAAAGGAGGGAGCCATCACCGCCGGTGCGCCAAAGGGCAGGCCGCCGATGTTCTCGCGCACGAGAGCCCCCCAGTCAGCATAGGGCGGCTGGACGCCAAGGCCGAGGAAGGAGAGGCCGGAGAGCAGGAGAACGATGAAGACGAAGCGGATGCCGAGGTCGGCAAGTACCGGTCCGACGATGTTCGGCAGGATTTCCGAGCGGATCAGATAAAGGGTACTTTCGCCTCGGATGCGGGCGACGGTGATGAAATCCATCGCGTTGATGTTGACGGCAAGCGCGCGGGCGAAACGGTACGCGCCGGGGATATAGATCACCGACAGCGTGAGGATCAGCACGGGGATGGAGGAGCCGACGGCAGCGACGATCACAAGGCCGAACAGCTTGCTCGGGATCGAGCTGAGGGCGTCGAGGAAGCGGCTCAGGACCGTGTCGAGCCAGCCGCCGGCGACCGCTGCGATCATGCCGAGCATCACGCCGCTGAAGCAAGCGATCGTAACTGCCGCAAGCGAGATGCCGACCGTGTAGCGGGCGCCCATCAGGATTCGCGAGAGCATGTCGCGGCCCAGATAATCGGAGCCGAGCCAGAAGTCGCGGCTCATCGGGCCGAAGTAATCGAGGTCGACAATCTCGCCGACAGGGTAGGGGATGATCAGCGGCGCGAAGATCGCGATCAACACCCATAAAAGGATGACCGAGAGACCGACCATGCCGATGATGTTGAAGCGATAGCCGAGCCGGGTTCCGGAAATCCGGTCAGACTTGGTCTCAGAACTGGTCATTGTCATCGGAGCCTCGGATTGGAAAGGATGGCTATGATATCGGCGGCCGTGATCAGGAGCAGGTAGCCGAGGCAAAAGATCATCGCGCAACTCTGGATCAGCGGCAGGTCGCGAGTGGCGACGGCGTCGACCATCAGCTTGGCAATACCTGGATAGTTGAAGATCGTCTCGACAATGATGACGCCGCCGAGCAGGTATGAGAGCGAAAGCGCGACCGCGTTGACAATCGGGCCCAGAGCGTTCGGCAGCGCATGCCGAAACACGATGCGCGGCCGCGAGGCGCCCTTGAGCAACGCCATCTCCACATAGGGCGTGTTGAGCGTCTCGATCACCGCTGCCCGGGTCATGCGGATCATTTGCGCCGAGATGACGAAGGTAAGGGTGATCACCGGCATGGCATAGATGCGCAGGAGGTCCGTCAGCGAGGTGACTTCGTTCGCGAAGGAGAGCGCCGGTAGCCATTTCAGGTAGACGGCGAAGATTAACACCGCGGAGGTCGCTATCATGAATTCCGGCACTGAGATGACGCCGATCGTCAAAACGGTGACGGCGCGGTCGTACAGCGAGCCACGTAGCATCGCCGCGGTGATGCCGAGCGTCAGTGCGATCGGCACGGAAAAGAGCGCGGTGACGCCCGCGAGCTGCAGGGTGTTGATGAAACGCCCCGCAATCAGATCCGCTACCGGCATCTCATTGGCATAGGAGGTGCCGAGGTCGCCCTGCAGCAAACCAACGATCCAGCGCAGGAAACGGAAGATCGCCGGGTCGTCGAGATGCATGGCCTTGCGCAGACCTTCGACTGCCTCCGGCGTGGCGGCCTGGCCAAGCAGGATCGTCGCTGTGTCTCCCGGCAGGAGCGTCGTCGCGAAGAACACGGCGAAGGAGACGATCACCAGCGTGATCAAGGCGATGAGCAATCTGCTCAGCACGAGTGATAGGACACGGTTGTTCACGCGCGTTCCCTTTCGGCATTCGAGATTTCAAACCAAAAGAGTCGGAGCTGCAACCGCGCGGCTGCAGCCCCGACCGTTCGCCTCATCAGGCTTCGAGCCAGACATATTCCGCGAAAGCATAACCCATCTGGCCGCCAAGCGGGTTGGCTTCCAAGCCCTTGAGCTTGGCGGTGATCGCGTCGACGTTGGAGATATAGGCTGGAATGATGGTGCCGGCTTCGCTGGCGACCATCACCTGCATCTCGTTGTAGATCGCCTTGCGCTTCTCCTGGTCGAGCGAGCCGCGCGCCTCGATCAGCATCTTATCGAATTTCTCCGACTTGTATTGGCTTTCGTTCCACGGCGCTTCTGTAGTGTAGAGCAGCGAAAACAGGATGTCCGGTGTCGGGCGCGGGTTGATGTTGCCGAAATGGATCGGCGCCTTGAGCCAATAATTGTCCCAATAGCCGTCGGCCGGGACGCGCTGAACGTCGAGCTTCAGTCCGATCTCGGCAGCGGAAGCCTGGATGATCATTGCCATATCGATCGACGAGTTCGCTGCCTCGGATGCGATCACGGGGATCGACTGACCGAGAACGCCGGCCTTCTCGAAATGGAATTTCGCCTTTTCCGGATCGAATGCCCGCGGCTTCAGGTCGGCATTGTGGTAGAAGTTTGCCGGGGAAACCGGCTGGTCGTTGCCGACTTCTCCGAGGCCCCGGAGCGCCGACTTGACGATCTGCTCGCGGTTGACGAGATACTTCATTCCCTCGACGAAGTCCCGTTTGCTGCCGGGCTCCAAGTCCATGCGTATGTTGAGATTGGTGTAGTTGCCCGAGGTGGTTTTCGAGAGCACGAAGCCGTCGCCTTGGGCTTCGACCAGGCGCATCGAGCGCGGATTGATTGTAGCGGCGAGATGGATGTCGCCCGAGAGCAGTGCGTTGACGCGGGAGCTATCGTCGCTGATCGCGAAGTACTCGAAGGATTCGACGTTCGGGCCGGACTTCCAATAGTTCTTGTTCTTGATGCCGACCGAGCGCACACCGGGCTCGAAGACTTCTCTCACGAATGCGCCGGTGCCGTTGCCCTTGGAAAAATCCGTCGTGCCATCGGCGACGATCATGAAGTGGTGCATCGACAGGATGGTCGGCAGGTCTGCGTTCGGATTTGCGAGCGTGACTTCGACCGTCTGCTTGTCCACGGCCTTGAAGCCTGTCATCTGCGCGGCGATCTTCGCGACCTTCGAACCGACGGATGGATCGAGATGGCGTTTCAACGAGAAGACCACGTCGTCGGCGGTCAACGGCTTGCCGTCGTGGAAGGTGACGCCGCTCCTCAGTTTGACCGTCCAGGTCTTCGCATCCTTGGACTCGATCGCCTCGGCGAGCTCCATCTGCGGGGTGCCGCTCTTATCGAGGAAGGTGAGACGGTTGTAGAAGGAGCAGCAGCGGACATAGTCGGTGGAGAGCGATGCCTTGGCCGGGTCGAGCGTGTCGGCGGTCGAGGACGACCAGCCGGCGGCCTTGAGCGCCCCGCCGGAGACCGGCGTTGCGGCAACCGCGTTGGAGGCGCGGCCGAGCACTAGACTGCTGGCGGAGAGGGCAACGCCACCGGCGAGCATCATCTGCAGCAGTTCACGGCGCGTTGCTCCGCGGCGGATGGCGTTTTCTACCATGGTGTCGTCGGATCTGGTCCAATTGGTGATCTTGTCGTTCATGTCATTCCCCTTTTCGTCTGTTGGCGGGCTGCCCGTCTTCCGTGGGCTTAGACCCAATCCGGTGAACTGGTCAGCTACGTGCGACGGCCACGGCATCGGCAAGGTCGGCCATGGAGGTGAAGTGGTAGTCGGGCTCGGTGAACTCGGCCGGCTCTATGGTGCCGCCGTAACCTTTCTGCGCGTGGCGCCGCTCGATCCAGCAATTGGTCAGCCCAAGCTTCCGCGAAATGCCGATGTCGTGGTACTGGCTCTGGGCGACGTGCAGGACGTCGTCCTTCGAATTGCCTTCCGAGCCGATGAAGTCGAAAACCCTCTGAAAGAAGGCGGGGTCAGGTTTTTCGGTACTGGTATCGTCTGCGGTGAAGGCGGCGTAGAAGGGATCACCCAGTTCTTTCGCGAAGAAATCGAAGGCCCAGCGGCGCGCATTGGTCATAGCGACAAGCCGGTAATTCTTCGCAAGGCGCGCCAGCGCTTCCGTGCTGTCTTCGAACGCCCTCCAGTTCCCGGCGGAGTCCCTGAGACGCTCGCCATATTTCCGCTCAGTCGGAAGGCCGAGCTTCGGCGCGATTTCAAGATAGACACGCACCAGATCGTCCGGGAAGAGGTCGGCGTCCTTGGAGTAGCGCGCCGCGCGGTAGAGGCTCAGCGCCTCCTCGCCATCGATGGCGACACTGGCCTCGGCGGCGATGCCGGCGAGGCAATCCTTGAGGCCGCCCTCGAAGTCGATCAGCGTGCCGACGACGTCGAAGGTCATGTATTTGAATTCGGGCAGGCTCTTGTGCACATCGATTCCCCAGTTTTTTCGCGTCCCAGGTCGGAACGCCGACTTCATGAAGAAGAATATTCTGTTCCCGTCGGCGGGATGTTTTCCCCGCTCTTGCTGGAAAGGCCGCATATGCTGGGATCCGGCCCCTTCCTTGATTTGAGTTTGGCAGGTGTGCCGCGCCGGAGTCTCCGAAAGGGCGCCGTGGCGCGGCACAAAATTTCGAATATGGCGGTTCCGCGATATATCGCGTCAGTCGTCCATCAGGCCCTCAAAGCCTGGCGAACATCCGGGTCTTCCAAGGTCTCGTCCAATGTTTGGCGGGTGCGCTCGACAATCGCGTCGATCTCCGCCGCAGTGCAGCAGAGCGGCGGCGCATAGCCGAGCACGCCATTGGCGAAGGCGCGGATGACGAGGCCGTTTTCCCAAGCCCGGTCGAAGATGCGGCGCGCCGGTTCCGCGGTCGCCGGCAAAGGGGTCTTCCTTGACTTGTCGACGACGAGCTCGACGGCGGCAAGCATGCCGCGACCGCGCACGTCACCGACAAGGGGATGGTCCCTCAGGCTTTTGAGACCTTCCATCAGCCGTGCACCGGCCGTGACGCCGTTTTCCAAAAGGCCGTTCTCGTAGAGCCTCAGCACTTCGAGGCCGACAGCGGCGCTGACCGGATGCGCCGAATAGGTGTAACCGTGGCCGACGGCGGAAGCACCGGCGCCGTCGGCAATCGTCTGATAGACGTGATCGGCCATGAACACGGCCCCCATCGGCACATAGCCGGAGGTGAGACCTTTGGCCGTGGTGATGAAGTCCGGCACGATCTCGTCCTCGGTTGAGGCAAAGAGCGGTCCGGTGCGACCGAAGCCAGTGATCACCTCGTCTGCAACGAAGAGGATGCCGAGCTCACGGCAGAGTTCGCGCATCGCCTTCATCCAGCCCTTGGGTGGCACCAGCACGCCGCCCGAACCCTGGATCGGCTCTGCATAGAAGGCGGCAACACGCTCGGGGCCGATTTCCCCGACCTTGCGCCGGAGAGCAGCCAGCGACGCCTCGATGATCGCCTGCGGGTTCTCTCCCACCGGATTGCGGTAGGCATAGTGAGACGGAATTTTGTGTTGCCAGTCGAAGGGAACGCCGAAGCCGGCGTGGAAGGCCGGCAGCGCCGTTAGGCCGGCGCCGACCGTCGATGAGCCGTGATAGCCTTGCTCTACCGAAATGAACCGATCGCGTTGCGGTTCGCCGCGGGCATTCCAATAATAGCGGATGAAGCGGATCGTGCTGTCGACGGCGTCGGAGCCGCCGAGCGTGAAATAGACGTGGTTGAGATCTCCCGGCGCGCGCTCGGCGAGTTCCGAGGCGAGGCGGATCGCGGGCTCGGAGCCAAGCCCAAAATAGGCCGTCGCATAGGGAAGCTCGCGCATCTGCCGGGCGGCCGCTTCGACTATTGATTCGTGGCCATAGCCGGCATTGACGCACCAAAGGCCGGCAAAGCCGTCGATCAGTTGCTTGCCCGAAGCGTCGGTGACCGTCGCGCCTTTTGCCGAGGCGAGTACGCGCACGCCGAGTTTTTCATGGCCGCGATAGGAGGCGACCGGATGGATGAGGTGGGCGCGATCGAGTTCGATGAGGGAATTGCTGTACATGATGATCTCCGGATCAGCCGAGCGCCTGATTGGCGAGGGCGAAGGTGGTAGCGGCCGGGTCGGCAGCGCGGTGGATCGGGGGCTTCATCATGGCGATACCCCCGCCAACATGGGCGAGTCCTTGCTCGGCAAGCCAGAGAGAAAGGCCGGTATCGGCAGTGGTATCGAGCCTGATGAACCGGCCGGTTCGCGTGGACATGAAGTGGGCCACGAGCGCCTTGGCGTCTTCGAGATCTTCGGCGACGACGGGCCCGATGGCCTCGCCGCGGCCAAAGGGGCGGATGGCGCCGAACCCGCAAACGCGCCCGTCCCGGCGGATCACCGCGAAGTTGCCGACCTTCCCGAGATAGGCAATCATCCCTTCACGGTCGGCGCCGAAGGCGAGGCGGTCGAGCGCGACGATCGCTTCGATGTCGGCCGCGGTCGCCTGTTCCGTTTGCCCAGGCTCGGCGATTGCTCCGACGATGCCCTGATGCTGCAACACGCGACCCGTCTCGCGGAAGCCGAGCCTTTCGTATAGCGGCAGGCCCTCAGTCGTTGCCACGAGTCTGAGCGGACGATCGGCCGCTAGCCGCAACGCGGCGTCCATCAGCTTGCGACCGAGGCCGCGGCCGCGCATCGCCTCGTCGACGATGACCATGTTGATCGTCGCACAGCCCGACCTGTAAGGGGTGACGAGCACAGTGCCGACGACCCGGTCGCCCTCTATCGCGACGACGCCTTCGCTCAGGGTCAGCGCCATCTGCCAATCTTCAAAGCGATGTGGCCAGCCGGCCTGCCGGGAGAGCTTGACGGCGGCTTCAAGATGCTCAGGCCCGAAGGCGGCAATACCGATCTGACTTGTCTGCATGGCATTTCCTTCATTTTCTGCCCGCAAGTCTGAAGGAGTGCCGGCCGGCAGATCGTCTGAAGGCTTGGGCTCGCGCGGTATCTTATAGCTTTGCACCTACCGGTCGCCGCATCTTATGCTGGCAGGGAAGAGCGCTGGGAGGGCGCCGGGGCGGAAGACGCCGCTGACCACCAGCAGGCCACACAACCTTCTGCCAAAGCCGGCGCTCGATACGATAGATTCTGCTTCGAACGCCGCCAAATCAGGCGAGGCGATGGGAGGCGCAGCGCCTATGATCCTTACAGAATACCTGGTCCCGTCTTCTTTCAAGGATACGCACATGACGACCTTCCGTCCGAAATACATCACCTTCGACTGCTACGGCACGCTGACGAACTTCCAGATGGCAGAAGCCGCGCGCGACCTTTACAGCGAACAACTCGACGAACCGCGCATGGCGGAATTCATCAAGAATTTCGCGGCCTATCGCCTGGACGAAATCCTGGGCGCCTGGAAGCCCTATGCCGAGGTGGTGCACAATTCGCTGGAACGGACCTGCAAGCGCAACGGCATTAAATTCCGCGAGGAAGCTGCGAAGATGGTCTACGAGCGCGTGCCGACGTGGGGGCCGCATGCGGACGTGCCGGCGGGGCTTGCCAAGGTCGCCAAGGAGATCCCACTGGTGATCCTGTCGAATGCCATGAATTCGCAGATCATGTCGAATGTCGAAAAGCTTGGCGCACCCTTCCACGCGGTCTACACCGCCGAACAGGCGCAGTCCTACAAACCGCGCTTTAAGGGCTTCGAATACATGCTCGATATGCTCGGCTGTGGTCCGCAGGACATTCTTCACTGCTCGTCCTCGTTCCGCTACGACCTGATGTCGGCGCACGACCTCGGCATCAAGAACAAAGTCTGGGTCAATCGCGGTCACGAGCCGGCCAATCCCTACTACGGCTATGTCGAGATCGCCGACATCTCCGGCCTGCCGGGCGTCGTCGGTCTTTAGAAAAGGCGGTGCGCCATGAAGTTCCTGTCCTACTGGCATGATACGACCCCGGCCTTTGCCGGAGCTGCGCAAGGCCCGGTCGATGGCCATTACGACGTCGCCGTGATAGGCGGCGGCTTCACCGGCCTCAGTGCGGCCCGGCAGCTCGCCAGGGCCGGGGCGAAGGTCGTCGTGCTGGAGGCCGAGAAGGTCGGCTGGGGCGCCTCCGGCCGCAATGGCGGACACTTGAACAACGGGCTCGCCCATAGCTATCTCGCCGCCAAGGCGGAACTCGGCAGGGAGCGGGCGATTGCGCTCTACAAGGCGTTCGACGATTCAGTCGACGCGATCGAGGCACTGATCACCGAAGAAGGTATCGACTGCAACTTCCGCCGCGCCGGCAAAGTGAAGCTTGCCTCGAAGCCCCAGCATTTCGAGGCGATCGCCCGCAACTTCGAGGCGGTCAACGCTGAGGTCGATCCCGATACGGCGCTTCTCAGCGCCGAGGATCTGAAGCAGGAGGTCGGCTCGCCCTTCTTCGGGGCAATGCTCTCGAAGAAGAGCGCGATGATGCATATGGGGCGGTATGTCGTCGGCCTCGCCGAAGCGGCCACGCGCCATGGCGCCGTGGTTTTCGAGAGCACGGCGGTCACCGAGCATCGGCAGACGGGCGGCCGGCATACATTGAAGACCTCCCTCGGCAGCGTCACCGCGGATGCGGTTCTTGTCGCCACTGGCGCCTACACGCCTTCGATCTTCGGTTACTTCCGCCGCCGCATCATCGCCGTCGGCAGCTTCATCATCGCCACCCGATCGCTGACAGTGGCGGAAATCGCGGCGACAATGCCGGGCAACCGCACCTGCGTCACGTCGATGAACATCGGCAATTATTTCAGACTCTCGCCCGACAACCGGCTGATTTTCGGCGGCCGCGCACGTTTCTCGGCAACCTCCGATCAGAATTCGGACGCCAAGAGCGGCGCGATCCTCAAAGCAAGCCTTGCCGAGATCTTCCCGCAGCTTGCCAATGTCGAGATCGACTATTGCTGGGGCGGTCTTGTCGACATGACCAAGGACCGATTCCCCCGCGCCGGCTATCAAGACGGCGTTTGGTACGCCATGGGCTATTCCGGCCACGGGGCGCAGCTTTCGACGCATCTCGGCATGATTATGGCGGACGCGATTCTCGACCGGCCGGATCGCAACCCGCTGAAGGGGCTCGAATGGCCGGCCGTGCCGGGACATTTCGGCAAGCCCTGGTTCCTGCCGCTCGTCGGCATGTACTACAAGATGCTGGACAGGATCCAGTAGACAACGCGGTGGTAGGAAGAAGGGCGCGGATCGGACAGATCCGCGCCCTTCTTTGTTTGGATGATCTAGCCTGGCGCGTCGCGTCAACCGCGCAGCGGTTTTGCGAAAGAGCTGAAGCGCCTCTCGCGCTTGAGAGCGGGATGAAGAAACACGGGCGGCTTCCCGCGCGCATCCCGCTCTACACCTGGAACCGATCACGTTTTAGGTTTCGGTTCGATTCGACCCAAAGTCGTCGTGACCAACCTACAGCGCGTCGCGTTCAATCGAATCACGCGATGCGCTGCAGATCCCTTGTTTATGTTCCAAAAGCCGCGGCACACTTTTGGGCAACATGCATTAATCCAGTCCGCCGATGTGGAAGCTCTTCATCTCGAGATATTCCTCGATGCCGACCTGGGCGCCCTCGCGGCCCAGGCCGGATTGCTTGACGCCGCCGAAGGGGGCGACTTCGGTGGAGATGGCGCCGGTGTTGAGACCGACCATGCCGAATTCGAGCGCTTCCGCCACGCGCCACGAGCGTTTCAGGCTCTCAGTGTAGAAATAGGCAGCCAAGCCGAAGGGCGTGCCGTTGGCGATGGCGATTGCCTCCTGCTCCGTCTCGAAGCGAAAGAGCGGTGCGACGGGACCGAAGGTCTCTTCGCTGGCAAGCAGCATCTCGGTGGTGGCGCCCGTGAGCACGATCGGGGCCTTATATTGCCTCCCCTCCGGCAGCGACCTGCCGCGCGCCACAAGCTTCGCGCCCTTGGCAAGCGCGTCCTCGACATGGCGGTCGATCTTGTCGATCGCCGCGTCATTGATCATCGGTCCGATCGCGATGCCGGGTTCCGTACCGGGGCCGACCTTCATTGCGTTAACGCGTGCGCCGAGCTTATCTGCAAAGGCGTCATAGACGCCGGACTGCACCAGGATGCGGTTCGCACAGACGCAGGTCTGGCCGCCATTGCGGAACTTGGACGCGATCGCGCCCTCGACCGCCAAATCAAGATCGGCGTCGTCGAAGACGATGAAGGGGGCATTGCCGCCGAGTTCGAGTGAGAGGCGCTTGACGCTGTCGGCCGCGCCCCTCATCAACAGAGAGCCGACGCGTGTCGAGCCCGTAAAGGAGATCTTGCGCACGGTTTCGTTCGCCATGAACTCGTTGCCGATTGCGGTCGGCATGCCGGTGACGATGTTGATCACGCCTGCGGGAATGCCGGCGCGCTCTGCCAGAACTCCGAGGGCGAGCGCTGAAAAGGGCGTGAACTCCGAGGGCTTGATCACCACCGTGCAGCCGGCCGCCAAGGCAGGTGCCACTTTGCGGGTAATCATTGCGTTCGGGAAGTTCCACGGCGTCACGATTGCGCAGACGCCGACCGCCTCTTTCAGAACGACGATGCGCCGATCGGCCGTCGGAGAGGGAATGGTGTGGCCGCCGATGCGCCGAGCCTCCTCGGCGAACCATTTGACGAACGAAGCGCCGTATCGGATCTCGACGCGCGCCTCGTCGAGCGGCTTGCCCTGTTCCATCGTCAAGAGCAGAGCCAAGTCCTCGAGGTTTTCGATTACCAGCGCATACCAGCGCTCAAGTAATGCGGCCCGTTCGGCATGCGTCTTCTTCTTCCACGATCCGAAGGCGGCATTGGCGGCTTCGATGGCGGCGCGCGTTTCCTCTTCGCCCATGTCCGGAATGGTGCCGAGGCGCGTCCGGCTAGCGGGGTCGAAAACGTCGACGGTCTTGCCCGAGGCTGCGGCCAGCCAGGCTCCGTCGATGAGGCCCTCTTGCCGGAAAAGTTCTCTATCGTTCAACTTCATGATTTCTCTCCTCTAAAGATCAGTTGAGCTCGGCAAGCACCGCTGCCTTAATCGTTTCGGTTTTGTCTTTGCCCGGCACGGTGCCGATCCCGCGGGCGGTCGTTTCTTCGAGCGCGGTCATGACAATGCGCGCGGCTTCACTTTCTCCGAGGTGGTCCAGCATCATCGCGCCGGACCATATGGCGGCGACGGGGTTGGCGATCCCGAGATGGGCGATGTCGGGTGCGGAGCCGTGTACCGGCTCGAACATCGACGGGGCGCTTCGATCGGGGTTGATGTTGGCGGAAGCCGCAAAGCCGAGCCCGCCCTGAATGGCGGCACCGAGATCAGTCAGGATGTCGCCGAAGAGGTTCGAGGCGACCACGACGTCGAGGCTCTCGGGCGCCATCACCATGCGGGCGGCCATGGCATCGATGTGGTAGCTCGTCACCTCGACATCGGCGTATTCCGCAGCGAGCTCTCGCGTAATCTCGTCCCAGAACACCATGGAGTGTCTCTGGGCGTTGGATTTGGTCACCGAAGCGAGTTTACCGCGGCGTTGGCGGGCCTGCTCAAAGCCGAAGCGCAGGATCCGTTCGACGCCCGTGCGCGTGAAAATCGAGGTCTCGACCGCGACCTCATCGCCCGTTCCCTGATGCACGCGGCCGCCGGCGCCGGAATATTCGCCTTCGGTATTCTCGCGGATGCAGAGGATGTCAAAATTTTCCGCCTTCAACGGACCTTGGACACCCGGCAAAAGCCGGTGCGGGCGGATATTGGCATATTGCACGAAAGCCTTGCGGATCGGCAGCAGCAAGCCGTGCAGTGAGACGGAATCTGGCACTTCCGCGGGCCACCCGACGGCGCCGAGCAGGATTGCATCGAAGCGGCGCAAGATGTCGATGCCGTCCGTCGGCATCATCGCGCCCGTTTCCTTGTAAAAGGCGCAGGACCAGGGAAAGGGCGTGCCGGTCAGCGAGAAGCCGGAATGCCTGGCGACAGTCGAAAGGACCTGCCAGGCGGCATCCGTTACGTCCTGGCCAATGCCGTCGCCGGGAATGAGTGCGATCGAATAGGATTTCATGGAGGGCTCCTACAGACAGATGAGAACGCTCTTGCTCTTGCGGTTGGCCTGGTACGCCTCGCGTCCGAGGTCCTTGCCGACGCCAGAGTGCTTGTAGCCGCCGGTCGGCAGGATGTGGTCGCGCGAGCGGCTATAGCGGTTGACCCAAATCGTGCCGGCCTGCAGCAGTCGCGTCAGCCGTAGCGCGCGAGACAGGTCGCGGGTGAAGAGGCCAGCGGCCAGGCCGTAGGTCGGGTGGTCGGCGAGAGCCAGTGCCTCCTCTTCGTCGGCGAAGGTCTGCATGGTCAGGACCGGACCGAAGATTTCTTCGGTAATCGCTGGCGAGGAACTGTCGCGCACGGCCATCAACGTTGGCTGATAGAAATAGCCCGGCGCATCCATTGGGGCGCCCCCGAACAGGCATTCGCCGCCCGCTCCAACCGCAGCCTCGACGATGCCGTGGATGCGGTTCAACTGGCGCTTCGAGATGATCGGCGAGTACTCGCTCGCCTCATCCCAGGTCGGACCCGGCTTCGCAGCCTTCATGCGCGTGACGATCGCCTCGGCCAGCGGCGCAGCAACGCTTTCCTCCACGATCAGGCGGGAGCCGGCGATGCAGGCTTGGCCAGCGTTAGACATCATGCTCTGGGCGATCGCTGCCGCCGCCTTGGTGAGATCGGCATCGGCGAAGACGAGTTGCGGGCTCTTCCCGCCGAGTTCAAGCGTCATGGGCTTGACCCCGGTGCGGGCGATATTGGCCATGATGGCCGAACCGGCGCCGGTCGAGCCGGTGAAGCTTACCTTGGCGATGTCTGAATGGCCGGTGAGGGCAGTGCCGGTCACCGGACCGTCGCCCAGCACGATATTAATGAGGCCGGCCGGCAGGCCAGCGCGGATTGCAAGCTCGGCAAGGTAGACGGTCGAAAACGGCGTCATTTCGGAGGGCTTCAAGACGACGGCGTTGCCGGCGGCAAGCGCAGGGCCGAGCTTCCAGGCGGCCATCGAAACGGGGAAATTCCACGGTGTGATGGCGCCGACGACGCCATAGGGCTCGGTCATGATCAGGCCGAGATTGTTGTCGTCAGTCGGCACGAGGTCGCTGCCTTCCTTGTCGGCGAATTCCGCAAAAAAGCGGATCTGCTCGGCGCTGACGGCGATATCGCCGGCGATGAGGTGTCCGACCGGGCGGGTCGAGGAAAGCGCCTCGAGCTTGGCGAGGGTTTCCGCCTCCCTTTCGATCAGGTCGGCCCAGCGCTGCAGCACGACTGTGCGCTCGCGCGGACGCACGCCGCCCCAGTTGCTCGTCTTCAGCGCATTCTTGGCGGTTTCGACGGCGCGGTCGACGAGACTTTCGTCTGCAAGAGGGCAGCCGGCATAGGCCTTGCCGTCGGAGGGACGATGCATGTCGATAACGCCCTCGGCAGGGATCAGCCGGTCGCCGATGAAGTGCCCGACGGGCAGGGGAAGAGTGTCGGGGTCAAAGCTGAGAGTCATAGCGGGTCCTCGGATAAGCTCATGCGAGGCTACCGGAAGAACCCGAGCAGCATGCATCGAGTGGCGATGCGGCGACGGTGGAAAATTACGTTTTCGGTGACGGAACAGCGAAATCTTCGGAGGCTGAGATGGGCCGGTCGGTGACGTATCGGCGATGCGCGGGCAATCCGACAGGGGCACCAGAAAGCGATTGACAGGCTGGAGAAGAGACGACACGCCTGAAAACCGCGAGCGTGCCGTGGTGGGCGAGGATGCCAGTTGCCAGCAAGTTTTCGCCGAAACCAGTTCGAGCGCGATCCGTGGCCGATAGGCCTGTATCAAGGGCCTCGATCGGACCGCGCGGCGGGCACTACATGACCGTCACGTAGATCTTGCGTACGGTCTCGATCGTCTTCCAGACACCGACAAACCCCGGCTTCATGACAAAGCTGTCACCGGCTTTGTAGACGACCGGCCCGCCACCTTCCGGCGTGAGTTCGACGACACCGGAGAGGATATGGCAGAATTCGAATGTCTCGCCCTTAATCGAGCGCGTCTCTCCGGGGGTTGCCTCCCAGACGCCTGTATGGATCATCTCGCCCCGTGCGACGTCTTGAGCCCAGGTCCTAAAGGAGGGACTGCCGGAGATCAGGCGTTCCGGAAGGGGACCGGACTCGCGCGGCGGGAAAGAGGGATTGGTGTCGATGTTCTTCAAGAGGGACATGATTTTCCTTTCCTAGGATTGAGAGCTTAATAGCCGCGGCCGCGATCGATGAGGCCGCTGGGATCAAGTCCGGCCCGATGACGCTTGATGTTCTCGATCACGGCCTCGGCGGCTGTTTCGGGTTGGGTGACGCTTGCTATGTGCGGCGTCAGCAGGATTTTCGGGTGACTCCAGAAGGGATGACCCGTTAGCAGCGGTTCGGGATCGGTGACGTCGATGACAGCACCAGAGAGATGGCCGCTATCGAGCGCCCCGATCAACGCTTCATGATCGAGCTGCGGCCCGCGGCCGACATGAACAAGTGCCGCGCCGGCCGGGAGCTTGGCGAAGAGGGCGGCATTGAGAAAGCCGCGCGTCTCGTCGGTTAAAGGCAGTAGACAGATGAGGATGTCGGTATAGCCCAACAGACTGTCGAGACCGTCAGTACCGTGCAGGCATCTGACACCCTCGAGTTGGCGCGCGCTGCGGCTCCAGCCGGATAGCGGAAAGCCGAAGGGCTTCAATCGTTCGAGCACCGCGGTGCCGAGCATGCCGAGGCCGAGCACGCCGATGCGGCGTTCCGAAGCCTGGACCGGTGAAATGGCCCGCCAATGTTCGCTGCGCTGCTGGGCCAGATAGGCCGGCAGGTTGCGATGGAGCGCGAGCACGGCAAGTGTCACATATTCCTGCATCATCCGGACGATGCCGTCCTCGATCATGCGCACGACCTTCACATGCGGCGGCACGGCCTCGATGCGGAACTGGTCGACGCCGGCGCCGATCGAGAAAAGGATTTCAAGGTTGCGATAGCGCGAGAGATCTTCGGGAACCGTCCAGGTGATCAGGTAGCGCACCGCATCCGGATCGACCGCCGCCGCATCCGTGGCGAAGGGAACGTCCGCAAGCTCACGCGAAAAAGCTTTGGCGAAAATCGCACCGCGTTTTGCGTCGGAATTGAAGAGGAACGTCATCGCGCATCTCCTTCTTGATGCCTCAGGCGCGGCAACATTCGCCGAGCCGCTCGATCATCGCCTGGCAGGCCAAGAGCTCATCGACGAGGATGAATTCGTCGGGCTTGTGGGCGCGGCCGATGTCGCCGGGACCGCAAATGATCGCGTCGATGCCAGCTCGTTGGAAAAGTCCCGCCTCGGTGCCGTAGCTCACGGCCGGGAGAGACTCGAGACCGGTCAGTTCTTCCAGCAGCCGCGCAAGCGGCGCATCGGGGCCGAGCGAAAGTGCCGGATAGGCGCTGAGCTCTTGCCATTCGACGGCGAAGCCACGTTCCCTCAGCTTTTCTGCGGTCCGTCGCACGGGGCTCAGCAGTTCCGCCGGATCGACGCCGGAAATCGCCCGTGCCTCGAATTCGGCCTCGCAGGTGTCTGGGACGATGTTGACCGCCTGGCCGCCCTTCACCGTGCCGATCTGCAGAGAGGAGTACGGCGGCTCGAAAACATGCTCGAAAGGACCACGGGCCAGTCGGTCGGCTTCGGCGACCGCCCGTGCGAAGACGCTCGCAATGGCATGGATGGCATTCAGTCCCATGTCGGGCCTAGAAGAATGGCCCGAACGACCCTTGACCGTGAGTCTGGCGGCGGCCTTGCCCTTGTGGGCACGGATCGCGCGCAAGCTGCTCGGCTCGCCAATGATCGCGCCGAGCGGCGTTGCGCAGAGTTCCGGCAGGCGCGCGATCATATGCGGTGCACCACGGCAACCTGCCTCCTCGTCATAGGAGAAGGCGAAGTGGATGGGCCGGCGCAAGTGCATCTCGGCGAGCTTTGGCGCGACGGCGAGGGCGGCGGCCAAGAAACCCTTCATGTCGGTGGCGCCCCGCCCGTAGAGTCGGCCCGCCTCTTGACGCAGATGGAAGGGATCGCCGGTCCAGCCGCTTTCGGCCGCCGGAACGACGTCCATGTGACCCGAAAGAAGATAGCCCGGCACCTCTTTCGGACCGATCGTGGCGAACAGGTTAGACCGATCGCCCTCCGGGCCGGGAAGCAGGGTGACGGCGATGCCGTGGCTTTGCAGATAGCCGCGGATCCAGGCAACGATGTCAGTATTGGGGGTACTGACGACGGAGGGGAAGCCGACGAGCTTTTCGAGGATATCCACTGCCTGCATACTTGTCCTCACAGCATCCCGGTTCGCTGGGGTCGGCGCCGTCGATCATGACCCGTACTTTAGAAGCCTATCCAGGCTTTACATGCCGAAAGCGCGTCGGATTTGGAGGATTGTTGTGCGACAGGTGGCCTCTCAAGTGAATTGTATCGAGCGCACCGTTCTAGTCTAAGGGATAAAAGTTTTCGCCGCGGGCCAGTTGGAAATCGGGCGAGAGCAAGACGACGGCAGGGACGGGAGGCAAGGAGTGGACGCACCGACATCTGAATCCAAGGTCATCGACAGTTTCGAAATGCGCATAGCCGGCATCGAGAGCGCCGATCTCGGGCAACTGCACGCCCTGTCGGTTTCCGTCGGTTGGCCGCTTCGCGCCGAGGACTTGCAATTCCTGCGCGAGGTCGGCCGCGGCTATGTGGCGCTTGATGAAATCGGCAGGCTTACAGGTTCGGCCATGTGGTTTCCGCACGGTGATGATTTCGCGACCATAGGCATGGTGATTACGTCGCCGCGGCTGCAGACAAACGGCGCTGGGCGTTGGCTCATGGACCACGTGCTTTCGGATTGCCAGGGACGCGATCTGAGGCTCAATGCGACGAGGGCCTCCCGCCGCCTCTACCATTCGCTCGGTTTTGAGCCTATACGGACCATATACCAATGCCAGGGCATTGCCCGCCGGCCGACCGACTCTGTTACGCCAACGGAGCAGCCGGTAGTCCGGCGACTAGAAGGGGAGGACCTCGCCGCGGTCGTTGAGCTGGATGCAGGGGCATTCGGTGTTTCGAGGGCGACGCTGATCGGCAAGCTCTTTGCACAATCCATAGGCTACGGCTTGGTTCGCGGCGGTCGGCTGTGCGCTTTCGCACTTTGCCGTCCTTTCGGCAGGGGGCATGTCATTGGCCCGGTCGTGGCAGAAACTGATGCGGACGCCGTCGCAGTGATCCGGCAACATGTCTCCACCCACGAGGGTCATTTTTTGCGGCTCGACACACCAGTCGAGACCGGCACTTTCGCAACATCCCTCTCGCAATCCGGCCTGACCGTCTTCGACACAGTGCTCGCAATGTCCCGGCGGGGCCAATGCGCAGCGGTCGTAGTACCTGGACCGAACCTATACGGGCTGGCAAGCCACGCGCTGGGCTGACTTGCGGCGCGTCTTCTCCAGACGGCGCGGAAGCAGGCTCCCTCTGATTGAAGATAACGGGGTGGTATCGAACCGTATCCACGTCGACCCGGCGACAGACCTCGGCACGAAGCAACGGACATGGGGATGGTGGTTCATCGCTTGGCCCCAGGTTGCCCTCGACTGATGAAGTTGTCGGTCGCGAATTCTGGTAATATCCGCCCCACTTCTGCCCAATGGGGCCGCAACGATCTTGGCTTCCATGTTTGGAGATACAACGCCATGCCGACCCGGCGACATTTCCTTATCAGCTTCGTCGCCACGCCGATTGTGCTGCCGAGACTAGGCCATGCAGCCGGCACTCCCCTGGAGCTGCCGCTTACGGCCAGTTGCGGTGATGACTACGAGCTGACGCCGGCACAGACCGAAGGCCCGTATTTTACGCCGGAGAGCCCTGAAAAAAAGGACTTCGCGAGCGATGCACCGGGCGGTGAAAGGATGACGCTTGCTGGTTACGTACTAACCAAGGACTGCCAGCCCGTAGCAAAAGCGTTGATCGAGTTATGGCACGCCGATGAGACCGGCACCTATGACAATAGCGGATACAAGCTCCGCGGACATCAATTCACAGATGCAGAAGGCAAATGGTGGTTCGAGACGATCGTGCCAGGGACCTATCCTGGTCGCACCCGGCATTACCACGTGAAAGTCCAAAGGCCTGGCGGGAAGGTGCTGACGACGCAGCTGTATTTTGCCGATGAGCCGGACAATGAGCGTGACCGCATATTCAATGCTGACCTGGTGCTCGACATCAGAACGACGAGCGACGGAAAATTCGGCCGCTACAATTTCATAGTGGCGTAACCAGCGCTTTGCATCCAGCCCTACCGGGGGCTACGCAGTGGCAGAGCGTGTCTGGAGCGTTCGCACGTGGGACTGCAGCTCAGTTATGATCCATTGGCATGGCGTTCGAGAAATGCCATCGCTGAGGATACGAAGAGGTCGGCGCGCTCTACGTTGATTGCGAGTCCGCCTGGCAGATCGACGACCTCGAGACTTGGTAGCAGGCGCAATGCAAGGTCGCGCACCGGCTGGAAGCGACCTCCCAGCCGGCCGTTGATCAGAAACGTTGGAACGCCCGTGTCGCGAAACTGATCCCGGACGGATAGCGCCGGAAGGGAGTGCCGGAGGATGCCGATCACGGCGGGAATGTCGCGTGCGTCCGCCTCGGCGCCGAGGAGGTCGCGAATGGCCGGTCGAAGCGACGGGCCATGGCAGGGATGAAATGTCTCCCGACGCAGCGCTGCTACGCCGTCCGCTGCTAGATGGGTGCAACGTGTATCATCTTCGGCAAGCATTTCGGGGCTCGGCTTTTCAGCGAGCACACGATTGCCGTTTGTCCATATCGGGGTGGCAACGGCATGTGGATGCAGGCAACGTTTTCCGCGGGGCGACGGATGAAGCCTGGGCAAATGTGGGCCACTCGCGTCGTTTTTGCAAACCCACGGCCCGTCCACCGTCCCGAGCCTCAGGACTCGTTCCCGAAGTTCGAAGGACGGAGCCATCCGCAGCGCACGCCATCATCTTGCCGCTTTGCCGATAGTGTCGGCCATATGGGCTCCACGAAGGCCGATGGGAAGCGGCCTGCCGGTAGTCGAGTCCTTTGCGGTTTGATGCTCAAGTTCAGCATTAAGTTCTGCACCCACGATCAGCAGGATCACGGAAAACCAGAGCCATATGAGGAACCCGACAAGGCCTGCCAACGCACCGTAACTGGCAGTGTAGTCAGCGAGATTGTTGAGATACCAGGCATAGATCAGAGACATCACAATCCACGCGGACGTTGCGAAGACCGATCCCCACGTTAACCAGCGGAGTTTCGCCGGCTCGCGACTGGGGCCGACACGATACACCACCGCCGCTCCCGTCAATGCGGCGACGACCACAAGGGACCAGCCCGCCAGGAGGACCACGGTTTCGTTCGTTGGATCAAGGAACGCAACTCGAAGGAATGTGGGTAGCGCGGCGGTGATGACTATCATTATGATGAGAGCAATCATGGCGCAAAGCGTAAAGACGATGGCAATGAGGTTGAGTCTGATAAATCCTCGCTTTTCGACTTCCTGGTACGCAACATTCATTGCGTCGAACAGCGCGAGCGTACCGTTTCGTGCACTCCAAAGGGCAATGGCGAAGCCGATGAAGAAAGCAAGACTCAAGGTCGCGTCACGCATCTGCACGAGTGCGCGAACCTGGGTGGCGAGAATGTCGAAGGCCCCCGGGGGGAGGACGTAAGCGAGCGTTCTCAAGTGCTCCGCAATATCGACGGGATCGGCGAGCAGTCCGTAAAGGGCCACGATCGCACCCAATGCTGGAAACAGCGCAAGAATCAGATAAAACGTGACCCCAGCCGCGACGAACGCGACCCGGTCACCGGACACTTCGTGTACGACACGCCAAAGCACGTCATAAAGTCCCTTTGGAGGGATGTCCTCGGGAACCTCGGCGCTACGGCCGCGGCTTTGGTCTGTATCTTCACTCAAATAGAGAGGGTCGTCCTGCCTGGCGTGCAGAGTTCGCCCGCTTGACCGGTTGAGGCAAAGTGCGATCACCGCGATCGCACAAATGCTGACGGCGATTTGACGATCGGTAGACTTCAGGACCATCGAAAAGTTCCTCTCGCTTTTCCTTTCTAACCCGTGCCACGCGAAGTGGATGCGACGAAAACGTCGTGGCCAGTGCGGTCGGACCCCAAGGGCTCAGCGAGGCCGCGCGAGCGCGGTCCAGAGGTATCCCACGACGCCAGCCACAACGATTGCCGGAACGATGTGGCGTCTGATCTTGTTTTCTACCGCTTGGACGACGACGTTCGCCTCAAGCACGGCCAGCCTCGAGGTTCCGGCCGCGATGGCTGCGAGTTCCGTGCGAAGCCGGATCACGTCTGTTCGCAAAGCCTCTAGCTGCGCCTCTCGAGTAGGATGGTAGGATCGGACGTCAGCGCTGCCTGATGTCGCACGTTCACTCTCGTCACTTGGCGTGTCGGCTAACTGCGATGCTTGGCCAACACTTTCATCATGTGTCTGATCCGTCATGGCCTGGTCCTCCTCTGGTTCCATTCAACCGAGGAGGATGACCGTTGTTCCACCATCGCGCTCCTGAGCCGCACCAGGCGCGCCGAAACCTGGTGTTTTTGAGAGCCACTTTGGCCTCCAAAGATCGGACGAGAGAACCCGTCGTTGCTGGCGGAGCTTGGACGAACGCCCTCTTGGATCGCTTGCGTCGACCTAGGTCTTTTTCTTGGCGCGAGCCGCGGCCTTTGTCGTGAGCCGAAAATCGGCCATTTCCTGCGCCGTCAAATAATAGAGATGATCCGGAGGGGTTTCCAAAGCGTGGAACCAGAGGCCGGCAGAAATACCCATCGCGTCGAGATGGCGCGCGATCCGGGCAGTCGCAGACTGGGCTGCCGACATGGCTTCCTCTGGCGTCGGCCGATCATTGCTACCGCCGAAGAGCTGATGCACGCCGACGACCGCATCGGATTCCGCAAGGCGCTCGACTCCGCCTGACAGGATAATCGGGCATGAGGATGCGCACAGTGCTCTCGATGCCACTTTGGTGTTCAGCCGCTTTTCTCGGATCAGCCGGGAGATCGCCAATGCGTCGTCTACCGAGCCCCCCGGCGAGTTGAGCTCTACGGTTTTGATATATTCGCCGCGTTGTTCGACCTCACGGGCAAATCGCAAGGCTGCTCCTGGGTCGAGCGTTCCTTCAGCAAGCAAGGAGCCCCCTGGGCCCAGATCGAACGTCATGGGCTTGGCTAGATCTTCGATTGGGCTTGCCGGATTTGCCGTAGGCCTGTCCGGATCCGCCTTGGTTCCGGCAGGTGGCAAGAAAGGCAGCGGGTGGGATGGATCGAAGGTTGGCAGCTGTCTCTTCGTTGCGATTTCGCGAACATCGATAAGGAGAAAGATCGCCGTCAACGCCAATAGCAGCAGGAAGGCCCCCCGCATTAAGGCGCCATCGTCCAGGCGGCTCAGCATCCTGATCGGTTCATCGATCCTCATTCGATCGATCCTTCGGACGTGTTCGTGGATCGAGACTGGTGATGTTGTTTGGTTCCTCCGGCCCCTTCTCCGGTTCCGGCTCCGCAACGGCCTGTTCGAGGTTTACCCCGTTCTTCGTTAAGGCATGCCGCACTTCCAAAGCCTGCAAGAGTTCGGCTGCCGTGATGCGCTCCGCAAACGGCATGCTTTCCTCCTGTTTGCGGATTGCGCCATGGACGACGGCCAGAATGAAGACCAAGACGCCGGGGAGGAGATCGATGGAGATGGCGCCGGCCCAGGCGGGAATGAAGTCGGCGGCGTAACGCAACACCGCTTCTGCAGATGACAATGGCACGAACCGGTGTTCCTTAACCGGTGTGCGCGCAAGGATCTCGTCGGCAGCCTCAGAAAGCACTTTCGACTGAGCCGCCACTGAAGCGCGCACGGTTGCCATTACTCTGTCCTGACGGTCGACAAGGTCCGCATCACCTCCGTCAGCAACCGGAGCAATAAAGCCGAGAGAAAGATCGTCGGCCGCGCGACGGATCGAAGGTGCGATGGACGTCTGCCCGAGCGAGGCTATGACGCCTGTGAGCGCTACGACTTCCGAGGAGAATTGATCGGCGCGCGGCTCGATTGCACCGGGCGCCGAGACCAGGGTGCGCATGGCCTCCAGCCGCTTTTGTCCTTGATTGAACAAGGTCGTCACCTGTTCGCGTGAGGCGTTGATCCCGCTTTCGAGATCTATCATCTGTGCTGACATTTGAGACAGCAACTGCACGACGCTTCCTGAACCTGTCGTGCCGGTGAGGGCGCCCGATTGCCGTTCAGATTGAGCAAGCTGAGCAAACCGTTCGGATGCGCGCTGGATGTCGGGCAAAAGGCTTTGGGCGGCCAGCGCGTTCTGGTGGGCCTGGTCAAGGTCTGCCGTATAGTCTTCAACGGTTTCTGCAAGATGCTGCTCGAGCGCGGCAGAACCCGCGAGCGCCGCCGCATTCAGCCAGCTAGACATAGCCACGATCATGGCGGCGCCAAGCGCCATGACGCCGAGCATGGAGGCGCGGCCCGTATGGGTGGTGATATGCGGATAGAAGCGGGCCATATAGGACCAAAAGGCGTAGATTCCGACCGAGACAGAAGCCGAGTAGATGACCGCAGCAAAGAACACCGCAGTCGGCGAGCCATCTAGGATGCTGCGTACACCGAGGTATGTGTAGACGCCTGAGGCAAGGGCAAGAACCGCTACGGCAAACCGCGTCATCGTCTCGACGGCAGCAACCCCGTCGTGCAAACGTTGGGATGCGCCGGTCGCCATGGTCAGCTCTCCGCAAAAGGAATGTATTCCTTAAAAGAGTATGAAGAAACCGGCGGAATAAAGGCCGGATTCTTCGCCGTGACGTCGGGTTTGGAGCCGGGCGTTGGGCACAGCTCCTCTTGTTGATGCTCGGCCGTTCCATTGACTGGACGAACCGAAGCGCGGAGGGCGGGTAGTTGGGGAGCGGGAAAAACGCGCAAGACGTTCACAAATCGCCGGAACAATGCCGAGGAACTATCCAGCTCTCCCGCTGTTGGTGGTGCGAAAGGAGAACGCCGATGATTCCGGATGTTAGAAACTCCACATTCTATGTGTTGACGCAGGACGATCCCTCCGTTCCGACTGACGCGGTTCCGGTTGGCTTCGAAGAGGCCTATGAGGAAGCGCGGAGGCGCACGGAAGGCGGCCTGGCCGTTCATGTCCTTTACACCGAAGACGCAACTCAAATGCAGTTGACGCGGTTTGCTGAGGCCGGGATCAGAACGAGCTTGGCTCCGCAAGGTTAAGACGGAAGGTAGGTCGACGAGGAAGCAGTCTTCGAGAGGAGAGATGGCATGCGGCTGTTTCGCGATAACCGGTTAACAATCATTTGGAGCGACAGTTCTAACGATAGCGGCTGCTGCCGGATGGAACGCATATTCCGAGAAACTGGCGCAGAATTGCGGCCTGTTGAGGAACATTCCCAGTCAAGCCCGATCTAAAAGGACGTTGGCGACAGGAAAAGAATGATGGCTGGCAGCTCCGATGAAAGCGATCCCTCCATGGCGCCTCAACCGCGCACGGGATCGCCTAGCCCCAAACTTACGGAAGTCGAGTATCCGCCGAGAGCCTCGATTGTTTCCTGTGCGATTTTGACCAGCCGATAGGTCTTTGACATCACATGGCAGGATGCAGAACTATTCCGCATCGTAAAGCATGGCGTTCGTTTTACCGGCATGCCGGCCTGGCCGACTCGGGCGCGTGATGACGAGGTCTGGGCCATGGTCGCGTTTTTGCGTAACCTTCCCGCGATGGAACCGGCGGCCTACCGCATGCTCGCGTATGGCGACAATCCTTCGCTCCGGGCACAGGCAGCCGGGTTCGAAGAGGCATTGGCGGAATGCGGCCGCTGCCACGGCGTAGATGGCAAGGGCCGTAGTCCCCTGACGCCGATCCTTGCCGGACAAAGTGAGGTCTACCTCCTGGAGAGCCTGCGCGCCTATCTCGATGGCCGCCGGTCGAGCGGTGTCATGCGGCTTGCTGCGCAGACCGCGGAGCCGGAGTACCTGCCTGTGCTTGCTCGCTATTTCGCGATGCTGCCTCGCAAAGCTGCGACGGGAGTTGAAGGTGACCGAGCTCGTCGCGGCGAACTGGTTGCTCGGACCGGTCGCTCCGGCGACAAGATACCGCGTGTGTGGGTTGCCACGCTAAAGGCAATCGCAACCCGGTCTTTCCGAATTTGACGGGCCAGCCCGCGCCTTACATCGCGATACAATTGCGCCTGTTTCGGGAAAACAAGCGGGGAGGGAGCAGGTTCAGTCACCTGATGAACAGCGCCGCCAAGAACCTCTCTGAGGCAGATATCGACGATGTTGCAGCCTATTTTGCAGATGCACCGGCAGAAAATTGACCATCTTCCGGTCTTGGCGATGACGAAATAGCGGCCGCCGGCATCGCCCTTACCACCGCGACCGCATCGGGGCCACAACAAGCTCGAAGCTTCGCGCTGAATTGTTCCGCGCTACGAACATGGGCCGTGTCGGCCGATGACGAACTCTTTGCGTCGACCGCCAGGAAGCGGCATTTCGAGTTGATGCCGCTCCTCCATCTTCCTTGTCGCAAGCCGTTCTTCATTTGCAACCTGGTCGTCGATCCGCTCGCCGACCCTCATGGTACGCTTGCGCACGGTCACATGCGTCTCGGTTGGCTCAACAGCAAGAAACTTGGCGAGTATATTCGCTACCTGCCTGTAGGACATAACGCTTCCCAAGCTCCCGCGCGAGAACGGGCAAGAGCTTCCAAGCGCTCAAATTGAGTCCGCTTCGGACGGCGCGTAGAGGGCCACTTGGTTGCGTCCTCTTTTCTTTGCCTCATACAGCGCTTCGTCCGCTTGCCGCTGCAACGCCTCTGAAGAACCCGCGTCGCTGCCGTGTTCCAATACGGCCAGTCCAATGCTAACCGTGACACAGGCACCCACGTTCGATCTCGGGTTCGGCAAGGACGCAGCCTCGACGCGCCGTCTTATACGTTCGGCAACCGATACGCCGTCCTCCTCATTGGCGTCCTGCAGGAGGACGAGAAATTCTTCGCCGCCATACCGCGCGACCTGATCGCGTTCGTCCCGCATGCTGCTCTGGATGATGCCGGCGACCTTGACCAGACACCGGTCGCCTTCCGAGTGTCCGAGACTGTCATTGAGCTGCTTGAAGTGGTCGATATCGCACATGAGTATCGCAGCACCCCGAGTTTGCGCGATCCCGTTGCTCCACACACGATTGAGCGTTTCCATCATCCAGCGCCGATTTGCGATGCCGGTGAGCGGGTCAGTTCGTGCAAGCAGTTCAAGGCGTGAGTTGGCGTCCGTCAGATCGGCAAGGCGAGACCGATCGCGCAGTTCGAGGAGGAAAGACTTGTGCGCCAGGATGCCTGCGGTGCGGCGCGCAACGACGGTCGCAACCACCCCGCTTGCGAAAAAAAGAGCACCTGCCAGCGCATTCTCGGCGGCGATATCCGGGTTTTGAATCTGAAAGACCAGATAGAGACCGAGCGCGTAAGCGGCGATTGCCATCGACCACTCGAGCAGCACGGGGAATATGATGATCGCAGTCACGGCCACAAAAAGCATGATCGTCAAGTGTCGTTCATAGTACTCGCCGCCCGAGTTGACGCCGACCAGCGCGACCGAAAGTAGGATGAGGAAGACGCCAAGGTGAAGTGCTATGGCCTCCATCAACAGCCCACGCGGCTTCAGGAAAACGACCGCCGTGACGATTGCTGCAGGTGGTAGGATCGATGCCGGCAGGAGCATCCTCATAACGGCTTCAGACGGGAGCAAGGCTGTGTTGACAACCAGCGTCAGGACATCGAGGACGACCACCCAGACCATCCAGGCGCGAATGATCTTCGACGTCTGTGGCCACGACCGTATCCGGAAGAGGCGAGCAAGTTCCGCATTCAGACGGATGTCGCGCGTTCGTCCGGCAAGCAGGCGGTCGACTTCGTTGACGACCGTTGGCGGCAATCGCTGAGGGCCTGTTTGTGCTGAAACCTCGTTCGCGCGTGAAACGCCTGATACTCGATGCGTATTCATGCTCTGGCAATCTAGGGGCAGACGGGACGATGGCAAGAGTGAGCAGCCGGTCTGCGGAGAGCCTTACCGTTCTGGTTTAACGAGTTGTGTCGATGCGCTCATCCCACGACCTCGTGCCTCAGATCGGGACATGAGGGTCGGCCCGATTGCTATCGGCCTTGCGTTGATAGCGCGCTAGCAATGAACGAGCCACGCGTGCGCCGGTGTTAGGCGTTCACGAAAGTTTCCGGTCTCATGTTTCCTCCAAGCACGGAAACTGCGACTCCATTGACAAGCCAGGCGCTAAACCAGCTCTGCGCCATTCAGGGGGATTATGAGTAATCCCTTGATGCGGTTCTGGAACGCGAACAGTCGTTGTGATCGCTCATTTGCGGGAGGGCAACCTCTTCGAACTGATCGGCCGCAAGTTCGTATCCCTTCAAGGCGAGGGATAAGAGTCGACATCCCCGACTGGGCGGCATGTTGCGGGTGGTTTTCTGCCTTCCGATCGGAACATGCAGGCCGCGCCATCGTCCGACATTGCGAGTGTGGCGATCCGACCCCCGTTGACGACCTTGGTCTCGGGCGTGGCTTGTCTGGAGTTATTCACCACATTTCGTGTCCGGTCACATCGGACCGCCCAAGTTTCAAGACGTTGAACACCGCTCTAGGGCGTGCGTATGTGGAAGATTCAAGTCAGTCTCGCCGTTGTATCGTCCCATGGCACGGATGAGATGACGCGGCGCGCGAGACGGCTAGCGGGCGATCCGCGGATGCTTTTTTCGTGTTATGATGGGCTTGCAGCGCGTAATCACGACCTTCGACAATATGGCAAAGGCCAAACGCTATTTTTGCTCTGGCGCAGGAAGTTTTGCGTCCCCAGTATAGGACGCCGAAGCTGGATGTGCTGCCTTTTCCTGACTGATCCGGGGCGAGGAGGTAGTCCATGTCCACGAGTAGTGTCGACCGCCCGCTGCAGCCGGGCGACCAGGCCCCGAATATAGTGCTCGATGCGATATCGCGCGACGGCCAGATCGCGCTCGATGATTTTCGAGGCCGTAGCCCGTTGTTGATCGGTATGTTTCGCGGCCTACACTGTCCGTTCTGCCGGCGCCATGTCGCGGCGATGGCGCAACTTAAGCCGGCTCTGCGTGAGAGTGGCGTCGAATGCCTAGCGGTCGTCATTACGCCGGTCGAGCGGGCGCGGCTCTATTTCCGTTACCACCCGGCGCCCGATCTTCTCACCGCATCCGACCCGGAGCGGGCCTCGCACCGTGCTTTCGGCTTGCGCGAGGTCGGGATGGGCACGGTCATGGCGATACGGGTCCATCTCCCGGGCGAGTTGCCCGAGCCTATGGATGTCATGGCAATGGACGAGTTTCTCAACAAGAAGGAAGGATATGAGATTACGGAAGCCGATGAGCAGGCGATGGCTTCCAGCCAGGGGCAGCTTGTCGGTCAGTTCCTGATCGACCGAGGGGGCATCGTACGCTGGAGCTTCACTGAAGTTCTGGAGGCTGGCCTCAATACGTTCAGGGCACCGAATCCTGAGGAATTGATGTCGGCAGCTTCCCAAGTTACTCATTAACAGGCACTGAAAACTCGCTCGACGACCACCGTCCTGTGGTGATTCTGTAAATTTAGATGATGCTCAGGCGCGGAGGACTAAAGTCTGCCGTTGGGTTTCGTAGCGATTTCCATTCAACGGCCGCGGCGCGATCAGACGCTGGAGCGAGCAGGCCTCGCGCACGGGCGGGGCGACGTCCCCTCCTTGCCGCAATCACGCCAGTCCGACGGGGGGATGGCAAGTTTCCACGCCCTTTCCTGATTTTCCTTGGCGAAGTGGGAGGTCAGGATGGGGCGCTTCTTCACCTCCCTCATCGCGCCCAGCGCGTCAAGGACGAGACGGCTCTAGGCGGCGAGAACCAGCCGGATGTTCCTTTTAGGGAGATCCTAACCGAAGTGCATCACGCCGGTTTTTGGGTAGGGGTGTGCAGTGATGCACCCGCCCTTTCGGCCGCTGCCCGCAAACGCTTGTCTCTGGTCCACAAAACCGCGCGCTGATCGAGGAGGACCGAGGCCAGCAAATGGGCATCCGTGTAGCCTATGCCCATGCTAACAATGGCGTGGCGATCAATCATCAACATGACTTCGTCGTGCGTTGCGACGAATGCTTCGCGCTGAGCGGCTAGGAATGCAATCATGCTCCTGCGATCGCTGCCAAGTGCGAGATCTTATATTACGGCGGGATGGCAGAGGAGACGATCGTCGTCAATTATCCTACGCAGCTCTGCATCGGCATGTCGGAAATGTTCAATCCAGATTGAAGTGTCGGCCAGTATCACTTGGCAGCGACGCTCCTGCGGCGCGGAGCCGCTTCCGCATCCGGCATGGTTCTCCCGAGCGCTATGAGGCGTTTTCCCGATTCCACCCGAACAAGCGTCTCCAACGCTTGGCGGACCAGAGCGGCGGTTTCTTTCGTACCGGTCAGGGACTTAGCCCTTTCCACGAGAGCGTCGTCGAGATTGATTGTTGAACGCACTGCTCGATTCCCGATTTTGGTGCTCAAAATAGCACCAGTTGGTGGATATACGCGTGAATTCCATTCTGATACGTCCCCCGTGCGCCTATGCAAATTCGGGAACGTAGGCGTACCACGGTCGCGGTCGGTACATGCGTAGGCGAGTGCGGCTTCGCCAACGGCATGCGACCACATTGATACAAAAATGCTCAGGGTCGAAGGTCGTATCCGATCAACGCGAGGGATCAACACTCACCTTGTGACCGAGAACCCTTGCAAACGGCAAAGCTCCCATCCGCCGAGCGGAGGCTTATGAATGATCTTAACCAATCCCGAAAAAGGCTAGGATTGCGACCACAACAACGATAAGGCCGACGAGATAGATAATCTGGTTCATGTCAACCTCCTTTCATCGAAACCAACCGTTGCCAAGCCGATAGGTTCCTCACCCAGTCAACAAGGTCGAGGGGTGTCAGCGAATCTGAGAGCGAGGACTCGTTCCAAAAGGCGGAAGCCAACTCGAGCGCCGGCCAGCAACGAAGCTGGAGCTTGGCGCGGCCTGCAGCCTCAGAGGGCAATCCGCCTCATTCGCGCCCGACTATCGCGCACGAAGGTCACTTGCGGCGGAAAGCCCCAGGTATAGCCCGAGGCAGAATCCGAGAAGGCCGGCGGTACTCACGATTGCCGTTGCCGTGCCGGGATTGTTTCGTGCGGCCTCTATAGCGCCTTGTCCCTGTTCACGGACCGTTTGGACTGCATTTCTGGCACGTTCGGATGCGTCATCAGCCGCTGAACTGACCCGGTCACGGAAAGCTTGACTCAACTCCTCGATCTGGGAACGCAATTCCGCGATTTGATCTTCTATCGATTGCTGAGTGGTAGTAACCATCGTCCACCTATTGGTTGGGAACGCAAAACGGCTGAAGGGCAGAATTGTTCCTGCACCGGCTCCATCTGGGCTGGAACCGATCATTACTCCGGACTGGTACCGATTATCACGTTGTGGGCAACGGCTCCCGCGCCTCATTTGCGAGCCAGGGCGGAACCCAAACGCGAGCTCGAGGGTGGGAGCAACGCTATTATGTGCCAGATTTGGGAGGATAGGAATCAAAGGCTCCGATCTCAAGGGCTGGGCACTGGCGGTCGCCAGACGTGCCGGTCCCAGAAAGGCGCGCGTCGCGCGGGCCCGCAAGCTGGCGTTGCATCGCATGCTCACGGACCGAACCAACTTCATTGCTTCGCAAGGTAGACCCAGCCCTGGCGGCTTGAGGGAGGAGACGACAAGACAGGCTTTCGGACGGGCACAGCGATCAGCCCTTCGCAGCAAGGTCCCTTCGCCGGGACCATGGATGGGTTAGACCCCTATGCGATCAGCAGCACACGGTGACTGCGCCTTCTAATAGATTGGCCAACCGGTCCTCAGCAAACCCCATCGAGCAGCGACTGAGCGTCGACCGATGCCGGGCCCGATATCGAGCCCCGGGCCGCCGGAGATGGTTTTCGAACCAATTCCGTTCCAGACTTGTCCGGAGTAGATGCCGACAAACCGCCGGCCGAGGGCCGGGTGCCGCCCGTTCCGAGCCGCGATGAGGCCCTGCCGGAAGACACTGAGGACGAGATCCTCGACGACGACCCGGGACGCGAAAAGACCCGCTTTGACGAGGTTCCGAAAAGCAGCCCATAGGCGGTTTGTGGGACCGGATAAGTGCATAGAGCGGTCGGTCATGCTAACCTGCCTTTGCCTTGGCGATCATGCGTTCAAGTGGGGATAGTGGTCGTCGACGCCTTTGCCTTGAGTGGCGGCAGGCCGAACTTTTCGAGATATTTGCGCGAGTGCTTTGCCCAGACCTTCTTGCCCCAGTTCGTCGAGGCGAATTCCCATGGACAGCGGCGCGCAATGCCTTCTTGCGGGCGGCATCCGATTAGGTCGTCGAGAAAGTCGAGAACGGCAACCTTACTCTGTTGGAATTCCTGCTTGTCCATCGGGCAGCGCGATTCTTCCGCTTTGCTCGAGCAGACCATCGTTGAGGCGTCGCAATAGCCGGTGCGGATTAGTGCATCTCCGCCTGTCGGTGACGAGCGAAAGCGTCGCTGTCGGCAGCTTCAACGACATTTGGTCGGTTGCCAGCATCGCCTGTTCGATCAGATCCGCTTGGCGCGGTTTCTCGATCGACTTCCCGACGTGCCTCGAAATCGGCTTCCTTCGCCTGAGCCCGGTCACGTGAACGTCGCACTCGTCGAGCTCGGCGATTGCCTCCATGAGATTCGTTTCGCCCTCGATGGTGTCGGCGACGAGCTCGGCGTCTCATCGGCGCCCTGGTTGCGAAGATCGACGAGGAGGGTCTTTGCCCGCCTCGGTCTGCCGACGCTTGCTGTGTTCGATTGCGGGAGCGGTCACTAGACGGTCCTCTCGGCTGCGATCTTTCGGTGGATCTCCTCGATGTTCGCGAAGCCGATCGCCATGAAGGTGAGGAGGATGATGAAGGTTGCGAACGAGTAAGCTGCGGCGTTGAATTCCTGCAGCGCGTCCGGGTCGATGTTTCGGGCCGGCGGGAGGGCACAGTGTCCGCATTCGCAATAGCGGGCCTTCCGGGTCGCATGCGTGGATCGGGCGGGTCATGCCGTTCCCCTCGCAGGGAGGCGATAGGCAGCAGCACGCAGCTTCCGGCGGTTCTCGGCAGGTTCGGAGCTCTGGGGCCGGTGTCGCCGTCGATGGCTGCGGGTTGTCGAAAGAGGCGAACTGCGTTCAAGAGCAAGGCGCTTGCGCGGCGAGCGCAGGCAGCATGATTAAGTTCCTCACCTCGGGACTATCGCAGGAGGCCGGCTTCTTTCGCGGCAGCTTCGAATGCCGCCCTGGCCTCCGCACTTGGGACTTCTCCATTGGCTGCATCCAGGCAGATCTTTCGAGCTGTTGCGTAACTCTCGCTCTTCGTCTCGGGCCAGGATTTCATCAGGAATGCGACCGCCTCTCGGGCGTTCCTGATGACGTGAAAACGATCGTCAATCTTCAACTCGACGTTTGCATCCCAGATGCTGGCCATGGTGTCCTCCGCGGGTTAGGCTTCCCAGAAACGTATATTAGAGGCAACTGTTCCAAGGGGGCTGGGTGGGGGGTGGCAGGCTCAAGCGGCCATCTTTGGGATTTCAGCGCCTGGCACCGGCGTGATGTCTGGCGCCTCTTCCGGGACGTCGTCCGGTCCGGGCTCCTCGACGGGGCGATCCGGATTGTCTGGCATAGGATCGGGTGTCTCGCCTGGGGGAACCTCCACGGGCTTTCTCGGCTCTTTGGGGTCGTCGGTCATATCGGTCTCCTTCTCCCGGGCCAAAATCGAGCCGCGTCAGCTTTGTTCCGCGAATGGGGCGGTGCAGCAGCATGAGACAAATCAATTTCAGCGCAGTCTTGTGACCTTGGCCTCGGCAACGGCCGCGACGAACGCTACTCGGGCTTGTTTCCATGGGTAGGTCCCATCTATTGCGTCCCTGCATTTATCGACGGCGTCCAGATAAGGGAGTCGACAGGCCAGCTTTTGCTAAGCAGGACCGTGGCCTTGTTGGGGGTCCATACTATCTGCGCTCCGTCGAGCTCCGGAAGCTCGATGATCACGCACTTGTTCCAACTCTCCATCATAGCCCGCTCCCTGTTTTTGTGTTTGCTCCACAGGCGTCACGCCTTCAGCTTCGGTGGCTTGTTCTTCTCATCCGGGCTCGGATCGTCGCCGCGTGTACAGAGCTAACGAAGGCTCGAGCTCGATAAACCGCCAGGAGGGTCACAAAAACGCACTAATACCGCGCCAGCCGATCAGACGCGTTGATCGGCCATTCAGCCCGCTAGCAGTCACGGATGGGGTCCGTCAGTTTCTAACCTGTCTATGAACCTGTTTTGGAGTGAGGATCGGATACCGGCTTTGACTCGGGGGAGCCTCGGAACCGCAGGAATATCGACAGGACGACGAGAACTGCAGTCGACAGGAATTCCGATTGCCAATTCTGGAAAGACTCAAACCACAACTTGGCACCCACCGAGGGAATAGGAATAAAGTGACCTCGCCATCCCGCCCATCCTTACGGCCAGCGGTGCTGCGGGACCGTCTTGCTCGAGCGCAGGGCCTTGGTCCTTGGACGACGGTTCGTCGGGGTCATTTTCCGCTGAGCCGCGTTGAAAGAGAAAGGCTGTAAGTACCAGATAAGCACTCATCTGCAAGAACTCGGACTCCCAGTTCTCAATAGGGCGGAAAGGAAGTGACCGCTAAGAAGGTACGGTGCTAGCGTTACCGTTTGCCCGCCATGTTCCTCCAGTTCGTCGTTATAGACTTGAAGACCCGTAAAAAGCATGCCTACGAGTGTGCCGAGCGTGGCCAGCAGCAGGCGTTGTCGCGCAGTACCTTCATTAAGACCTCCACAAAGACACCCTAGGGTCGGGTAGCCATACGCCGGGAATCACACAGCGCCCGTCTTGTTAAGCGTCGCTTCGCCTTCAAGGCTCATCCAATTCGTTTCTGACGGAGGACACCTCAGGCACGGATTGGATTGTTTGCCGTTTTGCGCCCCTTTTGACGTGCAGCAACTTCGCGAGCTCTCGAATCCAAACCTGCTCGCCCGGTTCGCACTCGCCAAGGCGCGGTTCACTAAAAGCCGCGCCGGATTACGAAGAAGCAACAGATCTAGGGCATTTGAATCTGAGCGCGATCTTTGGAGTCCGCTCGCAGCTTTTTTGGTAAGCGAGAAAGTGGTGGCCCCCGGTTGTCGGGCCAACGCGCAAGGGTTTTGGCTCGCGCCTGATTGAACGGGCACTGGTGTCGGAACTTCGAGGTGAGGTCCGTGTTGGATACCCGTCCTCCGGCGTTGAGTGCACCATCATCGCACCAATATCCGCTGGCGAAGAGTTCGTTCCTGGGAGGACAAAGTGGCCAGAGCGGAGTCGAAGCGGATACTGATCATCGAGGATGAAGTTCTCCTTGCGATGAGCCTCGAAGACCTCCTCACAGACATGGGGCATTGTGTGGTGGCGTGTATCGCACGGCTCGAGGATGCGAGCCGCTTCGCCGTTCGAGCGGATATTGATTTTGCGTTTCTCGACATCAACCTCGGGGGAGAAACCTCTTTTCCTGCCGCCCGGATCTTGCGCTGCCGCAAAATACCTTTCGTGTTCGCCACCGGATACGGAATAGAGGGCCTTTCAGATGAGTTCCGCGACACGCCGACTCTGCAAAAACCATATGACCCTCGCGATATAGAGCGGGTGATCGAAGAGGCTTGCGCGGGATGAGCGGTTAACGCGCAGCATGCCTGCGCTTCGAAAACGGTGAAACGGTCTGGCTAATGCCGGCCGCAGACACGGCGGACCAGCGTTGTTCGCCCGGCGCCATCCGCTTGCGGTAGGCGCTGTCAACGGCCCGCGCAAAGGGCGAAGCGAGCCGCGCGACTTCATGCAACACTCAGGCTGAAGGAAGCGGGTTGGATGACGCGCACCCAATCGAGACTGTAGTGCGGCAGGACGACGTCACGAAGCCGTGTCCACATCGGTTTCGACAGGGACAAAAGTGCGCACCGGATATCGGGGGGCCAGACGAATGGCCCCGACGGGGCGTCGGGGCCAACGAGGCTTGCATCATGGGCATTGATGGGCTCCGACGCGGGGAAAAGGGATTACCCCATGAAGCCCGGCTGGATCCTTTTGGGGAGGGTCATCGCGGGTCCTCAAACCACAGTCCCTCAAAAATGGTTCCCATGCGGAAAATGAAACGGCCCCGTCCGGGAAGAGCGGGGCCCGGGCACGGAGTAGTGCCAATGGGCTCCATTCTGGGCATAGTGGACGGAGCCTCAGTCTCGATCCGGGGGTGGTGGATCGTAGGCATGCAATGAACGCGCATCGCCTCGAAAGGTTCCGACCATGAAAAGAAATGGCCCCGCCGGGGTGACGAGGCCAGAGGCTACCTTTCGGACTTCACTCCGGGGATTTGGTGAAGCCTGCCATGATCGCGAGCGGGGGTGTCGAGACCACGACACGCCAAAAACGCACATACGGCGGAAAGGTTCCCAGGCAGGAAGCGCCAAAAAGAATGGCCCCGAAAGGCGACGACGGGGCCAAGAGTGTGCGGTGTAACGGGCTCCGGGGGGAAGGGAGCGGAGCCCGGTCGAATAACGCTCGGTTTGGAAAGTCGTTCCGCAGCTTGAGGCTAAACCCGCCCCTATCGAAACAGCGACAGCACGTTGGCGGCGCTTGAGTTGGCTATCTGCAGCGACTGTATCGCCAATTGCTCCTGTGCTTGAGTAGCTTTCAGGCGCGCCGATGCTTCGTTCATGTCAGCGTCGACAAGGCGCCCGATGCCTTTATCGATGCTCTCCATCAGAGCGCTGGTGAAGTCGGATTGCAGGTCGATGCGCATTTGCAGGGAGCCGAGCAGGCTCGCACTCGAAATCGCGCCCTTCAGCATGTATTCGATACCTTCGATGTACTCGTCGACAGTAAAGTCCGTGCCCGTCACATCAACCTCGACCAAGTCGAAGTCGAGCGTCCAGCGCGGCGTCGAGCGTACGTTTTCGACGGTAACTCTTGCAGCGCGATTGCCCGCCTCCGGGTAGATAGCCTGATCGGCTGAGAAGGTGAGTGTGGTACCGGCTGCAGTCACCGCCAAGCCGCTGCCCGCGGAAGCGAATTCTATCACCGTCGCTAGGTCGGCCGCGTTACCGACCGTGCCGTCAGTTGTGCCAAGCGCGGCATCCACCGTTGTGCGGTCTATGGTGTAGGTCTGCAATGCGCCAGGGCCGACTTGGACGTCAAAGTAGATCGCAGCGGTGGGCGAGACCGTAAACGGTTTGGTAAAACCGATACTCGCCTGGGGATACATATCGTCGTGGTTGCTTATTGGTGCGTTCTCCAGACCCAAAGCAAAGCCTGCGGGGTGAACGCCGTTGAAGTCGGACACCACGTTTGAAATATCGATGCTAGACCCTGGTTCCCCGGAGGTCTCAAGCGACCCGATCTCGAATTGACTTGATGTGGATGATCCACTGAACAACGTTTCATATGCGGTTGCGGGAACCGCGTTGTCCTGAAAGACCCGCTGCAGGACAGCACGCATTTGGGACGCAGTATTAATTTTACCATCGGTCGTGCCGAGCGCGATGTCGATAACCGTCTTATCGATCCGCAAGCCGGTGAAACCCACGCCGGCGGAATGTGTGCCCGCATCGACTGTAAGGTCAAACTCGATATAGTCCATCGATCCGAAGGTCGCCGGTCCCGTGAAGGCATGGTTCTCGTGACCCTGATGGGCAACCGAGTTGATCCCCGTCCGCCGGAAGCCGCCAATGTCACCCACGCCGCCAATTTCCTTCTGCAGGATGCCGCCGCCTCCCGCATTGAGCATGCTCGTCAGTTTGAGATTTAGGTCCGTGGTGTTCAATTCGATGGATCCATCCGCTGCCCTGACGAAAGACGAGACCAAGGACGTGGTCAGTTCGGCGGTTTGCATGAGATGGGTCGCGGCGTCCGTACGCAGCCAGTTCACTCCGTTGAAGCTGGACGAGGCAATGACGCTCTCGGCTTGAGCGTTGAGTTGGTCGAGTTCCTTCTGGATCTTAGCTTTGTCAACGCCCGGTTCCGCTGCAGCGACTAGTCTTGCCTTGAACGCAGTCAAGATTTCGACGATGGAGTCGGTTCCCTCATAGGCGACGCCTACCTTTGCGGCTCCCAGGCCGAGTGCATCGGCAACGGCTGAGATAGCCTTGTGATCGGAACGCATTGTCGTGGCAATCGACCAATATGCGGCGTTGTCGGCCGCGGTTTGGATCCGGAGGCCGGAACTCACTTCATCCTGGGTGGAAGCAAGTGTTGCAGCGGTGTTTCTTAAAATTTGGACGGCAGACATCGCTGCCGCGTTCGTATGAATGCTGGACATTATAGAGCCGTCGATTAGGGATTTCCGCCCGTCATGGGCGAGTCGATGCCTTTACTCAACCACAAATTTGGTTAACAGACTACTAATTAGTGTGCTCTAGCGGCGGCGCAGACCAACTATGACGTCAATCAACCGTGGCATATCGCCGATAATAGTTCTTGGGGGTGACCGATCTGCGGGGATGAATTTCACTCCTTCTCATCCAGAATAATCCGCAAAATCCGGATCATATCGGCCGCGTCGAGGAGCGCGGCCATTACTTGGTCGTGCGTCCGCCTTTCGATCCCCACCGAAGCAGTTTGCAGGTCAATCACCGGATCCGCTTCGGTCTTGCTTTCAGGGATGCCAACTTGTTTGCGCATTTCTCGGATCGTGACGACCGCGCGCTCCAGCAGTCGGCGCTTTTCGAAGTGGGTCAGATGTTCGACCTGGTTGGCTGCCCAGACAAGCTCAGAGATGAAGGCGGTGGTGAGGGACATGACGGGCAGCGTACATCGCTGGGGCGAGGCGTCAATATTCGCTAGGCAGCCCCTAGTGCCCCCGTGCCTTCAGAGGCGATCTCTACGTATCAGCCGATCGACCATAGGTAATTTACAATCTCCCGGCGGATTGAGTCTCGGTCGCCGTACTTCTGGCAGATGCGGTTGAGCTCTTCGATCACAACCTCTTGCTCCTCGTCGTCGCAAATGACGTACATATTGTGCCCCACAGCGTTGACGTGGCACCCAGCCTCGATCACGTCTGCCACGAATGCAGGAATTTCTTCTTCGTTCATCAGGTGCAACTGGGCCGCAGTGCTCATGCTGAGGTTCCTTCTGCTTTCGGACCGCTAGTAAGGTTTGGGGCAACGACGGAGAAGTCAGCCAAAATGGCAAGAGAGCAAAGGTGCTCGTCAGCGATCTGGATCAATGCGACGGCGACCTCATCGTCGGACCAGCCCGCCGCCGTACAATAAGCGGCGAACACGCCGAATGCCTGTTTGAGAGCTTCTTGGCATTCATCACTGCTGTGCTCGTATCTAGTTTGGCGGGTGGGAGGGGTAATTTTCGGTAAGTCTACCTGCATCGTAGTTTCCCCGAGCGGCCTCATTGTTCTTTTTGAGCCCCAGCCGAGCTATGTGACCGTGGCGCTGAGGCGGTAACGCCTTGGTTGAAAACAGAATATGCAGCGATCGGTTTCTGTCGCAATTGGCCTCAGACCATTGGCGGGCCACCTAGGACTTGAGCCCTACAGCGAATGGGTACTCCCCCCAGCAGCTTCCTACCTCAACTTAGCTATTTGTAATTCAAAAGGCATTACCTACCGCGCCGGGCCGATCACGGGGTCGAAAATGAAGAGGTTCTCTTAGGCTCCGAGACTGATCCAGTCGCAGGCTGACCCCAGAGCGCTACGTCGCTTGGGGCTGGGGCGCGCTCTGGGGTCATTAGCGCCAAAGGTGCGGTTGACGCTCAACTAGGAATGGCAGCGCCAATCGGATTCGGCAACGTAGATAGGACCTTTGCCGGAGCGCATCAGACCTAGGTCGGGTACTTCTCGGTCTTCATGCAGCCGTTGGCACGTGCGATCTGGGGGAGAAGGCCCGGCATGCACTAGTCGCCGACCCGATCGAAGAGGGCATTTGTGTCGTATTACTTCTTGAGGTCGCATTCGCACGGCACGCGGATCTTGAGTACAAATTCCGATAGCCATCAAGCGTCTTCGCGATGGGAATAACTACACTCGAGACGGCCCTTTGCCGCTCGCAAAGCCCCAACCGCCCCAGTCGCATCCTGGATGCTCGCAGAGATGGACCCACGGGCCCGGATGATGAGCGCTTTCGCAAAGGCAATCTTTTCAAAGCCGCACCGCTTTAGAGAGCGGTACGCTGGTCGCTCGTCTAGATGTTGGCTCGATCGGACAGCACGCCCGACCGGCAATGTGGCGGCACCTGGCAGAAAGGTGCCGCCGCTTATACCGCCACGATGACAGGACGAGCGCGGGGTAAACGCTGAGTACACGCGCGGTGAAGGCGCTGAACTCCTTCATGCAATTAGCCTGAAACTTCTCTGTCGATGACCTCTCTCTTTTTGGCTCGACCCAGGTGTTGATTTACCCATATGCGAGGTGCACGAAACGCCATTGATGGAGCTGGTATGCCGGCTTCTCAGAAAAGCGAATGCGGTGGTTTGACATCGCGCTCGGCATAACGCGACAGGCGCAGGTCGTGCAGGTTCATCCCCGGTTTGCCAGTGGCAAGCGAGTTCGCCAAGGTCTTCCCGACGATCGGACCCAGCGCAAAACCGTGACCGCAACCCGGTTGCGATCATCAGACCGTTCGGCGTCGTTGGGGCGTCTAGCACCGGGATACCGTCCGGCAGGACATCTATGCCGCCAGCCCACCGCTCCACGATCTGTACGTTCGCCTGAGAGGGCAGGGCCTTCATCAGACGGGCAAGACAAACGCGGATGTCGGCATCGTTGGCCGGAAGCAGTGCGTCACGAACACCGATAAGATTGCCATTCCTTCGCGTTTCCGACGTCGGCAAGCGTTGCCTGATATCGTCGATGAATGCTCCGTTCAGCTTGAAATTGAACGACCGGTAGTGCTGCAGCAGCGGACCTATGTACCACTCGAGCGCACGCAGGTGGCCTGCGGTGACATCGACGTCCACGCGGGCGTCGTTGGCCAGGTTGAAGCTTCCGTCGCTGCGCTGGCGCCAGCCGATGCCCCCGCCGATACAGGCGACAGCGCTGACCGCCGGCCCCGAAGAGGTCCGAGCAACTGTCCCGCGCACCTGATGCTGCGGCAGAGCGATGCCGAGCGAACGCAACACGCGCCAGCTCGCGGCACCTGCGGTGCACATGATGTAATCGCTTCGGATTTCCCCCTGCTCGGTTCGCGCCGCGGCGATCTTGCCACCGGCCACCTCTATACCGGTCAGGCCGCACCCTTCGATAAACCGTGCCCCGAGCTCGGCAGCTCTGCGGGCAAAGGCCGGCGCGGCCAAACGAGGCTCGGCCTGGCCGTCGCTTGGTGACTTGTTTTGCATTGAAGCCGGGCAACAGGGCGCGCACCTCATCGGGCGACAGAAGACGCGTATCCACGCCGTACTGTCTGGACGTTTTTAGGCAGGCTTCGTAGTGCGCCATTTGCCTGGCATCGTTCCCGACGTAGAGACAGCCTCCCTGCCTCCAACCCAGATCCGTCTGAAGTTCTTCTTCCAGGCCCAGCCACAAGCGGTTGCTGGCGATCGCAAGCGGCATCTCCGATGGATCGCGCCCCTGCTGGCGCACGAAACCCCAGGCGCGGGTCGATTGCTGCCCGGCGATGCGCGACTTGTCGAGAACGACGGCCTTGATACCCTGCCGCGAGATAATAGGCAGCGGCGCAACCCATGATTCCCGCGCCAACGATCACGACAGGCGATTTCCCCCTCTTGGCGGCTTGCAGGCATTCCTGGCGGTGGCGCGAACTTCATCCTTCAGTCAGGCCTCCGAGATCCTTCACATCAGCCAGAGTTCGATCAGCCGGCAGATCCTGCAATTGGAAAATCACTTTCGCAGCACGCTTTTCCTGCGCAGCACACGGCGTGTTGTCTTGACGGATGCCGGGCAACGGCTGCTGCCTTATATCGAGCAACTGGTCGCCTTGTTGATCGAGGCGGATCAGGCCGTAACGCAGCCGCCGCAGACCGTCACACTGCGCGTCCATCCGTCGCCCGCCATCCGTTGGCTGATGCCGCGCCTTCCGGAGTTCTATCGTGAGCATGCGCATGTGCGCGTTGATATCGATACGGCCTGGGCTCGAAGGCCCGACTTCGAAATGGAGGGGATCCACGGGATGATAGAATATGGCGTAGGCCCCTGGCCCGGCCTTACGGAGGACCGTTTGTGGGAAGAGCAGTTGACGCCGGTTTGCCGGCCCGGGCTGGTCGACGACTTCAAAGACAGGAAGAGTTTCGAAGGCCTTGTGCTTCTGCACATGGACCGTAACTACGAGACCTGGGAGCGCTGGGCCGCGCAAACGCAGATGTCCCTCTTGGGTGCGCGACATCTGGTATTTGACACGCTGGATCTTGCCGTTACGGCCGCTCAGCAAGGCTAGGGGCTTGCACTCGCCGACCTCGCGCTTGTCGGTGCCGCTGTCGACGATGGATTGCTGGTGCAGGCCCATCCGGCGCAGCTTGCCGTCGGCATGGGCTACAGTCTCATTGCGCCCAAAACCTCAACCCGGCTGGACGGGTTTGCTCGGCTGCGCAAGTGGCTCAGGCAGCAAGCGGAAGCGACGCGCCACGAGCTGTCGACAAGAGTGAGCCCTTGATGGCAATCGGGCCATTTAGATTGGTTCGGTGGCGCCCGTCCCGGCGCACCTAGCCAAACCTTAGCCTGCGCCAAGCACCTTTCCGGGATTAAGAAGCGCTGCTGCGTCAAGCGCATCCTTGACCCGATGCATCAGAGCCATCTTCACCGGGTTGGACATGGCCGACAGCGAGCCCACTCTTTTGAGACCGATCCCATGCTCGGCGGAGAACGATCCTCCGATCGAAAAAATGTCCCGGTAGAGAACCTCTTCGACAGCTCTTGCCTTGTCACCTGACACTTCGCTAGCCGCCGCGTTGAGGACGATGTGGAGGTTGCCGTCGGCAAGATGGCCAAAGACATACGGATCAAACGAGGCATCAATCGCCTTAAGGCCGGCAACACTGTGATCTAGGTAGGTTTCGACTTCCGAAAGGGGAACTGAGACGTCGTAGGATGGCGCGCCCGGGTGCTTCCGGTAGATAAGGTCTGTGTCTTCGCGCAACCTCCACAAATCGGCCTCCTGCGCGACAGAGGAGGCAATCACGGCCGACGCGTCGGGGTGTTCCTCGATAACGCCTTCGTAGATACGCCCGAGTTCCGAGAGCAGTTCGTCCTCTTCGGCGCCGCTTAGCGAGACCAGGAGATTGACGGGGTGGCCGGCATCGTAGTCCGTGGCGGACCAGCGATGATGGCCTGATGTCAGGCGGAAATAGGCGTTCCAGATTGCTTCCGCGGCGCGGAGATGACCGTACCGCGCGTTTAACCCCCAGCGGACCGTGCCAAGCGCTGCATCCACTGACGGCAGGCCGAAGAGGACCGTGGCGGTCGCCAGAGGCAGGGGTTCAAGCTTCACGGCAATGCGCGTGATGACGCCGAGCGTGCCTTCGGCTCCGACAAAGAGATGTTTCAGATCATAGCCAGCGGCGTTTTTCACCACCCGTGTCAGGTCAGAGTAGACCGAGCCATCTGCGAGCACCACCTCCAGTCCGAGAATGCGGTGCCGCATGACCCCGAACCGAAAGGCTGCAATGCCCCCGGCATTCGTCGACGCCATGCCTCCGAGGGTTGCCGACCCGCGCGACGGCAAATCAATCCCTGTTTCAAGTCGATGTTCGGCAGCCGCCCCTTGCAGCGCCTGCAATGTCACGCCGGCCTCTACTACGGCAACGCGCTCGACTGGTGAAATATGTAGAATTCGATCGAGACGTGCGGTCGAAAGCACCAGTTCGCCCGGCCTGGATATGGCGCCGCCGACGAGCCCGGTTCGCCCGCCGTGGGTGACGAGCGGAACCCCGTTGGCGCGGCAACATTTGACGACCGCCGCAACCTCGTCGGTTGTACTGGGGAACACGACGGCGCGTGCCCCCAGATTTTCTGGCGCGACTCCGTGGTCGATCGTCGAGATGGCGTCTCCGTCCTTGAAGTTTCCGTCACCGACAATTTTGCGAATTTTGGCCTTGAACTCGGGCTTTAGGCAATCCATACGATGCGACCTGCTAATGGATGTCGGAAGATGTTGAGATGCTTGCGGCAGAGCGTTCAGGTTGACTTGAGCGCACCACTCTTCTTCGCGGTCCAGGTGGCGATGACATCCATCAGAACGGGATTGAGGCAGTCGTAAGGCTCGATGTCCAGTTCGCGTAACCGGGCGCGCATGCCGTCCATTCCAGCAGGGTCATAGCCACTCTCGATGATGGAAGAGACGAAGGCGGCAAAGCCCGGCTTTGCCCAGCCCGTTTCCTGGAAGCGTTCAGGATGAACGAAGGAAAGCCCCGTGAAGGCGTGGTCGCGCTCGACAGGGCCGTACATGTGCACGCCGCAGTCCTTGCAGGCGTGGCGCAGAATAAGCGCGGCGGGGTCCACGACGGCGAGCTTGTCGCCATTTTCGAGCACCTCGACGTTGGCGGTCGGTGCCACGGCGACGACTGAGAAGACAGCTCCGTCGGGCTTCCAGCATTTGGTGCAGCCGCAGGCGTGGTTGTGAGCGATGTCACCCTTGACACGGACCTTCACCGGATTGTTCGTGCAGTTGCAGACGAGCGTACCGCCTGAAAAGGCCGCGTCCGTCGCCTTGAACCCGCTGTCGACCGATGGATGTATTGCAATGCTCGGCATAGGCTTCTCCTCCTTCATAGCCGGTGCGAGATGCCCGGCCGATCTCAAACACCGTCAATCTCGCGTGCGATCAATGCATTGCCGTCTGAAAGCGATATTGAACTCGCGCTCAGTATACCACCACGCTGCGGATGCTTTCGCCGGAATGCATCAGCTCGAAGCCCTTGTTGATGTCTTCGAGCGGCATCGTGTGGGTGATCATCGGGTCGATCTCGATCTTGCCTTCCATGTACCAGTCGACAATCTTCGGCACGTCGGTGCGGCCGCGCGCGCCGCCGAAGGCGGTGCCCATCCAGCTGCGGCCGGTGACGAGC
>NZ_JBQENM010000008.1:52813-340775 GCF_052044795.1 Ensifer sp. 22521
ATGGCAAAGAGCAAATTTGAGCGCAACAAGCCGCACGTTAACATTGGCACGATTGGCCACGTTGACCATGGCAAGACGTCGCTGACCGCAGCGATCACGAAGTACTTCGGCGAGTTCAAGGCGTATGACCAGATCGACGCTGCGCCGGAAGAAAAGGCCCGTGGTATCACCATTTCGACGGCCCACGTTGAGTACGAGACGCCGAACCGTCACTACGCTCACGTTGACTGCCCCGGCCACGCCGACTACGTCAAGAACATGATCACCGGTGCGGCTCAGATGGACGGCGCGATCCTGGTTTGCTCGGCTGCTGACGGCCCGATGCCGCAGACCCGCGAGCACATCCTGCTCGCCCGCCAGGTTGGCGTTCCGGCAATCGTCGTGTTCCTCAACAAGGTCGACCAGGTTGACGACGCCGAGCTTCTCGAGCTCGTCGAACTCGAAGTTCGCGAACTTCTGTCGTCCTACGAATTCCCGGGCGACGACATTCCGATCATCAAGGGCTCGGCTCTTGCAGCTCTGGAAGATTCGGACAAGAAGATCGGCGAAGACGCGATCCGCGAGCTGATGGCCGCTGTTGACGCCTACATCCCGACGCCGGAGCGTCCGATCGACCAGCCGTTCCTGATGCCGATCGAAGACGTGTTCTCGATCTCGGGCCGTGGTACGGTTGTGACCGGTCGCGTTGAGCGCGGTATCGTCAAGGTCGGCGAAGAAGTTGAAATCGTCGGCATCCGCGACACGTCGAAGACGACGGTTACGGGCGTTGAAATGTTCCGCAAGCTGCTCGACCAGGGCCAGGCCGGCGACAACATCGGCGCGCTGATCCGTGGTGTTAACCGTGACGGCGTTGAGCGTGGCCAGATCCTGTGCAAGCCGGGTTCGGTCAAGCCGCACAAGAAGTTCATGGCCGAAGCCTACATCCTGACGAAGGAAGAAGGCGGCCGTCATACGCCGTTCTTCACGAATTACCGTCCGCAGTTCTACTTCCGCACGACGGACGTGACGGGCATCGTGACGCTGCCGGAAGGCACGGAAATGGTCATGCCGGGCGACAACGTCACCGTTGCCGTCGAGCTGATCGTTCCGATCGCGATGGAAGAAAAGCTGCGCTTCGCGATCCGCGAAGGCGGCCGTACCGTCGGCGCAGGCATCGTTGCCTCGATCGTCGAGTAATCGACGAGACTGAGGGCGGAGAAATTCGAGGCGCATGTGCTATGCGCCTCGAACATACCCGCCCCGAAAGAATTAGTTGGTCGCACGGCTTGCCGAAGACGACGAAATAGTGCAAATGGCGCCCACGCGTGATTTGCACGGTGCTTCGACGTTGTGCGCTCACAAAAAGACAGGCCGGCCACGGCCGCTCAAATAGGAAGGGGCAGGGGAAACTCTGTCCCTCCGATCTTTGAAAATTAGCGGACTGGCCGAACATTAAACGAAGTTCAATGCGTGTTTTTCCACGGAAACCGCAGACAACATGAACAAGGATAAGTCGTATGAACGGCCAGAACATCCGCATCCGCCTCAAGGCGTTTGATCACCGGATCCTCGACGCCTCGACGCGCGAAATCGTGTCGACGGCAAAGCGTACCGGTGCAAGCGTGCGCGGTCCCGTACCGCTGCCGACGCGCATTGAAAAGTTTACGGTCAACCGCTCGCCGCACGTCGACAAGAAGAGCCGTGAACAGTTCGAAATGCGCACCCATAAGCGCCTTCTCGATATCGTAGACCCGACCCCGCAGACCGTTGACGCGCTGATGAAGCTCGACCTGGCTGCCGGCGTCGACGTGGAAATCAAGCTTTAATAACAAGGAAGGTACGTGGACCCCGGTCCAACGGCTTCCGAAAACGGGCGACCTCAAGATCGGATGATCTCAAGGAAACCTTAAACCAGAGATGTGAGGGGGCTCGCCCCATCACTAACTCTCAAGAGGAATGAACCGATGCGTTCAGGTGTGATTGCACAGAAAGTGGGAATGACCCGCGTCTATAACGACGCCGGTGAGCATATCCCGGTTACAGTATTGAAGCTGGAGAACTGCCAGGTGGTAGCCCAGCGTACGGAAGAGAAGAACGGCTACGTGGCTGTCCAGCTGGGCGCCGGCCGTTCGAAGGTCAAGAACACGCCGAAGGCAATGCGCGGCCATTTTGCTGCTGCCAACGTCGAGCCGAAGGCGAAGCTCGTCGAGTTCCGCGTTTCCGCGGACAACCTGATCGACATCGGTGCAGAACTGACGGCCAACCATTTCGTTGCCGGCCAGCTCGTTGACGTCACCGGTACCACGATCGGTAAGGGTTTTGCTGGTGCGATCAAGCGCCACAACTTCGGTGGTCTGCGTGCAACGCACGGCGTTTCCGTATCGCACCGTTCGCATGGTTCGACCGGTTCCAACCAGGATCCGGGCCGCGTTTGGAAGGGCAAGCGCATGGCTGGTCACATGGGTCAGACCCGCGTCACCACCCAGAACCTCGAAGTCGTATCGACCGATGAAGACCGCGGTCTGATCCTGGTCAAGGGCGCAGTCCCCGGCTCCAAGGGTGCCTGGATCGTCGTTCGTGACGCCATCAAGTCGGGCACCCCGGAAGGCGCTCCGCGCCCGGCCGCTGTGCGCGCCGAAGCATCGAAGTAAGGGAGCCGAGTAATGGATCTCAACGTCAAAACCCTCGAGGGCAAGGACGCGGGAAAGGTTTCCCTTTCTGACGCCATTTTCGGCCTCGAACCCCGTGAAGACATCATTGCCCGCGTCGTTCGCTGGCAGCTCGCCAAGAAGCAGCAGGGCACGCACAAGGCCAAGGGCCGCGCAGAAGTTTCGCGCACCGGCGCCAAGATGTACAAGCAGAAGGGTACGGGCCGCGCCCGCCACCACTCCGCTCGCGCTCCGCAGTTCCGCGGCGGTGGCAAGGCCCATGGCCCGGTCGTCCGCAGCCACGAGCATGATCTGCCGAAGAAGGTTCGCGCCCTCGGCCTGCGTCATGCGCTGTCGGCCAAGCTGAAGGCTGAAGAGATCATCGTCATCGACGATCTCGTTGCCAAGGAAGCCAAGACCAAGGCTCTCGCCGGCGTATTCGCATCGCTCGGCCTCACCAACGCTCTCATCATCGGCGGCGCCGAGATCGAGAACAATTTCAAGCTCGCAGCCCAGAACATCCCGAACGTGGACGTTCTGCCGGTTCAGGGCATCAACGTTTACGACATTCTGCGCCGTGGCAAGCTCGTGCTTTCCAAGGCTGCCGTGGAAGCTCTGGAGGAGCGGTTCAAATGACGGATCTTCGCCACTACGACGTGATCGTGTCTCCCTCGATCACTGAAAAGTCGACGCTGGTTTCCGAGCAGAACCAGGTCGTCTTCAACGTCGCCAAGGACGCTTCGAAGCCTGAAATCAAGGCTGCTGTCGAAGCTCTGTTCGGCGTCAAGGTTACGGCCGTGAACACGCTCGTCCGCAAAGGCAAGACGAAGCGTTTCCGCGGCTTTGCCGGAAAGCAGAAGGACGTGAAGAAGGCGATCATTACGCTCGCCGACGGTCAGTCCATCGACGTCTCCACCGGTCTCTAACGGATAGGCCCATTAGGGTAAAAACCCAAAAGGGAACAAGAAAATGGCATTGAAAAGTTTCAATCCGACGACCCCGAGCCAGCGCCAGCTGGTCATCGTTGACCGGGCTGGCCTCTACAAGGGCAAGCCGGTCAAGGCGCTGACCGAGGGCCTGTCCTCCAAGGGCGGTCGCAACAACCTCGGTCGCATCACCGTTCGCTTCCAGGGCGGCGGTCACAAGCGTACCTACCGCCTGGTCGACTTCAAGCGTCGCAAGTTCGACGTTGAAGGCACGGTCGAGCGTCTGGAATACGACCCGAACCGCACCGCGTTCATCGCGCTCGTCAACTATGCCGATGGCGAAAAGGCCTACATCCTCGCTCCGCAGCGCCTCGCTGCCGGCGACAAGGTCATCGCTTCGGAGAAGGCCGTTGACGTCAAGCCCGGCAACACGATGCCGCTGCAGTACATCCCGGTCGGCTCCATCATCCACAACGTGGAAATGAAGCCGGGCAAGGGCGGCCAGATGGCCCGCTCGGCCGGTACCTACGCGCAGCTCGTCGGTCGCGACCAGGGCATGGCGATCCTTCGTCTGAACTCGGGCGAACAGCGTCTCGTGCACGGTTCCTGCCTCGCATCGATCGGCGCCGTATCGAACCCCGATCACGGCAACATCAATGACGGTAAGGCTGGTCGTTCGCGTTGGCGCGGCAAGCGTCCGCACGTTCGCGGCGTCGTCATGAACCCGGTTGACCACCCGCACGGCGGTGGTGAAGGCCGTACCTCGGGTGGTCGTCACCCGGTTACCCCGTGGGGCAAGCCCACGAAGGGCAAGCGTACGCGCTCGAACAAGTCGACCGACAAGTTCATCATGCGCTCGCGGCACCAGAAGAAGAAGTAAGAGAGGAAGTCTCGAATGACTCGTTCAGTATGGAAAGGTCCGTTCGTTGACGGTTATCTTCTCAAGAAGGCTGAGAAGGTCCGCGAAGGCGGTCGTAACGAAGTGATCAAGATTTGGAGCCGCCGCTCCACGATCCTTCCGCAGTTTGTCGGCCTCACCTTCGGCGTCTACAACGGCAGCAAGCACGTTCCGGTCAGCGTCAATGAAGACATGGTCGGTCACAAGTTTGGCGAATTCTCTCCGACCCGGACCTACTACGGTCATGGCGCGGACAAGAAGGCAAAGAGGAAGTAACAATGGGCAAGGCAAAAGCCGAACGCCGGCTGAAGGATAATGAGGCGCAGGCAATTGCGCGCACGATCCGCGTCAGCCCCCAGAAGCTCAACCTGGTTGCCGCGATGATCCGCGGCAAGAAGGTCGACCGCGCTCTGGCCGAACTGGAGTTCTCCCGCAAGCGCATTGCAGAAACGGTCAAGAAGACCCTTGAATCTGCCATCGCAAACGCAGAGAACAACCACGATCTCGACGTCGATTCGCTCGTCGTTGCAGAAGCTTACGTTGGCAAGTCGATCGTCATGAAGCGCTTCCACGCCCGTGGTCGCGGCCGTGCATCGCGCGTCGAAAAGCCGTTCTCGCACTTGACGATCGTCGTTCGCGAAGTGGAAGCCAAAGGGGAGGCCGCATAATGGGTCAGAAGATTAATCCGATCGGTTTCCGTCTCGGTATCAACCGGACCTGGGATAGCCGTTGGTTTGCAGACAACGCCGAATACGGCCAGCTGCTTCATGAAGACCTGAAGATCCGCGCTTACCTGATGGAAGAGCTGAAGGCTGCCGGCATCGCCAAGGTGGTCATCGAGCGTCCGCACAAGAAGTGCCGCGTCACGATCCACTCGGCTCGCCCGGGTCTCATCATCGGCAAGAAGGGCGCTGACATCGAAAAGCTCCGCAAGAAGCTTTCCGAGATGACCAACTCCGAAACGCACCTCAACATCGTTGAAGTGCGCAAGCCGGAAGTTGACGCAACGCTCGTTGCCCAGTCGATCGCCCAGCAGCTCGAGCGCCGCGTGGCTTTCCGCCGTGCGATGAAGCGCGCTGTTCAGTCGGCCATGCGTCTTGGCGCCGAAGGCATCAAGATCACCTGCGCCGGTCGTCTCGGTGGCGCCGAAATCGCTCGTACCGAATGGTACCGCGAAGGTCGCGTTCCGCTGCACACGCTGCGTGCGGACATCGACTACGGCACGGCCGAAGCGGAAACCGCTTTCGGTATCTGCGGCATCAAGGTCTGGATCTTCAAGGGCGAAATCCTTGAGCACGATCCGATGGCTTCCGAGCGCCGTGCGATCGAAAGTGACAACCAGGGCCCTGGCAGCCGTGATCGCGACCGTGGCGATCGTGACCGCCGTCGTGAAAACGCGTAACACTCGCGTTTGGCAGCCAATATCGGAGAAGTAAAAAAATGTTGCAGCCAAAGCGTACGAAGTATCGCAAGCAGTTCAAGGGCCGCATCAAGGGCGTAGCCAAGGGCGGTTCTGATCTTGCCTTCGGCGAATTCGGCCTGAAGGCTCAAGAGCCGAACCGCGTCAATGCGCGCGAGATCGAAGCGGCCCGCCGCGCGATCACGCGTCACATGAAGCGCGCCGGCCGCGTGTGGATCCGTGTGTTCCCCGACGTTCCCGTAACCGCCAAGCCGACGGAAGTCCGCATGGGTAAGGGTAAGGGTTCGGTCGAATACTGGGCATGCAAGGTCAAGCCCGGCCGTATGATGTTTGAGATCGATGGTGTCAGCGAAGAACTTGCCCGTGAGGCACTTCGTCTTGGCGCTGCCAAGCTCTCTGTCAAGACGCGCTTCGTGCAGCGTATCGCAGAGTAAGGAGTGAACTCATGAAAGCCGTAGAAGTTCGCGCTCTGAGCGCCGATCAACTCAACGAAGAGCTTGCCAAGCTGAAGAAGGAGCAGTTCAACCTGCGCTTCCAGAAGGCAACCGGCCAGCTCGAGAAGTCTTCGCGTATCAACGAAGTCCGCAAGGACATCGCACGCGTCAAAACCATTGCCCGCCAGAAGGCGGCAGAAGCCAAGGCCTAAGGACCAGAAAATATGCCGAAACGCATTCTGCAGGGCACTGTTGTCAGCGACAAGAACGACAAGACCGTCGTCGTCCGGGTCGAGCGCCGTTTTGCGCACCCGATCCTCCAGAAGACTGTCCGTCGCTCGAAGAAGTACAAGGCGCACGACGAAAACAACCAGTTCAAGGTTGGTGACGTCGTTTCCATTGAGGAATGTGCGCCGATCTCGAAGGATAAGCGCTGGACGGTTGTAGCCGTCCACGCTTGATTTCTGCAGGTTTTGACCTGAAGACCCTTGCGTCTTGGGCAAATACCTGTATGAAGCACGCAATTGAAGCAGGGGAACGCTCGAGTCCGGGCGTTCTTTTGCTTTGAGATGAGCACTATAAGCCAGGCGAGGGGGTTTCGACCCAACCGGCCGGGTAACAACAAGAAGGCGACCTGACATGATTCAGATGCAAACAAACCTCGACGTGGCGGATAATTCCGGCGCACGTCGTGTCATGTGCATCAAGGTGCTGGGCGGCTCCAAGCGCAAGTATGCGTCGGTCGGCGACATCATTGTCGTTTCGATCAAGGAAGCCATTCCGCGCGGCCGCGTAAAGAAGGGTGATGTCATGAAGGCTGTTGTCGTTCGCACTGCGAAGGACATCCGCCGTCCGGATGGCTCTGTCATCCGCTTTGACACCAACGCAGCCGTTCTTATCGATAACAAGAAAGAGCCGATCGGCACCCGTATCTTCGGACCGGTTCCGCGCGAACTTCGCGCCAAGAACCACATGAAGATCATCTCGCTGGCTCCAGAAGTACTCTAAAGGAGCGTAGAGAGATGCAAAAGATTCGCAAAGGCGACAAGGTTGTCGTTCTCACCGGTAAGGACAAGGGCCGTACCGGCGAAGTCGTCCAGGTTATGCCGAAGGAAGACCGGGCTGTTGTGCGTGGCGTCAACATGGTGAAGCGTCACCAGCGCCAGACCCAGAGCCAGGAAGCCGGCATCATCAACAAGGAAGCCTCGATCCATCTTTCGAACATCGCGATTGCCGATCCGAAGGACGGCAAGCCGACTCGCGTCGGTTTCAAGATCGACGGTGACAAGAAGGTCCGCGTGGCCAAGCGTTCGGGAGTAGTGATCGATGGCTAAGTCCGCTTACGAGCCGCGGCTCAAGAAGGAATACGTAGAGCGCATCCGCAAGGCGATGCAGGAGAAGTTCTCCTACGCCAACGAAATGCAGATCCCGCGCCTCGACAAGATCGTCATCAACATGGGTGTTGGCGAATCGACGGGCGACTCGAAGAAGCCGACCGTTGCTGCTGCCGACCTCGCTGCGATTGCTGGTCAGAAGCCGGTAATCACCCGCGCTCGCAACTCCATCGCAGGCTTCAAGCTTCGCGAAGGCATGCCGATTGGTGCCAAGGTTACCCTGCGCGGCGTTCGGATGTATGAGTTCCTGGATCGTCTCGTGAACATCGCTCTTCCGCGCGTTCGCGACTTCCGTGGCCTCAATCCGAAGTCCTTCGATGGCCGTGGCAACTTCGCCATGGGCGTCAAGGAGCACATTGTGTTCCCTGAGATCAACTACGACAAGGTTGATCAGATGTGGGGCATGGACATCATCGTTTGCACGACGGCTACTAACGACGACGAAGCACGCGCTCTGCTCACAGAGTTCAACTTCCCGTTCCGTCAGTAATCCGTAACGACAAGCGTAAAGAAGGATAACTGTTATGGCGAAAACGAGCGCAGTTGAAAAGAACAAGCGCCGCCGCAAACTGGTTGCCGGGCAAGCTTCAAAGCGTGCCGCGCTGAAGGCAATCATCATGAACCAGTCTCTGCCGATCGAAGAGCGGTTCAAGGCAACCATCAAGCTGGCAGGTCTGCCGCGCGATGGATCCAAGACCCGCATTCGCAACCGCTGCGAAGTCACCGGCCGTCCGCGCGCCTACTATCGTAAACTTCGTATGTCGCGTATTGCGCTTCGCGAACTGGGCAATCTCGGCAAGGTGCCGGGCATCGTCAAGTCGAGCTGGTAAGGAGACGGGCACATGGCAATGACTGATCCGCTGGGCGATATGCTCACCCGTATCCGTAACGGCGCGGCTCGCCGCAAGTCGAGCGTTTCCACGCCGGCTTCGAAGCTCCGCGCACGCGTTCTGGATGTCCTTCAGGCTGAAGGCTACATCCGTGGATACTCTGAAGTCGTGTTTGGCAACGGCAAGGCCGAGCTGAACATCGAACTGAAGTACTACGAAGGCGCTTCCGTAATCCGTGAGATCGGACGCGTTTCCAAGCCGGGCCGCCGAGTTTATGTCTCGGTTAAGTCCATTCCGCAGGTCGCGAACGGCCTCGGCATCACCATCCTTTCGACCCCGAAGGGTGTGATGGCCGATCACCAGGCACGCGAACAGAATGTTGGTGGCGAGATTCTTTGCTCCGTCTTCTAAGGCGTAGCAAGTTCTCCATAGCGAACAGACAGGTATAAAAATGTCTCGTATCGGTAAGAAGCCCGTTCAGGTTCCGGCAGGCGTCACGGCAAGCGTTGATGGCCAGAAGGTAACGGCGAAGGGCCCGAAGGGCGAACTGTTCTTTGTTGCAAACGACGAAGTTTCGGTAAAGCTCGAAGATAATGCGGTTGTCGTACAGCCGCTCAGCCAGAGCAAGGATGCTCGTTCGAAGTGGGGCATGTCCCGCACGATGATCGAGAACATCTTGAAGGGCGTCAAGGACGGTTACGAGCGCAAGCTCGAAATCAACGGCGTTGGTTATCGTGCGTCGCTGCAGGGCAAGAACCTGCAACTGGCGCTCGGTTTCAGCCACGACGTCGTCTACCAGACGCCGGAAGGCATCACGATTGCTGTTCCGAAGCCGACCGAAATCATCGTGTCCGGCATCAACAAGCAGCAGGTCGGCCAGGTTGCCGCGGAAATCCGCGAATACCGTGGCCCCGAGCCCTACAAGGGCAAGGGCGTCAAGTATGCCGAAGAGCGGATTGTCCGCAAAGAAGGCAAGAAGAAGTAAGGATCACGCGAAATGGCTAGCAGGAAAGATACTCTTGTGCGTCGCGCCAACCGCGTGCGCCGTCAAATCAAGGCGGTCGCCAATGGCCGTCCGCGCCTGTCGGTTCATCGCTCGTCGAAGAACATCTACGTACAGGTTATCGATGACGTTGCCGGCAAGACGCTTGCGTCTGCCTCCACGCTCGATACCGATCTGCGTTCGTCTTTGAAGACGGGCGCTGACGCGGCAGCTGCTGCTGCCGTCGGCAAGCTCATCGCTGAGCGCGCCGTAAAGGCTGGCGTCAAGGACGTTGTCTTTGATCGTGGCGCCTTCATCTATCACGGCCGCATCAAGGCTTTGGCCGAAGCTGCACGTGAAGGTGGTCTGAACTTCTGATCGATCACAGGGCGGGCCTCGAGTCCGCCCTGGACGATCAGTGGTTTCCGGTCGCTTCCAGTCGGAAAGACGGAGGCGACTTTTGTCAATCTGCCGATTGCACCCGGAAAAGAAAAAGGAAAAGGACAATGGCACAAGAAAGAAAGGGTTCTCGCGAAGATCGCCAGAACCGCGAAGAGCGCGACAGCGAATTTGTCGACAAGCTCGTAGCAATCAACCGCGTCGCCAAGGTGGTGAAGGGCGGTCGTCGTTTCGGTTTCGCCGCTCTCGTCGTCGTTGGCGACCAGAAGGGCCGCGTCGGCTTCGGCCATGGCAAGGCACGCGAAGTGCCGGAAGCCATCCGCAAGGCGACGGAAGCTGCCAAGCGCGACCTGATTTTCGTCCCGCTGCGTGGTGGTCGTACCCTGCATCACGACGTTCATGGCCGTCACGGCGCCGGCAAGGTGCTGCTGCGTTCGGCCAAGGCCGGTACCGGTATCATCGCTGGTGGCCCGATGCGCGCCGTCTTCGAAACGCTCGGCGTTCATGACGTCGTCGCCAAGTCGACCGGTTCGTCGAACCCCTACAACATGGTTCGCGCAACCTTCGACGCCCTCAAGAACCAGATGCACCCGAAGGACATCGCAGCTCAGCGCGGCATCAAGTACGCCACGCTCCAGGCTCGTCGTGTTTCCTCCGGCGCTGCTTCCGAAGAATAAGGGAGCTGACAGATGGCTAAGAAAGAACTTGCCAAGAAGACGGTTACCGTCGAGCAGATCGGTAGCCCCATTCGCCGTCCGGCCGTGCAGCGTCAGACGCTCATCGGTCTGGGCCTCAACAAGATGCACCGGGTTCGCACGCTCGAAGACACTCCGTCTGTTCGCGGCATGATCCGGACCGTCCAGCACCTCGTTCGCGTCGTCGACGAGAAGTGAGGGGGATAAGCTCATGAAACTGAATGAAATCAAGGACAACGAAGGCTCTACCCACAGCCGTAAGCGTCTCGGCCGTGGTATCGGTTCGGGTTCCGGCAAGACGGCCGGCCGCGGTGTCAAGGGTCAGAAGGCTCGTTCGGGCGTTGCTATCAACGGCTTCGAAGGCGGCCAGATGCCGATCTACCGTCGTCTGCCGAAGCGCGGCTTCAACAACATCTTCGCTTCGGAGTTTGTTGTCGTGTCGCTCGGCCGTATCCAGACGGCAATCGACGCCAAGAAGCTCGACGCTTCGAAGACCGTCGATGCGGCTGCCCTCAAGGCTGCCGGCGTCATCCGTCGCGAAAAGGACGGCGTCCGCGTTCTCGCTGACGGCGAACTGAAGGCGAAGGTTTCGATCGAAGTCGCTGGCGCTTCCAAGTCGGCGATCGAAAAGATCGAAAAGGCCGGCGGTTCGGTCAAGCTGCTCGCAGCCGCTGCTGAATAATATTATTGATGAACCGCCCGGGGTGCTTCACTCCGGGCGGTTTTGCTCCCATATGTGAGCCTCACGTCCGCAGCCGGCGAATCGCTTGCCGCAAGCGGACATAGCGGAAACCACGGTGAGGCATCCGATTGCAGACACAATCGCCTCGCGTCCGGTTTTCAATACGAAAAGTTACTCCTTCCGGAACGGACCGGGTGTTCCCGCTGATTCCGAGATTTGGTACGCGGAGAATTGCATGGCTTCTGCAGCGGAACAGCTCGCCTCGAACCTGAATTTCTCGACTTTCGCCAAGGCGGAAGATCTGAAGAAACGGCTTTGGTTCACGCTTGGTGCGCTTCTGGTTTACCGTCTTGGCACCTATATTCCGCTGCCCGGTCTTAACCCGGAAGCGTTTGCCCAGGCATTCCGCGGCCAGAGCGGCGGCATTCTCGGCCTCTTCAACATGTTTTCGGGCGGTGCAGTTGAGCGCATGGCGATCTTCGCGCTCGGCATCATGCCCTATATCTCTGCCTCGATCATTGTTCAGCTGATGACCTCGGTCGTTCCGGCTCTGGAACAGCTGAAGAAGGAAGGTGAGCAGGGACGCAAGATCATCAACCAGTACACCCGCTACGGCACGGTGCTTCTCGGCACGGCGCAGGCTTACGCCATCGCCGTCGGCCTCGAGAGCGGCAATGGCCTTGTGAACGATCCGGGCTGGTTCTTCCGCATTTCGACTGTCATTTCCCTGCTCGGCGGCACCATGTTCCTGATGTGGCTCGGTGAGCAGATCACCTCGCGCGGTATCGGCAACGGTATTTCGCTGATCATCTTCGCTGGTATTGTCGCGCACCTGCCGACGGCTCTCGCCGGTACGCTCGAACTCGGCCGCACCGGCGCGCTTTCGACGCCGCTGATCCTGGCGATCATCATCATGGTCGTTGCCGTCATCGCCCTTATCGTCTTTGTCGAACGGGCGCAGCGCCGACTTCTGATCCAGTATCCGAAGCGCCAGGTCGGCAACCGCATGTTCCAGGGCGACACCTCGCACCTACCGTTGAAGCTCAACACTTCGGGCGTCATCCCGGCAATCTTCGCATCCTCACTGCTGCTCTTGCCGGCAACGCTCGCGGGCTTTGCCAACACGGCGGCGCTGCCGGGCTGGGCCACCACCATCGTTGGCGCACTTGCTCACGGCAAGCCGCTCTACATGGTCCTCTACGGTGCGATGATTGCCTTCTTCGCCTTCTTCTACACGGCAATCGTCTTCAATCCGAAGGACACGGCCGACAATCTCAAGAAGCACGGCGGCTTCATTCCGGGCATTCGTCCGGGTGAGCGCACCGCGGAATACATCGATTACGTCCTGACGCGCATCACCGTCATCGGTGCGGTCTACCTGATCTTCGTCTGCATTCTGCCGGAAGTTCTGATTTCGCAGACCGGCGTGCCGTTCTACCTTGGTGGTACGTCGCTTTTGATTGTTGTCAGCGTGACCCTTGATACGGTAGCACAGATCCAGGGCCACCTCATCGCACAGCAATATGAGGGGCTGATCAAGAAGTCGAAGCTGCGCGGAGGAAAGAGGGGACGATGAGACTGATTTTTTTGGGACCGCCGGGCGCTGGCAAGGGGACGCAAGCCAAGCTTCTGACGGAGAGATACGGCATTCCGCAGCTTTCCACAGGCGATATGCTGCGGGCGGCCGTTGCCCAGGCGACTGAGGTCGGCAAGCGTGCCAAGGCCGTCATGGATGCCGGTCAGCTGGTATCCGATGAGATCGTCAACGAAATCGTGTCGGATCGCATCGACCAGCCGGATTGTGCAAAGGGTTTCATCCTTGATGGTTACCCGCGTACCGTTCCGCAGGCGATTGCGCTCGGCAAGATGCTCGAGGGCAAAGGTCTGAAGCTCGACGCAGTCATCGAGCTGAAGGTCGACGAGGCAGCCCTTGTAAAGCGGATGGAGAATCGCGTAGCGGAAACCATCGCTGCGGGAGGCACGGTCCGTTCGGACGACAATCCGGAGGCGTTCAAGCGCCGGCTGACCGAGTATCGTGAAAAGACCGCACCGTTGTCGGAGCATTATGCCGGTACGGGGCAGCTGAGAACGGTGGATGGCATGGCGGATGTGAACACCGTTACTGCCGAGATCGAGAAGATTCTGGCTTAGACACTGGTCTTTGCCGAAAAGGAACCGCCGGGGAGTTGACTTTTCCGGCCGATTCCGCCAAAGACAGCGCCAACTCGCGACATGAGAGCGATCGGCGCGGTCTTCAAAGAAAATGAAGTCCGAGTACGGTCGTTTTTGACGTGTCTCGAACCTCAATCAACGTGCGGCTCTTCGAGGTCGCGTAACGAAGCACCTATTGCCGGATGGCAACTGGAACGCAAGGAGAATAGACGTGGCACGTATCGCTGGCGTCAACATCCCGACGGCGAAGCGCGTAGTTATCGCGCTGACCTACATTCACGGGATCGGCCCGAAATTCGCACAGGAAATCATCGAGAAGGTCGGTATCCCGGCTGATCGTCGCGTGCATCAGCTGACGGATGCTGAAGTCCTGCAGATCCGCGAAGCGATCGACCGTGACTACCAGGTCGAAGGTGACCTGCGTCGCGAGACCTCGATGAACATCAAGCGCCTGATGGACCTCGGCTGCTACCGCGGCCTGCGTCACCGTCGTGGCCTGCCGGTTCGCGGTCAGCGCACCCACACCAACGCTCGCACCCGCAAGGGTCCGGCGAAGGCGATTGCCGGTAAGAAGAAGTAATTTCCCGAAAAGGGAGATTGGGAGGCTGGCGTCAAGCGCCGGCCTCCTTTTGCAGTTTGGAAAGGCGCTTGCCTGACCGCCGTCCGGTCCAATGACCGGGTGTGAAGTCCGCGGAGTGGATATCCTCTCGGCGGGAGAATGAAGATGCAGGGCAGGGGACGACAAATCCTTTTCCCGGTGGAGCCGCTGGAATTACGGCGGTGCAGAGATCTAAGAAAGGGATCCTATGGCCAAGGAAGCCACCCGCGTTCGCCGTCGCGAACGCAAGAACATCACGTCTGGCGTTGCTCACGTCAATTCGTCGTTCAACAACACCATGATCACCATCACCGACGCACAGGGCAACGCGATTGCCTGGTCGTCTGCCGGTGCCAAGGGTTTCAAGGGTTCGCGTAAGTCGACCCCGTTTGCCGCTCAGATCGCCGCTGAAGACTGCGCCAAGAAGGCTCAGGAACACGGCATGAAGTCGCTGGAAGTCGAAGTTTGCGGCCCGGGTTCCGGCCGTGAATCCGCTCTTCGCGCGCTGCAGGCTGCGGGCTTCATGATCACCTCGATCCGCGATGTGACCCCGATCCCGCACAACGGTTGCCGCCCGCGCAAGAAGCGCCGCGTCTGATCATTTGCGTTCAACATGCCGGTGAGGGGGCATCCGCTCTCTCCCGGTCTTCGGGGCTCGGTTGTCACGATTGGATGGTGGCAACGAACGGAAGGCAGAAAACATGATCCAGAAGAATTGGCAGGAACTGATCAAGCCGAACAAGGTGGAGTTCGTCTCCTCCGGCCGCACCAAGGCAACGCTGGTTGCGGAACCGCTTGAGCGCGGCTTCGGTCTGACCCTCGGCAACGCGCTTCGCCGCGTGCTTCTGTCGTCGCTGCGTGGTGCTGCTGTCACCGCAGTGCAGATCGACGGCGTCCTGCACGAGTTCTCCTCTATCCCGGGCGTCCGGGAAGATGTGACGGACATCGTGCTCAACATCAAGGAAATCGCCATCAAGATGGATGGCGACGACGCAAAGCGCATGGTTGTGCGCAAGCAGGGTCCGGGCGTTGTAACCGCCGGTGACATCCAGACGGTTGGCGATATCGAAATCCTCAACCCGAACCATGTGATCTGCACCCTCGACGAGGGCGCCGAGATCCGCATGGAGTTCACCGTCAACAACGGCAAGGGCTACGTGCCGGCTGATCGCAACCGTTCGGAAGATGCTCCGATCGGCCTGATCCCGGTCGACAGCCTGTACTCGCCGGTCAAGAAGGTGTCCTACAAGGTGGAAAACACCCGTGAAGGCCAGGTTCTTGACTACGACAAGCTGACGATGTCCATCGAGACGGACGGTTCCGTCACCGGTGAAGATGCGATCGCATTTGCGGCCCGCATCCTTCAGGACCAGCTGTCGGTTTTCGTCAACTTCGACGAGCCGCAGAAGGAAGCAGAGGAAGAGGCAGTCACCGAACTCGCCTTCAACCCGGCGCTTCTCAAGAAGGTCGACGAACTGGAACTTTCGGTCCGTTCGGCCAACTGCCTGAAGAACGACAACATCGTCTACATCGGCGACCTCATTCAGAAGACCGAAGCAGAAATGCTCCGCACGCCGAATTTTGGTCGCAAGTCGCTGAACGAAATCAAGGAAGTTCTCGCTTCCATGGGTCTGCACCTCGGCATGGAAGTGCCGTCCTGGCCGCCTGAGAACATCGAAGATCTCGCCAAGCGTTACGAAGACCAATACTAACCATTAGACTGCGGGCGGATGCCTGCAAGTGAAGGAGAATAGCCATGCGCCACGGTAAAGCCGGCCGCAAGCTGAATAGAACCGCCAGCCACCGCAAGGCGATGTTTGCCAACATGGCAGCTTCGCTGATCGAACACGAGCAGATCGTTACGACCCTGCCGAAGGCCAAGGAAATCCGCCCGATCGTCGAGAAGCTCGTCACGCTCGGCAAGCGCGGTGACCTGCACGCTCGCCGCCAGGCGATCTCGCAGATCCGCGACGCCGCTGTCGTTTCGAAGCTGTTCGACACGATTGCATCGCGCTACGCCACCCGCAACGGCGGCTACCTGCGCATCATGAAGGCCGGCTTCCGTCACGGCGACAACGCCGCGCTCGCCGTCATCGAATTCGTTGACCGCGACGTCTCGGCAAAGGGTGCGAAGGATCTCGCCCGTGTTGCCGCTGAAGCTGAAGCTGCTGAAGCAGCCTAAGCCGATCGAAGGCAGTGAAATCGAAATGGCCGGGTGTTCATCACCCGGCCATTTTTCTATGGGCGGTGCTTTGCACCATTTCAATGCTTGGTCGAGCGCTTGAGCGACCGAGTATCCGGCTGCTCCGAGCGAATGGGAAAATTACACTTTTCCTGGGATCGCCCTGGCCGGCGCGCTCGCCGTCTGACGTTTGCGACGGAGATAGGGTTTGCGCGCCAACCGCCAGAGAAGCAACGCGGCGACCAAGCCGAGATAGAGCATCTGCTCGGGGCCAACGACCTTCACCGACATGGCAAAATGCAGGGCGCCGGCGGCAGCAATCACGTAGGCGAGCCTGTGCAACGTGTTCCAGCGGGTGCCAAGCCTGCGGATCGACCAGGTGTTGGACGTCAACGCCAGCGGGATCAGCATGACGAGGGCCGCCATGCCGATGGTGATGAACGGACGGCGCGCGACGTCGGCGAGGATCGCCGGGACGTTCAGCACCTGATCGAGCAGCATGTAGGCCAGGAAGTGCATCAGCACGTAGTAGAATGCCAGCAGCCCGAGTGCCCGGCGGTAGCGTAGCCAGTTGATGCCGAAGAGATCGCGGACCGGGGTGATTGCCAACGTGGCCACGAGAAAGCGCAGCGCCCAGATCCCGAGCAGATGCTCGAATCCCTTGACCGGATTGCCGGGCAGTTGCCCGGTAGCGCCGAGATAGAAGGCAAACGCCGCCGGCACCAGGCCAAAGCCATAGAGCGCCCAGACCGAGGCCGAATGAAAGCGTTTCGGGAGTGTGGGCAGGCCGGCCATCGTCAGTAGTTCGCTCTCAGATCCATGCTGGCATAGAGGCTGGCAACCTCGTCGGCATAGCCGTTGAAGGGCAGGGTGTCGCGACGGTTGGAGCCGAAGAAGCCTCCGCCCCCGATGCGGTTCTCCGTCGCCTGGCTCCAGCGCGGGTGATCGACGGCCGGGTTGACGTTGGCATAGAAGCCGTACTCGTTGGGGGCCGAGAGGTTCCAGGTGGAGGGCGGCTGCGCCTCGGTGAGCGAGATCCGCACGATCGACTTGATCCCCTTGAAGCCGTACTTCCAGGGGGTGACGAGCCGAATCGGTGCGCCATTCTGATTGGGAAGCGTTTTGCCGTAGACGCCGACGGACAGCAGAGTGAGCGGGTGACGGGCTTCATCGAGCCTCAGTCCTTCGCGATAGGGCCAGGGCAACGGCTGAAAGAAGCCGGATTGGCCCGACATCTCCGCCGGGCGAACGACCGTTTCGAACGAGACATATTTGGCGCTGCCCAGCGGCTCCACCTTGTCGAGCAGGGTCGAAAGTTGGAAGCCGGTCCAGGGGATCACCATCGACCACGCCTCGACGCAGCGCATGCGATAGACGCGTTCCTCGATGGGGAACTTCAGCAGTTCCTCCAGCCCGAACTCCTTCGGTTTGCCGACGAGGCCATCGACCTTCACTGTCCAGGGGGTCGGCTTGAAGCCGCTCGAATTGGCGGCCGGATCGCCCTTGCCGGTCCCGAATTCATAGAAGTTGTTGTAGCCCGTGACGTCAGCTTCGGGGGTCAGGTCCTCGTCGACGACGTATTTGCCTTTTGGTGCGCTAAGCGCCGCCGCCATACCTGTGCCGCTTCCGGCAAGAAGGACGCCGCCGACCGCGGCGCCCAGGAATGCGCGGCGATTGATGAAGATGTTCTCCGGCGTGATTTCGGAGGAAACGATTCGTGGTGGACGGTAGGATGGCATGGTCTTATCCGAGAGTGGTTTATGAGCCTTGTCTTGTACGAACTCAGCAGACTTTCGATCACCGTGAAAGGGGTGCGGAACCACGTTTTCGTGCGTAGCGCGTGAAGCCGGCAACTTTGCGTATCCTGCGCCAACATTTGCCTTTTTTCGCGCGAAATCCTATCTGAACGTAGCCGTGACGAATAGGAGAATGCTTCACATGATCGTTGGTCAAAGAGCGCTTGTTGCGCTCGTCATTGCTGTGTCTCTTGCCTGTCCGGCATGGGCTGAGGAGGCCAAGACGGTTCCGCAGTCGCGCACCGAAATGCAGCTTTCCTTCGCGCCGCTCGTCAAGCAGACGGCAAATGCGGTCGTCAACGTCTACGCCGAACGCGTGGTCGAGCGCCGCTCGATCTTTTCCGGCGATCCCTTCTTTGAGGAGTTCTTTGGCCAACGCATGCCGAACCGCTCGGAAAAGCAATCGTCGCTCGGCTCCGGCGTGATCGTCGGCAAGAACGGGATCGTCGTGACCAACAATCACGTCATCGAGGGCGCCGACGACATCAAGGTGGCGCTGGCGGACGGGCGCGAGTTTCCCTGCAAGATCGTGCTCAAGGATGACCGACTCGACCTGGCGGTGCTGAAGATCCAGTCGGAAGGCCCGTTCGAGATCGTCCCGCTCGGCGACTCGGATGCGGTCGAAGTCGGCGACCTCGTGCTGGCGATCGGCAACCCGTTCGGCGTCGGCCAGACGGTCACGAGCGGCATCGTCTCGGCTCTCGCGCGCAACCAGGTTTCTTCAGGGGATTTCGGCTTCTTCATCCAGACGGATGCGGCGATCAATCCGGGCAATTCCGGCGGCGGCCTCATCGACATGAACGGTCAATTGATCGGCATCAACACCGCGATCTTCTCCAAGGGTGGCGGCTCGAACGGCGTCGGCTTTGCTATCCCCGCCAATCTGGTAAAGGTCTTCGTCGCGTCCGCTGACGGCGGCAATGGCGCCTTCGTCCGTCCCTTCATCGGCGCAAGCTTCGAACCGGTGACCTCGGAAGTGGCCGAAGCCCTTGGCCTCAACCGCGCCCGCGGTGCGCTGGTGACGGCTGTCGTGGCGGGTGGCCCGGCCGAACTGGCAGGCATCAAGCCGGGGCAAGTGATCACCGCCGTCAACGGCATTGAAGTCGAACATCCTGATGCGCTCGGCTACCGCTTGACGACGGTCGGCATCGGCCACGAGGCGCGCGTTACCGTGTCGGAAAACGGAAAGCCGCGTGAGGTGATGCTCAAGCTCGATCGGGCGCCGGAGACCTCGCCGCGTGACGAACGGCTGATCGAAGGTCGCAATCCCTTCGCCGGCGCGGTCGTCGCCAATCTGTCGCCACGTCTAGCCGAGGAACTGCGCGTGTCGACTTCGCTCCAGGGCGTCATCGTCATGCAGGTCAACCGCGGTTCGCCGGCAGCACGCATCGGCCTTGAGCCGAAGGACATCGTGCGCTCTGTCAATGGCACGGCGATCGACACGTCCAAGACGCTGGAGCATGTGATGGCCGACGACGCCTCCTTCTGGCGTGTCGAGATCGAGCGGGACGGCCAACTTATCCGTCAGTTCTTCCGATGAGCGATCTGTTTACAGCACACGAACCACCTGAGATGGCGTCCGCAAGACCGCTTGCCGACCGGCTTCGCCCGCGGACGCTCGCCGAAGTCACCGGCCAGGAGCACCTGACCGGGGATGATGGCGTGCTGTCGCGCATGATCGCGTCGGGTTCTCTCGGGTCGATGATCTTCTGGGGACCACCAGGCACCGGCAAGACGACCGTCGCGCGTCTGCTTTCGGGGGAGGCGGGGCTCGCCTTCGAGCAGATCTCGGCCATCTTCTCCGGTGTCGCCGATCTCAAGAAGGTGTTCGAATCGGCCCGTGCGCGGCGCATGTCCGGCCGGCAGACCCTGCTGTTTGTCGATGAGATCCACCGCTTCAATCGCGCCCAGCAGGACAGCTTCCTGCCCGTGATGGAGGATGGCACCGTCATCCTCGTTGGTGCGACGACGGAGAACCCGTCCTTCGAGCTCAACGCCGCTCTGTTGTCCCGCGCTCGCGTGCTAACGTTCAAGCCACACGGTGAGGACAGCATCCAGGAGCTTCTGTCCCGCGCCGAGCAGGCAGAAGGCAAGGCGTTGCCGCTTGATGCGGATGCACGCGCGAGCCTGATCCGCATGGCCGATGGCGATGGCCGGGCGGCGCTGACGCTGGCGGAAGAAGTCTGGCGGGCCGCGCGGCGCGACGAGATCTTCGATGCGGCAGCACTTCAGAATGTCGTCCAGCGCCGAGCGCCGGTCTACGACAAGGGCCAGGACGGCCACTACAATCTGATCTCGGCGCTGCATAAGTCGGTACGCGGTTCCGATCCGGATGCCGCGCTCTATTATCTCTGCCGCATGTTCGATGCGGGCGAGGACCCACTTTATCTCGGGCGACGGCTTGTGCGCATGGCGGTGGAGGATATCGGCCTTGCCGATCCTCAGGCGCTGGTGATCTGCAATGCCGCCAAGGATGCCTACGACTATCTGGGCTCGCCCGAAGGCGAACTGGCGCTGGCGCAGGCCTGCGTCTATCTGGCCACCGCGCCGAAGTCGAACGGCGTCTACACCGCTTACAAGGCGGCGATGCGGTCGGCCAAGGAGAACGGCTCGCTGCTGCCGCCGAAGCATATTCTCAACGCTCCGACCAAGCTGATGAAGGGCGAAGGCTACGGCGACGGCTATCGCTACGATCACGACGAGCCGGATGCCTTTTCCGGCCAGGACTATTTTCCGGAAAAGATGGGGCGCCAGACTTACTATGATCCGCCGGAGCGTGGTTTCGAGCGAGAAATCCGCAAGCGGCTGGAATGGTGGGCGAAACTCCGCCGGGAGCGCAATGCTCCCTAGAATGCCCAGGAATCTGTAAGACGGCCCTTCCTTGTGCTTGGCCCAGAGGGCACCCCGTCGTTTTCTCGGTTTCAAGGAATGCGGGATGTGGCCTAGCCTTGCCACCGGTGCAAGGCTGATCTGCCCGTGGCTGCCTTGCCGTCGGCACGGGAGTGTGAGATAGAACCGGCATTGCAGACGGCTGCACGGTTCGCGAAGTCGAAACCGAACATCCGCGGGGACGGCCTCGCTCCAGTATTAGGAGTTTGACATGGCCTGGTTCCTTCTTTTGCTTGCCGGTATCCTCGAAATCGGCTGGGCAATCGGTCTCAAATACACGGATGGCTTCACGCGCGTTACGCCGACGATCCTGACCGTCGGGTCGATGATCCTCAGCATCGCGCTGCTCGGCCTTGCCGTGCGCACCCTGCCGCTCGGCACGGCCTATGCGGTCTGGACGGGCATCGGTACCGTTGGCACGGTGATCCTCGGGATCTTCCTGTTCGCAGAGCCGGCGACCTTGGTTCGCCTCGGCTGCATCGCCTTGATCGTCAGCGGCATCGCCGGGCTGAAGTTAGCTGCCTAACGGGACGTGATCGCGCTGACGTAGCGTAAAGTACACCAGCGACCTTGCTTTGAAGCTGCTGCCACCGTCGAAAAAACGAAGCGGGCNAAGGACGCGCAGCCCGCAATCGTATTCAGAGATGTTTCGCTGTCTCCGTTTACCGCAAGGCGTCCAGAACCGCAGCAGTCGCCAGCATTTCCTGCCAGCGGTTTTCGCGGCGGCGGAAGGCTTCCTCGTCGGTTCCCCAATGCTCGATCTGCCAGTCTTCGTCGACATGCGCGGCCGTCCAGGCCTCTTCGGCCGTGAACCTGCCGGAGGCGAAGGCAAGCGCCAGCAGGGCCGAACCCGTCAGGCTGGTCACCGTATGAACGCAGGTGAGCCCGAGCGGAGTGGCGAAAGCGCGCAGGCCCTCGGCATAGGCCGAAAGGGCTTCCTCCGGCTGCTCCTGATGGATCACGCCTTCGGCGAGGATGAAGCGGGCGCCGAGCGTTTGCCGCGCCCAGTCGAGCACCGGGTTCCAGATCTCGTTCTGGCGTGCGACCAGGCCTTCCGGGCTGTCGGCGCGATAGCAGATCATGTCGGTTCCGGCGAAGCGCAGGATGTCGTCGAACACCGAGCGCTGGTCTTTCGCAACACCATCGAGCGCCGTGTTGACGATGCGGGTGACCGGCATTCGGGCGGGATCGATGACCTCGGCCTGTGCCTCCCATTCGGCGGCCAGCATATCGGCAAGCTTGCGCGTCGGCACGGCAAGCGGTTGCTTTGCTGGCGTGCGCACCGTGCGGCCGTCGAGCAGCACGGCGTGGGTGTCGCCTTCCGCCGCAGCGACGCTGACCTCCTTGTAGAAGCGCTTCGGCAGCGGCTTCAGCATCTGAATCTGCGCGCGGCGGACCGGATCTTCGTGGCTCATCGCACCGCTGAGTTCGTCGCGAATATCAGGCATGATTGTGTTCCATCCATTCAATGATGTCTGCCGGCGTCTGGGCAACGAAATCCGCACCCGCCTCGATGAGATCGGGAACGGATGCATAGCCCCAGGCAACGCCGATGGCGGCCGCACCCGCGGCCTTGGCCATTTGCATGTCGTAGATCGCGTCGCCGATGACGACCGTATCCTTCGCGTCGATACCGGCTTCCGAGCAGCATTCCGTCACCATTGCCGGGTGCGGCTTGGAGGGGCAGTCGTCGGCGGTGCGCGAAACGAAGAAAATCCTGTCGAAACCGTGGGTTTCGGAGATGTGGGTGAGGCCGCGCCGAGACTTGCCGGTGACGGCGCCGATCAGCAGCGCGTCCCGCGACGAGAGCGTCTGCATCATGTCGGCGATGCCCGGAAACAAAAGCTCCTGGAAGCCGGCTTCGCTGCGCACGCCTGCGAAGATCGACTTGTAGTGCGCCGTCATCGCCAGTGCCAGGTCGTCGACGTGCTCGCGGCCAAGCAGGCGGGCAATGGCGATGTCGAGTGTCAGGCCGATGATGCCCTTGGTTGCTGAAAGCGGCGGGCGCTCGCGATCGAACGCCTCGAAGGTGCGCGCCATCACCTCATGGATCAGCCCGCCGCTATCGACCAGCGTCCCGTCGCAATCGAAAAGCGCCAGTTTCATCAGTCGTCCTCGCCCGGCTCGTTCTCTTCAAAGCCCAGTAGGTTCCAGCTCTGGACCATATGCGGCGGCAACGGCGCGGTCACGCGCAGGCGACCGCCATCCGGATGGGGGATATCGATATGGCGCGCGTGCAGATGCAGACGGTTCTGCATGCCGCCGGGCAGGCTCCAGTTGATATCGGCGTCGAAATACTTTGGGTCGCCGAGGATCGGGTGGCCGATGTGCAGCGCATGCACGCGCAGCTGATGGGTGCGCCCGGTATAGGGCTCCATCTCAAGCCAGGCGAGGTTCTGTGCGGCCTGTTCGCGAATACGGTAGTAGGAAATCGCGTGGTCAGCGCCGTCCTCGCCATGCTTGGCAATGCGCATGCGGTCGCCGTCCGGCGTCTGTTCCTTGACCAGCCAGGTCGAGATCCGGTCTTCGCGCTTGCGCGGCACACCCTTCACCAGCGCCCAGTAGGTCTTCTTGGTGTCGCGCTCGCGGAAGGCGGCCGTCAGCTTCTGCGCGGCGCCACGTGTGCGGGCGATGACCAGAACACCCGAGGTATCGCGGTCGAGGCGGTGCACCAGGCGGGGCTTTTCACCACGCTGGTTGGTCCAGGCCTCGAGCATCTTGTCGATGTGACGGTTGACGCCGGAACCGCCCTGTACGGCGAGACCGGCCGGCTTGTTGATCACGATGACCTTGGCGTCCTCGTGCAGCACCATGCGCGACAGCAATTCGCCATCGGGCGAGTGGCGAAGGTCGCGACCGGCAATCGGGCCCGTCTTCGTCTCCTTCGCATCGACGCCAAGGGGAGGGACACGCACCGTCTGGCCCGGCTGTAGGCGCGTGTCGGACTTGACGCGGCCGCCGTCGACACGGATCTGGCCCGAACGCAAAAGCTTCTGCAGCGGACCGAAACCCAGCCCCGGAAAATGCACTTTGAACCAGCGGTCAAGGCGCATGCCTGCCTCGTCACCGTCCACTTGCCTGTGTTCTATGCCTGCCATTTGAGCGAACCTGCTTTCTGTTCCTGCAGCGGCGCGCGTCAATCTGAAGCTCTTACGTTGGGATGGACGCAAGAAAACGCTTCAGGTGCGCAAGGGCTGCCGCAATCCTTTAACGGCTGCATGACAATGCCCCTGAAGCGATGACGGTTGAAGAGCAATGCAGCAACGCACCGCGTTTCCCTCAGGCTACGCAGCGCTCGTAGAAGCAGCCTTTAGACTATTGCGCGCATCAGAGCCAGCCCGCTGAAGACCGCAAGGAGCGAAAGCGCGACGCTGGCAACGACATAGATGACGGAAAGCATGACATCACCACGCTCGAAGAGCGTGATCGCATCCAGCGAAAAGGCGGAAAAGGTGGTGTAGCCGCCGAGAACCCCGGTAATGAGGAACACGCGCATTTCCGGCGATGCGCCGAACTTGCGCATGATCACCTCTGCCAGCACGCCGATCAGGAACGAGCCGGTGATATTGACGCCGAGTGTGCCCCACGGGAAGCCCGCCCCGAAGCGATGGACGGTCCAGAGGCCGACAAGGTAGCGCAAGATCGAGCCGATCGCGCCGCCGGCTCCAACGAGAAGGAGGTGGGTCATCAGTCGCTCCGGGACAAAATCGGCCTAGGCCAGCCGTTCGGCATGCCACTTCAGGTGATCGTCCATGAAGGTGGAGATGAAGTAGTAGGAGTGGTCGTAGCGCTCATGCATGCGGAGCGTCAGATCGATGCCGGTTCCCTTGACCGCATCCTCGAACAGCCACGGGCGCAGGCCGTTTTCGAGAAAGCTGTCCGCCTTGCCCTGGTCGATCAGAAATTCCGGGAAGCGCGCACCGTCCTTGACGAGGGCGCAGGCATCATATTGGCGCCAGGCGGCGCGGTCTGTGCCGAGATACTTTTCGAAGGCGCCGACCGACCAGTCGGCGGTCGAGGGCTCGACGATCGGCGCGAAAGCCGAGCAGCTCTTGAAGCGATCCGGGTGTTTGAGCGCAATGGTCATGGCGCCGTGGCCGCCCATGGAATGGCCGAAAATGCCCTGGCGGCTCATGTCCATGCGGAAGTGCTGGCTGACGAAAGCGGGCAGTTCTTCGGTGATGTAGCTGTACATCTGGTAGTGCTCGGCCCAGGGCTTCTCGGTGGCGTCGACATAGAAACCCGCGCCTTTGCCCATCTGCCAGTTTGTCAGTTCGTCCGGCACGTCGGCGCCGCGCGGGCTCGTGTCGGGGCAAACGATGATAAGCCCGAGCTCGGCGGCCATGCGCCGGTATTCGCCTTTCTCCATGACGTTCGCGTGCGTGCAGGTGAGGCCGGACAAGTACCAGAGCACTGGTTTCGGTTCCTTGATCGCCTGCGGCGGCACGAAGACGGCAAAGGTCATCTCGCCCTTGCAAGCCTCGGACTCGTGCGAAAAGACGCCCTGCATGCCGCCGAACGCGGTGTTCTGCGAAAGGACTTTCATGGACTGCTCCTTGGATAATGCTGCTCAACCGGCAAGCTGCACGGCCGCGTTGACGGCGGCGGCGACGAGCACGGTGTTGAAGAAGAAAGAAACGATGGCGTGCATCAGATTGATGCGCCGCATAGCTGTTGTGGTGATGGCGACATCCGAGGTCTGCGCGGTCATGCCGATGACGAAGGAAAAGTAGAGGAAATCAAAACCGCCGGGCTCGGGTGTCTCGGGAAAGTCGAGGCCGCGTGCCGGCTCCGGCGTTTGCGCATCCGCGGAAGGCACCCAGTATATGTGCGCATAATGCATCGCGGCCATCATATGGATCGTCGCCCAGCCGAGCACGACCGAGGCAAAGGCGAGGCCGAGCGCGAGTGCGGATCCTGTTTGCTGGGCGTTGAGCGCAAAGAACAGCGAGATGAGCGAGCTCGCAGCCGCACCGAATGTCACGAGGAGGATAACGAACTCGGGCTCGTCGGTGTTTCTGGCATGGGTCTTCAGGTGCCGCCCGGTCATCATCCGCAATCGCCGCCAGCACATGACGAGATAGACGCAGAAGAAGGTGATCGCAGCGCCTTCAAGTGCGAAGCGTCGCGCAACGAACCAGAGGACGGGCACGCTTGCGAGCGCGCATAGAATGGCGGTGTAGAAGGGCCAGTGCCTGAGCTTCGTCGTCGTCGCTGTCATCCAGATACCCCTGCGATCTGCAGCGGAAGCGGCTGCCGCACCGTCACTTTTTCGCCTGCCGTGCGAGTCGGTCAAGCGTTTCGAGGAAGGCGGATCGATCGCGCGGCGTGAAGGCGGCGTTGTAGCCCTTGCTCTCGCCGGTTTCACGCAAATGCTGCCCAAGATCGCGCATCGCCGAAGCCATGCCGATATTGCCCTTGTCGAAGATGCGTCCGGAAGGGCCGGTAACCAACGCGCCGGCGGCAACGCAACGCACGGCCAGCGGTACATCGGCGGTGACGACAACATCGCCCTCCTGCGCCCGTTCCGCGATCCAGTTGTCGGCCGCATCGAAACCCGCCGAGACGATGACGTTGTGTACCATCGGGTCGCGCGAGGGGCGCAGGCCGGAATTGGCGACGAAAGTCACCTCTATTCTATGGCGTTCGGCCACCTTCAGGATTTCCGCCTTCACCGGGCAGGCATCGGCATCGACATAGATCATCTTGAATCAGTTTCTCAACGGGACTGAAAAGGCGCCGGAAATCAATCGACTCCGACGCCGTTCTGAATCGGATTGTGAAGCAATTCCAGGAAAAGTGCGAAGCGATTTTCCCGGAATTGCGCCATTGCCAGCTTAGCTTAGTAAAGAACGACCGAACGGATGCTTTCGCCGGAATGCATCAGCTCGAAGCCCTTGTTGATGTCTTCGAGGGCCATGGTGTGGGTGATCATCGGATCGATCTCGATCTTGCCCTCCATGTACCAGTCGACGATCTTCGGCACGTCGGTGCGGCCACGCGCGCCGCCGAAGGCCGTGCCCATCCAGCTGCGGCCGGTGACGAGCTGGAACGGCCGGGTGGAGATCTCCTGGCCGGCGCCGGCGACGCCGATGACGACCGACTTGCCCCAGCCGCGATGCGAGGCCTCGAGCGCCTGGCGCATCACCTTGGTGTTGCCGGTGCAGTCGAAGGTGTAGTCGGCGCCGCCGATCTGGTCGGCGCCACGCTTGGTCATGTTGACGAGGTAGGGCACGATGTCGTCGCCGACCTCCTTCGGATTGACGAAGTGGGTCATGCCGAAGCGCTCACCCCAGGCCTTCTTGTCGTTGTTGAGGTCGACGCCGATGATCATGTCGGCGCCGGCGAGACGCAGGCCCTGGATGACGTTGAGGCCGATGCCGCCGAGACCGAAGACGATCGCGGTCGCGCCCATCTCCACCTTGGCTGTGTTGATGACTGCACCGATGCCGGTGGTGACGCCACAGCCGATGTAGCAGATCTTGTCGAAGGGTGCGTCCGGGTTGACCTTGGCAACGGCGATCTCGGGCAGCACCGTGTAGTTGGCGAAGGTCGAGCAGCCCATGTAGTGGTGGATCTTGTCCTTGCCGATCGAGAAGCGCGAGGTCCCGTCCGGCATCAGGCCTTGCCCTTGCGTCGAGCGGATCGCGGTGCACAGGTTGGTCTTGCGCGACAGGCACGACGGGCAGGAGCGGCACTCGGGCGTGTAGAGCGGAATGACGTGATCGCCCTTCTTCACCGAGGTGACCCCCGGGCCGACGTCGACGACGATGCCGGCACCCTCATGGCCGAGGATCGCCGGGAACAGGCCTTCCGGATCGGCGCCGGACAGCGTGAAGTCGTCCGTGTGGCAGATGCCGGTGGCCTTGACCTCGATCAGCACTTCGCCGGCCTTTGGGCCTTCGAGTTGAACCGTCATGACCTCAAGCGGCTTGCCTGCCTGAACGGCAACGGCGGCGCGTACATCCATCTAATTTCTCCCTTGGACAAAAATGGCTTCGGGCCGCCAGGGCGGCGGCCCGTTGGAATCGACAATAAGCTAACGAATGTTCTGTTGAACGCGATTGAGTTCCATCTCAAGTGCGGCGATGGCCTTGCCGGTCTGTTCGTGCAGTTTCTTGACCAGGGCAAGCTGCTCGCGAAGGCCGTCGCGCTCGTCATCGACCGCGTCCGAATCCGGCGCCTTGCCGAGGCCGGCGATCAGCCAGGCCGGGGTAACGCCCAGCACGCCGGCCAGCATGAAGAGCCGGTTCGTCCGGGGTTCGGCGCGGTCGCGCTCCCAGGCGGCGACCGTTTCAGCGCGGACTCCGAGTTGGTCTGCCAGGTCCTTGGTGCTGATGTTGGCGGCGTCGCGCGCCCTCCAGATGCGTCCTCCCAGCGTATCACCGTCGCTGGTGTCGCGCAGGCGGGCAATCATCGTTTCGGTGGACAAGCGCATGGATATCTCCTTTGCCACGGTTACGTTCAAAGGTCCCGGAGAGACGGCAGGAAGCCGCTTTTGACTTCCGGGGCGGAAGATGGTCCTGAGCTTATAGGCATTCGGCCAGCGAGGGACCACCCCGAAGCGCCAAAAACACCGTCAATTGCGGCTAAGGCGCGGATAGTTCGGCCTCCGGAGTATCCTCGGCCGTTGAAAACCGTAGCCTAGGCTCTAATCTGCGGCGGCCAACCGGAGCTTGCCCCATGTCCGACGCCCGAACTGCGGCTGCCGAGCCTGCCGATACCGTCATGCAAGGTGTCGCCATCATGCTTTTTGCGATGGTCATCCTGCCCGGCATGGACGTGATCGCGAAGTATATGGCCGTCTACGAAGGCATGTCGCCCGGCCAGGTGACCTTCTACCGGTTCTTCTTCCAGCTGGTGGCGACGTTGCCGATGCTGCTTGGCGCCGGCGGCCTGCGGGCGCTGAAGCCGAAGCGTCCGTGGGCCAATCTGCTGCGCGGCGTGCTGCTGGCGACCGCGGCCTTGTTCTTTTTCATTTCCGTGAAGTACATGCCGCTGGCAGATACCTTTGCCATCTATTTCGTCGAGCCCTTCATCCTGACCTGCCTTTCGGCGGTGTTCCTGAAGGAAAGCGTCGGCTGGCGGCGCTGGCTTGCCATCGTCGTCGGCTTCGGTGGGGCGATGATCGTCATCCAGCCGAGTTTCGCGGCTTTCGGCGTGACGGCTTTGCTGCCGGTGGCCTGCGCCTTCGTCTTTGCCTGCTATCTGCTTCTCAATCGAGCGGTCGGTACGGGCGACTCGCCGCTGACAATGCAGACCATCGCTGGTATCGGCGGCACATTGATGATGGCGATGGTGATCCTGATCGGCAACGGCATGGGCAGCCCCGACTTTGTGCCGTCCTTGCCCAAGTCGCCGCTTGGCTGGACGCTGGTGGTTATCCTCGGCGCGCTCTCCGGCTACGGCCATCTGCTGGTCGTCAAAGCCTTCAGAGCGGCACCCGTTTCCCTGCTGGCGCCATTCCACTATTTCGAGATCGTCACGGCGACGGCGCTCGGCTATCTCATCTTCGGAGACTTCCCGTCGCTCTCCAAATGGCTTGGCATCGCCATAATCGTCGGCTCGGGCCTCTTTATTATCTGGCGCGAGCGGCAGGCGGGACGCCGAGCTGCAAGCTGAATGGGCTCAGGCTCCGTCGGTCTTTGTCGGGCCGAACACCGTCTCGAAGGCCTCGCGCAGCCGGATATCGACATCCGGCATCATCACCGGCAGGCCGAGGTCGACGAGGCTTGTTACGCCGTAGCCGCGAATACCGCAGGGCACGATGCCGCCGAAATGGTCGAGATCCGGATCGACGTTCAGTGCGAAGCCGTGGAAGCTTACCCATTTGCGCAGGCGAATGCCGATCGCGGCAATCTTGTCTTCCGCCACCGAACCATCGGGCAGGGCGGGCTTTTCCGGGCGGCGAACCCAGACGCCGACCCGATCTTCGCGGCGCTCACCTCTCACATTCATCGAATCGAGCGTGGAGATCACGACGCTTTCCAGCGCAGCGACGAAGGCGCGCACGTCCTGCTTTCGGCGCTTGAGGTCGAGCATAACGTAAACGACGCGCTGGCCCGGCCCGTGATAGGTGTATTCACCGCCGCGACCCGTCGAGAACACCGGAAAGCGATCCGGCATCACCAGATCAGCAACATCGGCGCTGGTACCGGCTGTGTATAGCGGCGGATGTTCGACCAGCCAGACGAGTTCGTCCGCGGTGCCGGCGGCGATCGCGGCAGCTTCCTGTTCCATCAGTTCGACTGCCTGTGGATAATCCACCAGATCAGAGGCAATCCGCCAGCGAACCGGGGGTGATTCCGGGGGGGCGAACATGGTCTGGCTCAGATTCTCACGCTGCATTCGGTCTGCATTCCTGTTTTCAGAGCTTGTAAATGGGATGGCGCGTGACAAGAGTCCAGCGTTTCCAACGCTTCCCCAGCGGGCTGTTGAAATAGTTTCATTTCCCGTCAAATTTCTGTCGTCATCCCCTTGTGCCCCCCAGGGGCTTTTGCTACATGCAGCCCCGTCGACGCAGGTCGACACCTACCACGATGCGGTCGTGGCGGAATTGGTAGACGCGCAGCGTTGAGGTCGCTGTGGGGCAACCCGTGGAAGTTCGAGTCTTCTCGACCGCACCAAAAAAACCCGGCTTTGGCCGGGTTTTTTGTTTTTATCCTGCCTAGCGAACACGCGAGCTGCGCGGAATCGCGTCGCTGACACATCCCTTTTCTGGACGTTTCCAATCAAGCGTAGGCGTTTGGCACGGTGGGAAGGAGCGCGCTCTCTTTGCTGGCGAATGGCCGAAGACGAACGGGATCCCGCGCCCAACAATCGGTCTCGGCGCGGTGGCCGACAAGGTGCGCGCGCTTGATGCGCGGAAAGGCGACCTGGCCGGTTCGCTCGCAATGCGACGGGCCGCTGAGTTCTGTCATGATCGCCCGAATTGTGCACAGCCATCTCTTGTGCACTGCGGGGGCTTTTGCTACATGCACCCCCGCTGGCGCAGGTCGGCATCTACCACGATGCGGTCGTGGCGGAATTGGTAGACGCGCAGCGTTGAGGTCGCTGTGGGGCAACCCGTGGAAGTTCGAGTCTTCTCGACCGCACCAAAACCGGCTTCGGCCGGTTTTTTCGTTTTTATCTCCAACGCTTAGGTCTTGTGCCCACCGCGCGGCTCAGCCTCGGGCCGAAGCTGCAAGCCCGCAAACCTCAATACATCTTCCGACCGCACTTCGGCGTGCATAGCGCTTGCCGCCGCGGAAAAAGAGTGAACGAGCACCGCCACGTTGCAGGCGAAATGGCTTGGAATGTTATTTGGTGCTAACCTTGGCGCGGTATTCCAGAACGAGGGCCGGGCTGGAGCAGTTTTCTGGGCGCGGCGGTGGCTGGGCGACCTGCACCAATGACGAAGCCTGTTTGCTTGGGAGGTTCCTTTGGGCGGCGATCTCAGGGCTGTTGCCGATGCAATCCTCAATACCGTCGTCAGCGCCGCGGATGGCGTGCCCGGCGTCGTCGCGATTGCCACCGATAGACGGGGCGATATCTACACCGGTGCAGCCGGAAAGCGAGCATTGGGTGGCGATGCGGACATGACCGCCGACAGCGTCTTCGGGCTCTTCTCGATGACGAAAGCGATCACCGGCACTGCCTGCCTGCAACTGGTCGAAGAGGGCAGGCTCGATCTCGATGCTCCAGCCAGGCGATACGCTCCCGAGATCGGCAAGCTGCAGGTGATCGATGGCTTTGATTCCTCCGGGAACCCGAAGCTCCGCCCGCCCAAGCGGGATATCACGACGCGCATGCTGCTTTTGCATACGGCTGGCTTTGGATACGACTTCTTCAATGAGACCTACGCCAGGTTGGCCCGGCAGCATGGGCAGCCGAGCGTGATCACGAGCTCCTATGCGTCCATCCGCACCCCATTGCTGTTCGACCCAGGCGATGACTGGGAATATGGAAGCAACCTGGACTGGGCCGGACAGGTGGTGGAGGGCATAGCCGGTAAGCGATTGGGCGAGGTGATGACCGAGCGAATCCTTCAGCCGCTCGGCATGGACGATACCGGTTTTGCATTGACCCCAGCGATGGCCTCACGCGTGGTCACGCTGCATCAGCGGGACGATGCAGGGCGATTGCAGCCGGTGCCCGATTTCCGGTTCCCCCAGGAACCCGAGGTCCAAATGGGTGGGCATGGCCTCTACTCGACAGCTACCGATTACTCAAAATTTATTCGCATGTGGCTCAACGACGGGGTGGCACCCGGCGGCCGCGTGCTGAAACCCGAAACCGTCGAAATGGCGGAAAAGAATGGCCTCGGAGAAAAGAAGATCAAAAAGCTTCCCGGGGTGATACCGAGCCTTTCGCACGACGTCGAATTTTTCCCCGGAATGCCGAAATCCTGGGGGCTTAGCTTCATGATCAATGATGAAGCCGCGCCGACAGGCCGACCGGCCGGCGCGCTGGCCTGGGCTGGGCTTGCAAACCTCTATTACTGGATAGACCGCCAAAATGGTCTCGGCGGCCTCTGGGCGACGCAGATATTGCCCTTCGTCGACCCGGCCTCGATCGGGGGCTACCTTGACTTCGAAACGGCGGTCTACTCCGCCTTTCCAAGGTAGTCGGCCGAAACATTTGATTGCACACGCCAAGCCTGGGTCGCTTGCACCGCGCGCCGCGCGCTTGCCCCGCCCTGCGTCCACGTCGTCAGCTGTTGCCTTGCGGTCCGCTCTGGTCCATGCGGCGGCGGATAAGCTTGAAGCTGTGATCGGGCTGAACCTCATAGGTTTCGTAGACCATCTGCCCTTCATACATGAAACGGTGCTGAACCATGGTGCCGGGAGCGGCCTGCGTCTTTCTTTTGCTGGCGTTTTCGCCGTAGGTCAGGCTCTCGGGCAGGGGCTCAAGACTCTGTTGGGCACTGTTGCAACCGGCGAGGGCCAGGAGGCCGATGACTGCAAGATATGTTGGCTTCATTGTTCGATCCTTGGTGAAACTGGGAGGCATTTGATGCTGTCGGCGGGAAGTCCTAGACGCGCGTTTGTTCCCTTGTCAGCTTTTCGAATTTCTTGATCGCCCGATCGCGTTTCAGGCGCGAGAGGCGTTGGGTCCAGAAAATACCGTCGAGCTGGTCGATCTCGTGTTGCAGGCAAATGGCCATCAGCCCTTCGGCTTCCTCTTCGACCTCTTCGCCTGAAAGGGTTTGATAGCGAACACGGACGGTCTGCGGTCGCTCGATGTCCTCCGAAACCCCAGGCATCGATACACTGCCTTCAGAATGTTTCATGACTTCGGCGGAGTTCCAGACAATCTCTGGATTGATGTAAATCCTGACGCCGCTCTCCCGGTCGAGCTCGATCACCGTCACCCTTTGCAGGACACCGACATGCGGAGCGGTGATGCCGATACCCGGTGCCGCTCGCATCGTGTCGAGCAGGTCGTCCGCAAGGGCTTCGAGCGCCGCATCAAAGTGGGTAACGGTGTCCGCCTTCTGGCTCAGTAAGGGACTGGGAAAACGGACAATGGGACGGATCGCCATCAGATGTTCCTCGGCTGCAGCGTTTGCGGCGCCGTGCGTCCCGTTGAGGAGCGCAAGGGGCGCCGTAAACCTTGGGCTGCTGTTTCGTTCTCTGATATCGATTCCGGTTCCAGGGAACGAAGAGAAGTGCTAGCCGATCGCGCGATCGATGTCGACAGTATCGAGATGCAGCCGGTTTCTCATGTATTTGCAACAGCTTGAATAAATCTGTTATCGCCGCGCACAGGGTGCTATCTGTGCTGTGGACCTCGGCGGGGCTTTGCGCTAGCAGGGCTGTAGGACCCAACTTCCGGAGCACGGCAGCGGAAGAGGCACCAACCGTCAGTGACGCATTCTTTCCGGTCCGTATGATGGAGCACCGGAAAGCAGCAATCGTTTCGAGGGCGCCCATGAGCAATATCGGCGACGACGACAGCGGTATCGAAGACGTCAAGACCTTTGACGGCTCGGACATCTATGCCGACGACGGTTCGGTCCGTTCCGATTTCCTCATGCATGTCGGGGCCGCGATCGCCGATCGCGATACGATCTATCTGCGCCAGCACGTCGCCGGCCTGCATTCGTCGGAACTCGGCGACCTGCTTGAAGCGATCCAGCCTGACCAGCGCCTGGCGCTGGTCTCACTGCTCGGCAAGGAATTCGACCTTTCGGCGCTGACGGAGGTCGACGAGGCCATCCGTCTCGATATCGTCGAGCATCTGCCGAACGAGCAGATCGCCGAGGCTATCGGCGAAATGGACTCCGACGACGCCGTCTACATTCTCGAGGACCTCGACCAGGAAGATCAGGACGAGATCCTGGCGAAGCTTCCCTTTACGGAACGGGTTCGCCTTCGCCGCTCGCTCGATTATCCGGAGAGCACCGCCGGCCGGCGCATGCAGACCGAGTTCGTGGCGGTGCCGCCATTCTGGACCGTTGGCCAGACGATCGACTACATGCGCGAAGACGAGGACCTGCCCGAGAGCTTCACGCAGATCTTTGTCATCGACCCGACCTTCAAGCTGCTCGGTGCCATGGACCTCGACCGCATCCTCAGGACCAAGCGCTCGGTCAAGGTCGACGCGATCATGCATGACACGAGCCATGCGATTCCGGCCGAGATGGACCAGGAAGAGGCAGCGCAACTGTTTGAGCAATATGACCTTCTCTCCGCGGCGGTCGTCGATGACAATGGAAGGCTCGTCGGCGTGCTCACCATCGATGACGTCGTTGACGTCATTCAGGAAGAAGCGGAAGAAGACCTCTTGCGCTTGAGCGGTGTCGGCGATGAAGAGCTCTCGGACTCGGTTGCCGAGGCATCGCGCTCGCGCGTGCCGTGGCTGTTCATCAATTCGATGACGGCGTGCATGTCCGCCTCGGTCATCGGTCTGTTCGATGCGACCATTCAGCAGATCGTGGCGCTCGCCATTCTGATGCCGATTGTCGCCGGAATGGGCGGCAATGCCGGCTCGCAGACCATGACCGTTACCGTCCGCGCGCTTGCGACCCGCGGCCTCGACATTCACAACGCGCCGCGCATTATCCGGCGCGAAGCGGGCGTGGGGCTGTTGAACGGCATGATCTTCGGCACGCTAATCGGCCTGCTCGCCGGTCTCTGGTTTCAGGACCCGAACATCGGCGGTATCATCGCCACGGCCATGCTGATCAATATGATGGCCGCAGCACTTGGCGGCATCCTCGTCCCGCTCTGCCTGGACCGCTTCGGTGCCGATCCGGCCGTGTCTTCTGCCGTTTTCGTGACGGCCATCACCGACATAACCGGTTTCTTCAGTTTTCTCGGCATCGCCACGTGGTGGTTTCACGTTACGTGAGGTGAACGCCGTTGTTTGACTTTTACGTCAAGGTCAACGATAGTGTATACGCATTACAGCGCGCGCGTCTTCCATGACACGCTGAGATCGCTGTAACACTTTGACCTGCTGCATAATTTTGACCTTAAATCGATACCGATTTTAGGAACGATGCAGTAAATCATGGAATGGCAGCGTGAATAAATATTATAGCATCACCGAATTGACGCGGGAATTCGGCATTTCCACCCGAACGCTGCGGTTCTATGAGGACGAGGGCCTCATTCATCCTGAACGCCGTGGACGCACGCGCCTGTTCCGGCCTGCGGATCGGCGGCTGATCCAGGAAATTCTGCGTGGCCGGCGCATCGGCTTCACGATTGCCGAAATCCGCGAAATCATCCAGGTCTACAAGGATCCACCCGGCGAGATGGGCCAGCTTCGGCTCTTGATGAACCGTGTCGAGGAAAAGCGCGAGGAGCTTCGGCAGAAGCGCAAGGATATCGAAGACACGCTGGCAGAGCTCGACAATGTCGAGGAGGCTTGCCTGACGCGTCTCGCGGAGATCGGCGTCGGTACCTGAGCAGGCGGGCGTATTCTTAAAAGCGAAAGTTTCGAAGGGTGGCGTCCGCGCTGCCCTTTTTGGTTTTGGGCTGTGCGGTCTTTTGGTCAGATCCAGCGGCTGGTGTGCCGGCAATAACGCTCGAACTCGAAGCCGAAGCGCGACAGCAGATGCCGCTCTTCGTTGCGAATGGCAAAGACGGTCGTCAGCATCACCGCTGCGATCGCCGTGATGAAGAACCAAGGATTGAGCGTCGCCAGACCGAAGCCGACCATCATCAGGGTGTAGCCGAGATAGATCGGGTTGCGTGTGAAGCGGAAGGGGCCGTAGGTGACGAGGCAGGTCGCCGACCGGTAGGGCATGACGGCCGTGTGCCGGTCGAGCAAGGTCTTGACTGCCCAGAGATCCAGCCAGATGGCGACGATGATCAGTGTGCCGCCGCTGATCCAGGGAAACCAGCTGTGTCCGTGTGCGACGGGGATGGGGGAATATCGCGCCAGAACAAGGGCCGCGAGCGTGGCGACGCCGTAGAGCAGGGCGGGCCACGGGAAATTCAGCGGCTTGGCACGATAGGCATTCATGTCCTAGTCCCCTGATTGCACGTCCATTGTGCACTGTCGCGCGATTCGCGCAATGCGTTCATCGGTGCTGACGTTGATCTCTCCCCTGTTCAGGCTATCGAACAGGTTCTGTTGTACCAGAAGGTCGAGCGTACAGCCGCAGAAGGCCTCGCACGGCACGGCCGGGTTCCCCTGGTTGCAGGCCGCGACGCAATTGCTGCGGTAGGCTTGCTTGGGATCCGGCAATGTCGGCGGTGAAATCAGCGAGAAGAGATAGACCAGTCCGATGAGCACGGGCTGGTGAATGAGGTATATGGCCAGACTGTGACGGCCGCCGAAGACGAGCGGGCTCATCCACAGCTTGCCCTTGCCACCTGTGGACGGACGGTTTGCGAGGACCGCGACGAGCCGCGCATGGAAGAGCTTGGCTGCGGCAAGGCCGAAGAGGAAAGGCCCGAGCCACGGCAGCAGCGGCACATAGTCGTTGGAGCGCGCGAAGGTTTCCGACAGTCCGACCCACCAGAGCCAGGGTGCATCGAAGGCCGGCGAGCGCAAATAGAAGGGTGCCGCGATGGCTGCTGCCGCCGCAACAAGGGAAACGACGGCGGGAAGCCGCAGGAAGACAAGGCCGATCACGCTTGCCGCGGCGATCGCATGCAGGATGCCGAAGAAGATGAAGGTGTCCGGGAACGCGAAATAGGTCGCGGTCGTGATCAGCGCTGCCGCACCGGCGATTTTGGCAAAGCGCCGCATGAACGCGTCGAGGCGAAGCTTCGGCCATTGTCCGAGCACAAGGCTGTACCCGGCGAGAAACAGGAAGCTGCTGGCGATGAGCCGGGCAAAGATCTTCCAGCCGCCGGTGCCGGCGGTTCCCGCGGCGACGTAGCCGAAGAACTCGAGATCCCAGACGAAATGATAGGTAGCCATGGCGAGCAGTGCCACGCCGCGCGCGACGTCGATGAAGGCGAGCCGCCCCCGTGCGGCAGATTGAGCCGGTATCGGTGTCGTCGGTGAAGTCACATTGCTGTCGGACATGGGCATTCGCCATCCTGTGGGCGTGAAGAAGAGTGCCATGTTTGGCTTGTGCCAAACACGCGTCGTTGGCTGATGGTGGAAGTGGTCAGGCCTGGTCTGTTTCCGTTCAGCGCGATGGGCGCGCATGCTGTCAGGGCGTTGCGTCCGGCAGCAGCGCCGCGCGTGCCTCCGAGAAGAACTGCCTGCGGGTCAGCACAAAGATGACGAAGACGGTGAGCCCGACGAAGACATAGGGGCTGATGAACCAGCCGAGATATCCGATCGACAGGAAAATCGCCCGAAGCCCGGCGTTGAAGTGCTTGGCGGCCAGCACGTTCATGCGGATCGCCCGTTCGGCTGCCTTCTCCGCCGCCTGCAGGTCGCGTTGCATGTCGGCGGTCATTGGAATGCCGCCCATCAGGATCGAGCAATAGTTGAACAGCCGGTAGGACCAGCCGAACTTGAAGAAGGAATAGCCGAAGAGACAGGTGAGGCCACCGACCTTCAGCTCGAACGCGGTCCGACCGCCATGGAAGACATAGGGCATGTCCGCGAAGATCACTTGCACCTGTTCGGTTGCGCCGAGCAGAGCGAAGCAGCCACCGAGGGCGAAGATCGTCGTCGAGGCAAAGAAGGCGGTGCCGGCCTGCAGCCCCGCGATGATCTGCGTATCGATCATCTTCAGATCGCGGTTGAGCGAATTGCGGATCCAGCGGCCACGATGCTCGTTCATGAGGCGGGTGAGACTCACCCGCTTGAAGCCGCGCGTGCCGTCGGTCGCCCAGCTGAAACCCGCCCAAAGCAGGATAAACACGACAAGCGCTATGTAATCTTCGAAGGTCATACACGTGTTTTTGGCATGGCTTTTGGAAAATGCAAGGTGGGCGCGGCGGCGCGGGAATCGACGGCGCGTCAACTACTGTGATGAAATTGCGGCGGAATTTTTCTCCGCTCCCGCCGGCCAATTGCGCGGTTTTCACCAGCTTAGTGTACTGAGCGGCGAGGGCCTGACACCTTTCCGCCATATTTCCCCATTGCGCAGTAACACTTTCTTCAATATGCAAGGCCCCAGACGCGGGCACCCAATGTGCTGCTCGCGGCCGTTGAGAGTGTTTTCGGAGACATCATGGACAATACAATTCAGAAATCTTGCTGGGGCGTAACTGCACGCGCCGTGGCTGGTTTCGCTGGCGTTCTTGTTCTTGCTTATCTTTTCGGCGGCCTTTGATATCTGGTATCTAGAAAAGACCACTGATTGACGGCGCGGCTTCCCAAAAGCCGCGCCGTTTTTGATTCCAGGCAGCCAATCTCGACACCCCGGAGCCTTTGCGGGATGACAATGTCGCACGGATGGGATCGAATGTCGGTTGACCGCCTGACCGTCTGCTATGGGATCGCTTAGGCTTCGTTCCTATATTTGTTGCGGATTTCCTTAAATCGGTGCCGATCTGAGGATAAAATCGCGCAGTAAATATGAGGATAGCGCGCCGGTTCGCACAGACCGTGAAGCGTGATATCGAGGCAATCGTGAATGCGGTGCTCGGGCAATCATGCCGGTGCGCCGCGAGTCAGTCTCCGGGGCAGGCAAACTTATGTTTCTTTCCGTCTTCGACGTGTTCAAGATCGGTATCGGGCCTTCGAGCTCGCATACGATGGGGCCGATGTCGGCCGCCAACCGCTTTCTCGAACTCATTCTTTCCGACGACTGGCCGCGCCCGTCCCATGCTGCCGTTGCGGCGATCAAGGTCAGCCTGCACGGTTCGCTGGCCCATACCGGTATCGGCCACGGCACGGGCAGGGCGGTTGTCCTTGGTCTCGTCGGCGAACGCCCCGACCTGGTCGATCCTGATCGCATGGACGGCTTGATCGACGAGGTCGAGCGCAGCGGCCGCATTTCGCCGCCGGGACATCCGTCCTATGAATTCCAGCCGAAGACGGACCTGGTCTTCGACAAGAAGGTGCCGCTGCCCGGCCATGCCAACGGCATGTCCTTCTCCGCGTTCGACCGCGACGGCCGGCTGCTGCTGAAGCGGATCTATTATTCGATCGGCGGCGGCTTCGTCGTGACCGATACGGAACTCGAGGCGATGCGTGCCTCGAAGAACAAGGCGGCCGGCGTCAAGGTGCCATTCCCGTTCTCGTCGGCCCAGGAGATGCTGGACATGGCGGCCCGCTCCGGGATGACGATCGCCCAGATGAAACGGGCGAACGAAGAAGCGACCATGTCGCCGGATGAGCTGAATGCCGGGCTCGACCGCATCTGGGGCGCGATGAGCAACTGTATCGACCGTGGGCTGAGCCAGGAGGGCATCATGCCCGGTGGCTTGAAGGTCCGCCGCCGCGCACGCTCGATCCACGACAAGCTGCAGGAAGAATGGCGCTCCAACAAGACCAACCCGCTGCTCGCCAACGACTGGCTGAGCGTCTACGCGATGGCGGTCAATGAAGAGAATGCCGCCGGCGGCCGCGTCGTCACGTCGCCGACCAACGGTGCAGCAGGCGTCGTCCCCGCCACTATCCGCTACTACATGCATTTCCATGACGACGCGGATCAGGAGGGCATCCGCGACTATCTGCTGACGGCTGCCGCAATCGGTGGCATCATCAAGCACAACGCCTCGATCTCCGGTGCCGAGGTCGGCTGTCAGGGTGAGGTCGGCTCAGCGTCCGCCATGGCCGCTGCCGGCCTTGCTGCCGTCATGGGCGGTACGCCCGAGCAGATCGAAAATGCCGCCGAGATCGCACTCGAGCACCACCTCGGCATGACCTGTGATCCGGTCGCCGGCCTGGTTCAGGTTCCGTGCATCGAGCGCAACGCGCTCGGTGCGGTCAAGGCGGTGACGGCAGCCTCGCTGGCGCTCAAGGGCGACGGTAAGCATTTTGTGCCGCTCGATGCCTGCATCGAGACGATGCGCCAAACCGGCGTCGACATGAACGAGAAGTACAAGGAAACATCGACCGGCGGTCTCGCGGTCAACGTCGTCGAATGTTGAGCCGCCACGGTGATTGTGGATGAACAGCGTCTGGCCGCTTGACCGCAACGGCCGGACGGGTGTTCAAAACAGCTATGTCTCTGCATCTCATAAAGCTCTGCGTCGGAGCGGAATCGATCGAGGACCTGCGCGAATGGGTTTCGCGCAAGGCTATGGCCGCCATGGCCGCTGGCCTCGAGCCCCATTCCTTCCACACGACCCGCATGGTGCCGAAACGGGTGGAGGAACTGCTGAGCGGCGGTTCGCTCTACTGGGTGATCAAGGGGACCGTGCAGGCGCGACAGTCCTTGATCGGTATCGAAACCTTCACGGATGGCGAGGGTATCGGCCGCTGCAATCTGCTGCTTGGCCCTGAAGTGGTCGAGACGGAGTTGCAGCCGCGGCGTGCCTTCCAGGGCTGGCGCTATCTCACCGACAAGGATGCGCCGCGCGACCTTGCGTCGCTTTCCGGTGGCGGTGCCGAGATGCCGCTCGAGCTGCGCCGCGAATTGGCGGAACTCGGACTTCTCTAATCTTCAATATGGATGACCTGACGACCCATCACAGGGCAGGTTGCGATGCTGGCACGCGCATGGTTGCGGCGGTGTCGCAACAAGAAAAAAGGCGGCACAGGCCGCCTTTCGGAATTTCATGAACGTTCAGGTGATCCGCATTTTCAGGGGATGGCGCCGGTTCGGCCCCGTCACGTGAAGATGAATGCCGGCACGCGGCTGCGTCGACCGCCAGGCGCGGGCGCCGTGCGTCAGGAGCATCCCGACCAGATCGCGCGTCTTCGCCTTCGATCGGTTCAGCCCGAGATCGGCAATGCGCATGGCCGCCTCGTGCAGGGGATGCAGGTTGATGCGCGACGGCTTGGCGCGCCGTCCCGGCAGCGGGGTGACACCCGGAACGTTTTCGTTCATCGCCATGATTAACCTCGTTACGCTGTACAAATCCGAGGAAGGAGGCCGGAAAACAAACACATCCGGCCGCCAAATCTTTTGACCTTACTGCTGGCTCGCCCAGCAGGAGATGCCTTTCTTCTTCAGGGCCTTGCAGGCATTGACCGCTGCATTCTGGTCGTCGAAGCCGCCGAAACGGGCGCGATAGACCTGGCCGAAAGCGACAGTGAAGGGTTTTGCATCGCGAAGTGCCTTGCCGCCCTTGTCCTTGGCGTTGCCGAGAAGGGTCATGGCCTGATCCTTGTCCGGCGTTGCGCCGATCTGGATGACCCAGCCCTGCGGCTGCGCCGGCATCGGTTCGGCTTTTGCGGCTTCGGCCGGTTCGGCCTTCGCAACCGCGTCGGCCTTCTTCGGAACGGAATTGGTGATCTGGGTGTCAACCATGCCGGCGGCGACAGGCTGACGGAGTTTCAGGCTCTGTGCGTCGAGCGTGTTGGGAACGATCTTCGGGGAAAGAACGGGGTTGTCCGACGCGCGCTTGTTGCCGGCATAGGCCATCTGTACGCTGCTCGCGCTTTCGCCGTTATAGCGGATGCCAGGAACCGGTCCGGTGTTGGGCAGGTCGTGACCGCTGGCCGCGGCCGCGACGACAGGCGTATCCGCAACGGGAGCCGCCTCTGCAACCTGGGTCTCTTCAGCCGGAACGGGAGTAGGCTTGGTCTCGGCAATCAGATTGCCGTCGCCACGCCGCGATGCCGACGGCATGTACTTGGCGACGAGCCGGCGCATCTGCGCATCACGGCTGGCGCCGGAGCTGCCGCCCATGACGACGGCGACGATGCTGCGACCCTCGAGCTGAGCCGAGGTCACGAGATTGAAGCCCGACGCGCGGGTGTAACCGGTCTTGATGCCATCCACGCCGCGGACATTGCCGAGCAGGCGGTTGTGATTGCCGATCGTCTGCTTGCCGAAACGGAAGCTGCGGGTGGAGAAGTAATCGTAATACTGCGGAAAATGCTGGCGAAGCGCGAGGCCGAGACGAGCCTGGTCGCGCGCGGTCGTGCGCTGTTCCGGGTCGGGCAGGCCGTTGGCATTGCGATAGGTCGTGCGCGTCATGCCGAGCGCCCGGGCCTTGTTCGTCATCATGCGGGCAAAACGCTGCTCCGAACCGCCGAGATATTCACCGAGCGCCGTCGACGCATCGTTGGCCGAGCGGGTGACGAGCGAAAGGATCGCCTGTTCGACGGTGATCGACTGTCCGGCACGCACACCAAGCTTCGATGGCGGCTCGGCGGAAGCGTTTTTCGAAAAGGGGATGGAGGTGGACTTCGTGATCCGACCGGCTTCGAGCGCTTCGAAGGTCAGATAGAGCGTCATCATCTTGGTGAGAGACGCGGGATAGCGCAGTTCGTCGGCATCCTCGCCGTAAAGAATCTTGCCGGTCTTGGCATCGACGACGATGCCCGAATATTTCGGATTGGCATAGTTCGAGGCGGCGAAGGCCGGTGCGGCAAAGGCGGCCGATGCAATGGCGCCCGCAAGGACGACCCGTCCTACCATCTTTGAAAGAGCACCGAACGGGCGCTTCGCGAGATCAAAAAAACCGGATTGGGACACTACGCTACTCTTTATTCTCATGTCATGGGGTTGTCCGGACGCCGCCTCCGGGAACGACCGTTCTCGAGACAGTATCGGCATAGCGTTACCAATCGGTTTATGATGAATGATTGGTTTCCGGAATCGAACGCATTTGTACAAGGGCGATGCCGGTGTAGCGCAATGGTGCGGCAGGCTGCCTGCACCACACCAGTTAGACGAAATCAGGGCACGAGACGGTTTTTGACGAAGGCGGTGATCGCTTGGTCGATTTCGCGCCACTGCGGCAGCAGTTTGTTGGAGAATCTGTAGAGCACGGCGAGGTCCTTTCCGGCGTGAATGTCGCGCTGGCAATCGGCGCTGGTCGAGATGGATTGTGGGCCGAGGCAGCGCACCACGTAGGGCGCCTGGGTGCTCGTCTCAGCGGTAAAGAACACTTCGCCCGCATAGCTGGATGTCGGCTTGACTGCGTGCTCCGTCAGCCCGGCCGGGCCAGCCGTGGGCGCGCCGTCGAAGACCTGCGAATAGATCGGCTCCAGCCGCCCGGACATGTCGCGCGACATCGTGCTTTGGGAAATCTGCAGGAAAAGGAGGCTTTCGGGTGCGTCAACATTGTTGAAGAGTGCCCGGCTCCGGGCGCTGTAACCTTCGAGCCCCGGCCAGGTCAGGTAGAGATCGACGCGCTCGACGATCGAGGTGGCTCGTTGTGCCTCGAAGCGGATCATGTTGGCCGGCAGGCGCAAGTGATCCTGGCCGATGAAGATGTCGAAAAGCTCGTTGCTCGCGGTGTGGCCGGCAAGGGCGAGGTTTTCGCCGAACCAGCGCCCTGCAAATGAGATGGCAGCGGTCAGCGCCGCAAGCACCGCGACCGCTGCCATCACCCGGTAGACGAAGCCGGGCGACAGCAGCGGTCGGAGCTCCGGTTCGTGAATGTCGTTTGAAGAGCTGCTCATCGTTGGGCTGTCCCGTCGCGATGGCCGAACCCCGGCGGTCCGTTGTTCGGCTCACGCATTCCCGCGCATCGTAGGATGGACGACGTCGCTTGCCCGACGCTGGTCGAGGATGGTTAATTTTCTGTGAATTCCCCCTCGAGCTGCGAAACATCAAAAACTTAAAGAAAGATCGCGACACGGTTTAGCGCCGGGAATGCCGGTCATAAAAACGGCCGGTTCCGAGGGACGCGGAACCGGCCGAGGCTCGGTCTGGACGGGGATGTTTATGACCGGTGCCCTGGAATGGTGGAGGCTGCTGCGAAAGGCGCGCCGCCTCCGATGTCTTCTGTGCTTACTGCGTCCGTACGCTGCCGACGGCGACGGTGCGGCCGTCCTGGAGCTTGACCCAGCGACCGGAGTGTTCGGTCGATTGGCGCTTGAGGTAGGTGTATTCGGTGTCCGACCACAGCAGCACCTTGTTGCGCATGTTGTCGAGAATGAAGTCGCCACGGTCAGTGCGCACGGTGAGAACGGCATGGCCATCACCGTTCGGTTGCAGAACGACGGTGATCAGGAGGTCCGACGGAGAGAAACCGTTCTCGATCAGTTTGCGGCGCTTCAAGAGGACATAGTCTTCACAGTCGCCAACCGTGTCCGGATAGGACCACTTCTCCTCGACGCCATGAATTTCCATGTCGGTCATCGGGGTGACCGCCTGATTGACGTCGTAGTTGACCTCGAGAATCTTCTGCCAGCCTTCGCGCGTCAGCATCATCGGGCCGCGGTCCTTACCGTTGGAGGTGCACTCCGACGGATAGATCTTGCAGAACTCGTAGTGACCGATCGGCGGGTTGGTTGCACCGGTGACGACCATGTTGGCCGGAAGCGCCAGCGCCGTTTCGATCAGACCGCCGGTGAAAAGGACCGCAACCGCGATCATCTTGGTGATTGTCTTGAGCATGATTGTCTCCCCGTTGTGGTTCGACAATGGCACAGACGTTTTTATCGCTCGCGAACTTGCGAACTAAAAACAAGTACAAATGAAAGTCGTATAAGAATAAAACAAGAATAGAATTTGATTTTTATTTAAATCGAATTTGAGTCAAATTTTATCGATTTCTCGACGGAGCGATCTTCCATTCATGTTTCCTTGACGATGTAAGCGATTGTAATCAATAGACCTATGCCGATCCGCAGAGCGACAGGAGCAGTGGCTGCCGGAAAATCGCGGTCGCGATGCGTCGCGCCAGGGGCGGATGACGTCGATCTTGTCGTCGCTTTTCGACTTCAAATAAGCGTCGCGCCTTGAATTTGTTCGAAAAAATATTTGCGGTCAGAAGTCGCGGTCGGATCGAGATGTTCCGAAATGAAGCAGTCGTCGTCAGCGAGGCGATGCCGGTCGCCCAGTCCGCGCGGACAGCGTCGTCGCGGCCCGTGGGGCAGGTCTACTGTGAAAGCCAAGGTTGGTTTCGTGCCGCAGGATCGGGCCAGCGATTGGCTGGTCTGTCGTTGCGCATATCGGGGCGGCCCGCAATCACGCGTAAGAAGTGGCGCGGAGCCTCAGGGGGCTGGTGCGCGATCGGGGTGACAAGGCAACGATCTTGATCGGGGTAGGCCAGTGAGGGTCGCGCGGACACGCCCTTAGAGGAATTCCGTCAATGCTTCGCGCGACTGTACGCCCGAGAACTCGATGGCGCAGCCTTCCTGGAAATGGCGAACGATCTTGCCCTTCATGTTGCCGAGCAGGACCGGGGTGCCGATCGGCGGGCGGTTCTCGATATCGACGGCCGCGCCGGAGAGCGAGAGGTCGATGATGCGGCAAGGGAATTTTTCGCCGGTGTCCAGCGTCAGCTCGGTTGACGTCTTGCGCGGCGCAAGGCGGTCGTGGCGCCGATCCTCGGGCAGACCGAGTTCGTGTTTGTTGGCGATCCAGGTGAGCTGCGCAGCCAACTTCTCGCGCTTGCGTTCGGTGGCGTTGAGCTGAATCACGAAGGCATCGTCGGCGATGCGCGACACGGTGCCTTCAAGGCGGCCGACATGGTCGATATAGGCGATGATGCGCTCACCCGCCCGCGGCCGTGCCGGGGAGGAAAGCAGCACGTCACCCGGCGACATGTCGACGGCGGTGCAATCATATTCGTCGCGATTGGCCAGCATCAGCCGTCCAGCAAGGTTCACGGAAACGCGCTGGAACGCACCTTCGTGATGCGGCTTCGGAGCGGTATTCTGAGCGTGCTGGAATGAGAACATGGTGACTCTGCATGACGTATTTTGGCAGGCAGAGTTTAGAACGTTCGGGTTAATAGAATGTTCGTCCTGCGGTTGGTCCGCGTGGCCAACCCGGGACAGCAGCAGCGATCATTCGCGTCGTCCGCCCTCCAGAATGCGAAGATGTCCGACGCGACGGGACTCTCCCAAAAACCCTTCGCCAGCGCGGGATTCTGCACGCGGGGAGACGTGTTCCACCGCCGGCTCTTCGCGAAACACGGCTGTGCGGTCGGGGTCGAGGATTTTCATGCCGGTGACGTCGAGGCCTTCCACCGATGTCGCATGCAACCAGTACGGGCGGGAAAGTGGCGAGAGCGCGCCAAGGATTCGGTCGCTTGCACCCTCGGTTGAGGCGAGCGGCAACAGCAGCATTTCGACCTCGACCTCGCGCGCATCGGCTGTGCGCCCCTTGGCGGACAGCATCACAGGCACCCGGTGCGTCATCACCTGGCCGGCGATGCGCTGCGTCTTGGCAGCCTGCGAGTTCAGCCACAGCATGCCGAATTGTCGCCCGCGCAGTTCAAGGCCGAAGAGTGCGCAGACATGGGTTCCCCCAAGACGAAACGAGATGCCGTTGCGATCACGCTCGAGAATGAACAGGTTGGGCAACAGTGCGCGGATGTCCCCCGGCTCGAGTTCGTCCCGACAGGGAAGGTCGCGCTTGCCGCGAATGGTGTTCCAGTATCGGAAAAGCTCCATGGTCGTCTTGCTGCGCATCTTGCGTTCATTCCATTTCTGCGGCCCGCTTGTGCCGGTCTGGCACATGTTTGGCCGATCATTGCGGTCTTGAGATCAATGGAGCGAAAAGCATGCCAGCTCGAAATTAAGGTTAACGAATGGTTTCGATTGCGCTGGAGCACTGCGACTGGCACTGAAAGACATGACTTCACGAAGCGTTGGCTTCGGCACTTGAACTGGAGCTCGGATCTGAGCTTGGCGACCGTTCAGTTTTTACTGGACGGTCTTTTTTTGTTTGCTTATGGCTGGTCGCCCCAGTCCGGTCCGAATCCCGCGATGTCATGCCATCGCCTCGATCGAATGCGATCGAACGGGCCAATCGATGGAGAAAGCAGCAACCATGGAACGAGATCAGACGGCAACGCCACCGGAGACGGACCGGGACAGCGCCGCCAGTCCGTCACGTGAGCCTGCCTTCAATCTGCCGGCCGGACTTACCGGCATTCTGCTGTTTCTGATCGCCATTCATGCCTTGCGCACCTATGTTCTGCCGCCTGCGATCGATCAGGAGATCATCTTCAACTTCGCCTTTCTGCCGGCGCGCTACGATCATCCCCTGGCCGAGCAGGGGCTCGCCTGGCTCTGGAGCCCCATTACCTATTCGTTCCTGCATGGCAGCTGGGAGCACCTGATCTTCAATATCTTCTGGATGGTCGCTTTCGGTGCGCCGTTCGTGCGCCGCATCGGCATGGGACGGCTTGCGGTATTCTGGTGCCTTTCGGCTGCGGCCGCAGTTGCGCTGCACACGGCATTTCACTGGGGCGAGATGATCGTGGTCGTCGGTGCCTCGGGCGTCGTTTCCGGTTTCATGGGCGCGGCGGCGCGCTTCGTCTTTTCGCCAAGCGGGCGGATCAGCCGGCAATTTGCCCATCTCAACCGGCGGCTGCCCGTCAGTGAGGCGCTGGCAAATCGCTCTGTCGTGATGTTCGCCGGGATCTGGTTCCTCACCAACTTTCTGATCGGGCTCGGCATGTTCACGCCTGAGGGGGCGGGTAGCATCGCCTGGGAAGCGCATATCGGCGGCTTCCTCTTCGGCTTCCTTCTCTTCGGCCTTTTCGACCCCCGCGACTGACGACGTCGAAAGATCGGCGGACGGCGCTTGTGAGCGCTTGATTTCCCCGGAGCGCTGGCGCACCATTTGTTACGGTCGCCGATTGTCGAAAGGCTAGGCGGCCCGTGAAGGCCGGGTATAGAAAGCCCGTCCGCGTCTGAGGAGCACGCGGGCAGGCGATCATAAGCGGCCAGGGTACAGGTTCCATCGCCCGACCGTACCGCACGAGAGACGGCTGGACCTTGCCCTGCCGACCCGGAGTTGTCGCAACGGGAGATGTGCGCATGTCAGTAAAAGCAATACTCGATGAAAAGGGTCGCAACGTCGTAACGGTCGGCCCGCAGATGACAGTCCAACAGGCTGCCATTCTCTTGCGTGACAATCATATCGGTGCGGTCATCATCGTCGATGCGGATGATCAGATCGCAGGCATCCTCACCGAGCGCGACATCGTCGCAGCGATCGCCAAGCAGGGAGCGACCTGTCTCGAAAGGTCGGTCGCGGCCGTCATGTGGCAAAATGTCTACTGCTGCACCGAGGAAATGTCCGTTCAGGCCCTGATGGAAATGATGAGCAAGCTCAGGGCCCGCCACCTGCCGGTCGAAAAAAATGGCCAGCTCGCCGGCATTGTTTCGATCGGCGACGTGATCAAACACCACATCCGTGCGATCGAGCACGAGACCGAGCAGATCAAGGCCTATATCGCCGGCTAAATGGGAAGGCAGCCTGCGCCGCCCCCTTATCCACCTCAGGTACTTTGCCCTGTTCGTGCCTACTGCATGTCTCCTTAAATCGACCTCGATTTAAGGACAAAGACATGCAGAAAATCAAAGTGCTGCAGCGACCTTTGCGTGTCTGATAAGGCGCGCGGCGCTGTAGCGATCGGGCGGCAAGGTCTTATGGCGCGATGCGGCCTGCTTGCGGTTCGCGACGCATTCCCCGTAATGGGACAACGACCCCGCGCACAATCGCTGCGCGGATAGCCCGCAACAGATCGACGGAAGATCGCTCGTCAGCGCACGAGGGCGTCCTGCATCCGGCGGATCTCCACGAGCTTGGCCTTCGCTTCGTGGTAGCCTCGGTCGATCGCCTCACCTGCACGGTGAAACTCCGATAGGCCGATATCGTTGAGCTTGGGGTGCAAAGCCAGGTCCGGAGGGTCGCCGGCAAGACGAGCACGGGAAATACGATCCTGGATGATGTTGAAGGCCTGAACCATCACGCCGGTCATGCCGAGGCGGGAGTGAAGGGTCGCTTCCTTTTCCTGCGCCGGGGCATCCGGCGTCCCCATGCCGGCGCTGTGTTTGACGACGGCTGAGCGGCCATAGAGCTCGTAGTTGAGGTTCACGGCGACGACGAGCTGCTGCTCGTGAGCGCGGCAGACAGAGACCGGGACGGGGTTGACGAGCGCGCCGTCGATGAGCGTGCGTCCGTTCGCCTTGATCGGCTCGAAGATGCCGGGCAAGGCGTAGGAAGCGCGGATCGCGGTGATGAGCGATCCTTTTTCGAGCCAAACCTCATGCCCACTATGCACTTCGGTCGCAACGGCAATGAATGGCCTGTCGAGGCTTTCGATGCTAAGTCCCTGCAGATGCTCCTGCATGCGCTTGGTCAGCCTCAGTCCGCCAAAGAGACCGCCGCCGCCAATAGCGAAATCGAGCAGTCCCGCAATCCGCCGGACGGTGAGGGAGCGTGCGAAGGTCTCGAGTTCGTCGAGCTTGCCGGCAAGATAGCAACCGCCGACGAGCGCGCCGATCGAGGTGCCCGCAATCATGCCAACTTCGATGCCTTCTTCGTCGAGCGCTCGCAGCACGCCGATATGGGCCCAGCCGCGCGCGGCGCCGCCCCCAAGGGCAATTGCGATCTTCGGTCTCTGCGGAGGTGTCGCAGGTTCTGGTGGTGTTGTTGAAATCGATGTGCCGTCCGGGCCGGACAGATCTGCAATCTGGTTGCTACGCGTAAAAGTCCAATTCAACATCCGGCACCTCCAACACCGCCGAATACTCCGCAGCGCGACACGTCGATGAAGATGCGCGAAGGTCGCTGTGGTAATTCACGACTGACTTAACTTTCAGGGATCGGATTCGATCCTGAAGGAACGCAATTTCTTGCACGCGTCCTGGGGAGGCTCCGCCAAGCCGGCGCAGGTGCCGGCCTCGTCCTGTCCATTGCTGAAAGACTGGCACCGTTCTTAGGTATATCACCGATCCCGTCGCCGATTGCGGCAGGATCGATAAACATTGGATACAGTTTGCAATACAGCCGGGAACGTTGCCGTTCCCTCGTAGCGCCGCATCCTTGCCAAAGGATTAGGCGCTCGCTTGGTTTCCAAAAGATAAATATAGCATGTGCCCGCACCAAAAAGATGCGCGATGCTTAATTTTTATCATAGATTTCTGCGGGGTCGAAGTGCCTATGGTCGTCGGTGATTTCGACCATGGCCTTGCCGTTTTCGGCGCCGACCATGCGGTAGAAGCAGGACCGGCGGCCGGTATGGCAGGTGGCGTCGTGACCGGCGACGGACACTTTCAACCAGATCGCATCCTGGTCGCAATCGGTGCGGATCTCCTTGACCGTCTGCAGGTTGCCGGAGCTTTCGCCCTTCTTCCAGAGGCTCTTGCGCGAACGGCTGTAATAGTGCGCGACACCCGTCTCGATCGTCAAAGCCAGGGCCTCGGCGTTCATGTGGGCGACCATCAAAAGCTCACCGTCCCGCGCATCCGTGACGACAGCCGTGATCAGCCCCTTTTCATCGAAGCGCGGGGTGAAGGCCGGACCGGTTTCCAGTTCAGCCTTGTTGGAGGAGGGAGCGTCGAAGGTGAGCGTCATGGAAAGGCTCCGTCTGTCGGAGCCTTACTTGAAGCCCCTGAGCATCGTCATGAACCGGGCCTGTTCAGCCGGTTCCGTCTGGAACGTACCCGTAAATGTGGTGGTTAGCGTTGTCGAGCCTTGCTTCTGCACGCCACGCATCGCCATGCACATATGTTCGGCTTCGATCATCACCGCGACGCCGCGCGGGGCAAGCGTTTCGTCGATCGCCTTGGCGATCTGCGCCGTCATCGATTCCTGCGTCTGCAGCCGGCGGCCATAGATATCGACCACCCGGGCGATCTTGGAAAGGCCGAGCACGCGGCCATTCGGCAGATAGGCGACATGCGCCTTGCCGATGATCGGCACCATGTGATGCTCGCAATGCGAATAGAACGGGATGTCCTTGACGAGTACCATGTCGTCGTAGCCGGCGACTTCCTCGAAGGTCCGTCCGAGTACGTCTTCGGCAGCGAGATCATAGCCGCTGAAAAGCTCGCGGTAGGACTTGGCGACGCGCGCCGGCGTGTCCAGCAGCCCTTCGCGTTCCGGGTCTTCACCGGCCCAGCGCAGGAGAACGCGCACGGCTTCCTCGGCCTCCTTCTGGGTCGGGCGGCCGCTCGCATCGTCGAGCACGGGAAAATTCTTCACTATGGCGTCCATAATGGCCTCTTTTAGCAATACGGGATTGCTTGACGTTTTATCTTTCGGACAACTCGCCACTGGCCATTCGCCTAACCCTGCAGGCTTGGGTTCCGTCGGCGGGCTCCGGGGCTTTCCGGTCCTGGCTTAGCAGTGCACTGGACCTTCCGGCACGGTTTCCCAAACAACAGGCGACATTGTTCCTCTTGCGGAACTGTCGCCCCAACACGACATAGCATATAGTATGGTGCCACAGAGATGAAAGAGGCGGAGCGTGTCGCGTCGTGCTTTTTTCCTGCCTACCGGAGAAAATCATGCGTCGATCACTCAAAACCGCGAAAAATCAGCCGGATCGCGTCAAATGATGGATGACATCTACAACAGCCGAATTCTCGAATTTGCCGGCAATATTCCGCGCATCGGAACGATTGCCGACGCCGACGCGGACGCGACCGCGCACTCGAAGCTCTGTGGTTCGAAAGTGCATATCTGGCTGAAGATGGACGGCGACGTGGTCACCGATTTTGCCCATGACGTGAAGGCCTGCGCGCTCGGCCAAGCCTCGTCCTCGATCATGGCGCGCCATGTCGTCGGCGCCGGCGCGGAAGAAATCCGACAGGCGCGCGCGGACATGCTTGCCATGTTGAAGGCGGACGGCGAGGGCCCATCCGGGCGCTTCGAGGATATGCGCTTCCTGCGTCCGGTGAAGGATTACAAGGCGCGTCACGCGTCGACGATGCTGACCTTTGATGCCGTCGTCGATGCCATCGAGCAGATCGAGGCCAAGCGACTGCTCGCGGCCGTCTGACATGTGCGGCGAACCGAATTGTCGGCATACGCCGGACAACGGTGCGAAGCCTGCAGTGCGTGGCCGAAACTGGGATGGTCCGTTTCGCAAGACGCCAGGGCGGCTGATCGGGATGACGCTGATCCGCGTCTATCAGCTCACGCTTTCGAGCTTCATCGGCAATTCGTGCCGGCACCTGCCGACCTGTTCGGAATACGGCTATGAGGCAATCGCCCGCCATGGCTTCTGGGCCGGAGGGTGGATGACGCTGTTTCGCGTGGCGCGCTGCGGCCCGGGCGGGACGCACGGCTTCGATCCGGTGCCGGAGCGGCTTGAAGCTCGCCTGACCTGGTACGCGCCGTGGCGCTACTGGCGGCCGCGGCCGAAGGCTGGATGACCCCCATGACCATGCCGATGGAATACCGTCAGGCCTCCGCGGATTTCGAGCGTTTCATCGTCGACGCGCGCGACCTTGCCGGGCTGCAGACGACGAACCAGGCCTACACGATGGTGCAGGCCGTGCTGCAGACGTTTCGCCGGCGGCTGGAGCTGGAGGATGCCATCCTGTTCGCGGATGTCTTGCCGCCGGTGCTACGCGCGATCTTCGTGGCTGAATGGGACCTCGAAGAACCGAGGGTCCCGTTTTCGGGCCGCATCGCCATGACCCGCGAGGTGCAGTCGCTGCGGCCGGATCACAATATTTCCCCCGACAGCGCCATTGCCGACGTGGCTGGCGCCTTGCGTCGCAACCTCGATGAGGTGAAGCTCGACCGGGTTCTTGCCCGGCTTCCGGCAGGCGCTGCCGATTTCTGGCGAGCCTGAAGGGAGGGTGGATGAACAGCTACGTTGCCTTGCTTTACAGCATTGTTCTTGGTGCCGGGCGACGTGTCGTGATGGTCGATCTCAGAGAGATGGCCGAAGGCCTCGGCTATCGCTCGCCGCGAACCCTGGTTGCGACAGGCAATCTCGTGTTCGAGACCGGACAAACGTCCATCGGCGACTTAGAATCGCCGCTTGAGAAGGCCTTCTCCGAGACATTCGGTCGGCATGTCGACATCATTGTTCGTTCCGGTGCCGGTTGGCTGAAGCTCGCGGCATCCAATCCATTTCACGACGAAGGCGAAGAGGATGCCACGCGCGTGCATGTCCGCGTGATGCGCGACCCGCTCACCGAACCCGCGCTCGAAGGACTTCAGCGTTACTGCGTCGCTGGGGAACGTCTGGCAATCGTTGACGGCGATCTCTGGGTGCATTTTCCCGGCAAGGCCAGCAAATCGAAACTGCTGGGTGCAATGACGACCAAGCGTTTGGGCATCGGGACGTTTCGCAACTGGAACACCGTCAAGGGGCTCGCCGAGATGCTGCGCGGCTAGGCTCTGTCGCAGCCTTCGCCTTTACTCACTTTCGAAAACCCTTTATCAGGCTACGGCGTGTTTTCCTGGGTCGTCTCGGCCTAGGGCAAAACATGCGGCAATCCAAAGCACTACAGCGACCTTTGCGCGTCTGACGGATGCGACGCTGTATCGTCAATTCACCGGTCGTTTCCGGTCAACCATACCACCCGCATTCGTTGGCGGGACTGGATAGGAGATCATCATGTCGAATCCTGTTTCCCTTACATTTCCAGATGGCTCGGTGCGCGAATATCCTTTCGGCACGACCGGCCGCGACGTGGCAGAATCGATTTCGAAATCGCTCGCCAAGAAGGCGGTCGCGATTGCGCTCGACGACGAGCTGCGCGACCTGTCCGATCCGGTGACCAATGGCCGGCTCGAGATCGTCGTGCGCGACGACAAGCGTTCGCTTGAGCTTATCCGTCACGATGCCGCACACGTGATGGCCGAGGCCGTGCAGGAACTGTGGCCGGGAACGCAGGTGACTATCGGTCCGGCCATCGACAATGGCTTCTACTACGACTTCGCCCGCAACGAGCCCTTCACGCCGGATGATCTGCCGCTCATCGAAAAGCGGATGAAGGAGATCATCGCCCGCAACAAGCCTTTCACCAAGGAAGTCTGGTCGCGCGAAAAGGCACGGCAGGTCTTTGCCGACAAGGGCGAGGCCTACAAGGTCGAGCTCGTCGATGCGATCCCCGAGGGACAGGATCTCAAGATCTATTACCAGGGCGACTGGTTCGATCTTTGCCGCGGTCCGCACATGGCCTCGACCGGTCAAATCGGCACCGCCTTCAAGCTGATGAAGGTGGCCGGCGCCTATTGGCGCGGCGACAGCAACAACGCGATGCTGACCCGCATCTACGGCACCGCCTGGCACACCCAGGAAGAGCTGGACCAGTATCTCCACGTGCTCGCCGAGGCCGAGAAGCGCGATCACCGCCGCCTTGGCCGCGAAATGGACCTGTTCCATTTCCAGGAAGAGGGTCCGGGCGTCGTCTTCTGGCACGGCAAGGGCTGGCGCATGTTCCAGACGCTGACGGCCTATATGCGCCGTCGGCTTGCGAACACCTACCAGGAAGTCAATGCGCCGCAGGTGCTCGACAAGTCGCTGTGGGAAACCTCGGGTCACTGGGGTTGGTACCGCGACAACATGTTCAAGGTGACGGTTGCCGGCGATGAAACCGACGACGATCGCGTCTTCGCGCTGAAGCCGATGAACTGCCCGGGCCATATCCAGATCTTCAAGCATGGCCTGAAGTCCTACCGCGAGCTTCCGGTTCGCCTGGCCGAATTCGGCAACGTTCACCGCTACGAGCCCTCCGGTGCTCTACACGGCCTGATGCGCGTGCGCGGCTTTACCCAGGACGATGCCCACGTCTTCTGCACCGACGAGCAGATGGCGGCTGAATGCCTGCGCATCAACGACCTCATCCTCTCGGTCTACGAGGACTTCGGCTTCAAGGAAGTGGTGGTCAAACTCTCCACCCGTCCGGACAAGCGCGTCGGCTCCGACGAGCTGTGGGATCGCGCCGAAAGCGTGATGATGGACGTGTTGAAGACGATCGAGGCGCAGTCGGAAGGCCGCATCAAGACTGGCATCCTGCCGGGCGAGGGCGCTTTCTACGGTCCGAAGTTCGAATACACGCTGAAGGACGCGATCGGCCGCGAATGGCAGTGCGGCACGACCCAGGTCGACTTCAACCTGCCAGAGCGGTTCGGTGCCTTCTATATCGACAAGGAATCGGAAAAGCGCCAGCCGGTGATGATCCACCGCGCCATCTGCGGTTCGATGGAGCGCTTCCTCGGGATCTTGATCGAGAACTTCGCCGGCCACATGCCGCTTTGGGTTTCGCCGCTGCAAGTGGTGGTCGCAACGATCACCTCGGAAGCCGACGACTATGGTCGCGAGGTTGCCGAGCTCCTGCGTGACGCCGGCCTCACCGTCGAGACCGACTTCCGCAACGAGAAGATCAACTACAAGGTCCGCGAACATTCGGTGACCAAGGTTCCGGTCATCGTTGTTTGCGGCAAGCGCGAAGCCGAAGAGCGTTCGGTCAACATCCGCCGTCTCGGCTCCCAGGCCCAGACCGCGATGTCGCTCGACGAGGCAATTTCCTCGCTCGCCTTCGAGGCGATGGCGCCGGATCTCAAGCGCAAGGCGGAAAAGAAAGCCCGGGGTTGAACCCCCGGGCACTTGCTTTGTCAGCAAACTGTCATATTAGCGGAATATCCGGATAAGATTATATCCATCGGAGATGTCCGTGCAGTTCAAAGAGCTGTCCTACGCCAATGAAAACGACCGGCGCCTGAAGCGCTGGTTCATTCGCTCCATCGAAGGTCTGTCGGGTCGCAATCGCTACGCAAAGCTTTACACGCGCTGGCGGTCCGACATCGTCGGCAAGAGCGATCGGGTCTTCGGCGAGATGCTGCAGCTCATCGATGTGAAGCTGCGAACCCAGGGTGAGTGGCCGCCGCGGCACTTGCCCGACACGCCGATCGTCATCATCGCCAATCATCCCTTCGGCATCGGCGACGGCATCGCTGTGCTGGCGCTTGCCGAACAGCTCGGCCGCCCGTTCCGTGTGCTCATCAACAACGAACTGCTGAAGGTGCCAGAAATGGCGCCCTATTCCTTGCCGGTGTCGTTCGAGGAGACGAAGGAGGCGCTCGCGGTCAACATGGCGACACGCCATGAGGCGCTGCGCCTGCTGAAGGAAGGTGTGACGATCGTGATCTTTCCCGCCGGCGGTGTGGCGACCGCGCCGAAGGGTTTCGGCCGCGCCGAGGACCTGCCCTGGAAGATCTTTCCGGCGAAGCTGATCCAGGCTGCGCGGGCGAGCGTCATCCCGATCTACTTCGAGGGACAGAACGGTCCCTTTTTCCACCTGGCGAGCAAGATTTCACTGACGTTGAGGCTGTCGCTGCTGATCCGCGAGTTCCGCCGTCTGTCCGGCACGACGATCGCAGCGCGCATCGGCCGTGTGCTGACGCCGGAGGACCTCGGTGCCTGTGGCGATCGCAAGGATTTGCTGGCCCGCATCTATGAAGCGGTCTTCTCCATGGCGCCGCCGCGCCGGCGGTTCATGAGACGGGTAGGCTGACGTAGCGTCAGTTGGTTGATGCTGGAAGAAGATCCTAGTCGGCCGCGTCGGAGATTGCGCCCGGATTGGTACTCGCGTCGTTGCCGCCGCTGCTGAGCAGCACTTCCACATCCGTGTTGACGCCGGCCTTCACGGTGAAGTCGCGTTCGTAGATCTTGTCCTTGTAGCGTGCGACGGCGGAGTAGCTGCCTTCGAGCAGAACCAGCGTCGGGAAGGCGCCGTTTTCTTCGTCCACCGTGTCGCCCGCGGACGTCAGGATCGTCCATGCGGTGTTGGCAATCGCTTCGCCGCCGGGCTCAGAGACGAGCTTGAGCGTCAGCTTGGCGGCGCGATGCTGGATGGTCGCTTCCGTCAGCTTGCCGGCTTCAACCTGGATGTCGGCGGCCGTCGAGGCGTTGGTGGCACCGTAACTCGAGGTCACATGATAGGTTCCGGCACCGAGTCGGATCACCGTATTCGGCTTCACATCCGACATGATGAGCGCCCGTTCGCCGTCGCTCTTGGTATCGGCAGAATAGACGGAGAAGCTGAGTTCGGCCGGTGGTATGCGCACATCGCTGCCGGAGACGGCGTTCAGCTTGATGCCGCCCGCATCCAGGACCAGAACCTGCTTTTCGAGCGTGCCTTCCTGGGGAACGCGGATCTTGCGTGTCGCGGACGCACGTCCGAAGGAAACGTTGACGAAATAATCGCCCGGCACGACGTTGAACGCCGTCGATCCACCTTCCGACGTTGCAAGAAGCGGCAGCTTGCCGTCGCTTCCGGGGATCGGGCTGAACACGCGCCAGGTCAGGCCGGCCTCGACGGGGGCGCCTTTCTCAGTGAGCAGCGCTTCGAGCTTGACATCCCTCAAGGTACCGTCGGCGATCGGATCCGTCGTCATTGGGCTGAAGCCCGTAAGCTTCGGCATCTTGCGCGGGCCGGCGATCGAAGGAAAGCTCTCGAAGGCCTGCGTTGCATCCTCAGCAAGCACGCTTCCTGCAGCAGCGCCGGCGACAAGGATCGCGAGTCCGGTTCTGAGGAAAATACGAGAGCATGCACGCATGAGAGCAGTTGACTTCCTGACTGAGTGACTCCACTTGGGACGCCGATATGGCATTTTCGTGGCTGCCGATGCTGCGGCAAATTAGTGGAATTCATCCGACATGAAAACCGAAATTAAGCTTGTTGATTATCTCGCGTCCCGTCGCTCGATCCCCGCATTCCAGATGGGCGAACCCGGCCCCAGCAAGGCCGAGGTCGAGGAGATGTTGAAGCTCGCCTCCCGCGTCCCGGACCACGGCAAGCTCGCACCCTGGCGCTTTATCGTCTACCGCGGTGAGGAGCGGGCGCGCATCAGCGCCGAGCTGAAGGCTATGGCGCTCGCAGTGAAGCCCGATCTCTCGGAAGAAATGATCAAGGTCGAGGAAACGCGGCTGACGCGGGCGCCGGTCGTGGTCGCCGTGGTCAGCACGGCTGCGCCGCACTTCAAGATTCCGGAATGGGAGCAACAGATGTCTGCCGGTGCCGTGTGCCTCAACCTGCTGATGGCCGCAAACGCACTTGGCTACGCCTCCAACTGGCTGACCGAATGGTTTGCCTTCGACGAGCGCGCCTATCCCTTGCTGGGCGTCAAGCCGGGTGAGAAGCCAGCCGGCTTCATTCATATCGGCACTGCGATGGTGCCGCCGACGGAGCGGCCGAGGCCCGAGCTTGAAGAGATCGTCACCTGGGTTGGCGAGGGCGCCTGATGTTCTACGATACGGCCTCGAATCGTCACGGCTTGCCGCATGACCCCTTCAAGGCCATCGTCTCGCCGCGGCCGATCGGTTGGATCGGCACGCGTGGGCGCGACGGTTCGCATAACCTCGCGCCCTATTCTTTCTTCAATGCCATCAGTGATCGGCCGAAGCTCGTGATGTTCTCATCGAGCGGCTACAAGGATTCGGTCCGCAACATCGAAGCAACCGGTGAGTTCACGGCGAGCTTCGCCAGCCGCAGTCTTGCCGAGGCTGTGAACAAGACGTCAATTCCCGCGCCGCACGGTGAGAGTGAATTCGAGATCGCCGGGCTCACGCCAGTCGACGGCACTCTGGTGAAGGCGCCGTTCGTCGGTGAGGCCTTTGCTGCGCTCGAGTGCCGGATGACGGAGATGTTTCAACCGAAGGGCCTGGATGGCGAAGTGTCCGACAACTATGTCGTCATCGGCCAGGTCGTCGGCATTCATATCCGCGAGGAAGCAATCCGCGATGGCCGCTTCGACATGGCGACGGTCAGGCCGCTCGCCCGTCTCGGCTACATGGACTATTGCGACGGCGGCGACGTCTTCCAGATGACACGCCCGACCCTCTGAGATCAGCGACTTTGCGCGCCTGATAGGTCACGTGTTGCTTACGATCGTTGCCTGTTCGATCGAGTTGCAAACGACCGAGGCAAAGCCGTTGTCCCGGCTCAGTGAATGCGCCCACCGTGTCGCGGCTTCGTCGGGGGTGGCAGCAGGTAGCACCTCATAGGCGGGCACACCAGCTTCGCACGCCCTCAGGACCACATATGCTCGTCCGGCAAGGATCGGCGCTGCGACGCGTTGATGGGGAGCGCTGGTCGGCTCCAGACAGCCAAGGGACTTGGCCAACGCTGCACCGTTGAAGATCAGCGCTTCCAGGCGGGACGACGAACCTGTCAGCGGATTGGGCGATAATAGGCCTCCCGGCGAGCCGCCGTATTCCGCATAGATCCGAATACGGTTGGGCGCGGTACCGTTGGCGGCTTCCGCAACCCGCAACATCACGTCGAGCCGTTGTATGTCGGCGCGCCCGCGGCATCCGGAAAGCACGATACCGTCGACACCGCTGTCGAGCAGCCGGTTCAATGCCTCTTCGTCCAGCCGCTCCAGCGGTTCGACGCGCGCAAGAAGGGCGAAGCTGCGGCCTGCCAAACGCGCCATGCTGCGCACTATTTCTGTGTCGCAACCGATATCCATGATGACACCGGCGAGCGCATTGAGCACAGCGACTTCCATCGCCGGAGCCGTACCCTTAACGATCAGCAACGGCTTCATGGTTTGGGAGCGGTTAACAGACATGGTGAACCAATCTTAAACCTTTGCCGGCTAGGGTTTGAACATCGGTGGCATTGGCGTGGTCTAGTGGGGCGTAGGTGATCATACAAGCATTTCTTCGCTGGGTGGAAACGGCGAGAACGGGTGAACGCACCCGCGCCGCCAGTGCGCTCGGTCGCGCCTATGTCGACGCGCAGATGAATGGCCTCGATCGCCGCGCCGCTGAGATGGCGATGACCTTCCTGCTCGACGATCCGTCGCCGAAGGTTCGGCGTGCACTCGCTGATGCGCTTTGTGGCTGCTCGTCCGTTCCGCGCGGCATCATTCTCGGCCTTGCCGAAGACCAGCCGGAAATTGCCTATGTCGTCATATCCCGCTCGCCTGTCCTGACCGATGAGGATCTGGTCGACCTTGCTGCCAGGGGAACGCTCGAAACGCGCGCTCTGATCGCGGCGCGCAGTTTCGTCTCCCGTGCCGTATCGGCCGCAATCGCTGAAATCGGCGGTGAGGAAGAAATTCTGATCCTCCTGGAAAACGCCGGCGCCAACCTGTCGCGCCGATCGTTGAAACGCATTGCCGAGCGTCTTGGCTGCTTCGCGGCCGTGCGCGACCTGTTGCTTGCCCGGCCGGACCTGCCAAGCGATGCCCGCCACGCGCTGGTGGAAGAGGTGGGAGCGGCGCTGGCAGCCTTCGGCCTGGTGCAGATGGCGATCGGCGAAGCCCGGGTCCAGCGGATCATGCGGGAAGCTTGCGATATTGCTGCCGTCGGCATGGCCGGGACGCTGGCTGTGGACGAGTTGCCTGGCCTCGTGGTGCATCTGCGTGAGACCGGCCGCCTGACCCCAGCCTTCCTGCTGCACGCGCTGGTGACCGGCCGTGCGGAGTTTTTCTCGGCCGCGATCGTCGATCTCTCCGGCGTTTGCGAGAAGCGCGTGCGCTCCATCCTGTCCGGCGGCCGCGTTCATTCGATCCGTGCTCTGTTCGAGAGCGCCGGCCTCGGCCACGATGTCAGCGAAACCTTTGCTGCGGCTGTGCTTTTCTGGCGCCAGGACACTTCAGCTGGAAACGACAGCACGGCTTCCGTCTCCACGGCGCTGCTCGCGCGGCTGCGGAATGAGAGCCCGTCCTCGGTCAATACTGCGATGATCGATCTGCTCGAACGCCTGGCATTTGCCGAGGAACGGCAGTCGGCTCGCAATTATGCGGAACTTGCGGCGCGGCAGGCCGCCTGACTTCTATTGCGGCGGATTGTATCCGCGACGTAATACTGCTGGCGGCCCGATGATTGCGGGTTCGCGGTCAATGAGGAACTGACGCATGAACGCGAGGGCCGACGCAACCGTTGCTGTAACCGGCATAGGCGGCTTTGTCGGGCGTCACGTCGCGCTCCTCTTGTTGCGGCGGGGCTATGACGTACGCGGCACCGTTCGGGACCTAGCGCGCGCAGAGGAGATCGAACGATCAATCCGCGCCGCCGGCGGCACGGAGGCGGCCAAACTGAGTTTTGCTGAAGCGGACCTGCTGGGCGAAAAAGGCTGGGCCGATGCCTTCGCTGGCGTTTCCTATGTCATGCACACGGCATCGCCGTTTCCGGCGCGTCTGCCTGCCGACGAGGCCGATCTGATCGGACCAGCGCTGGACGGCACGCTGCGCGTTCTGAAAGCCGCCCGGTCGGCCGGCGTTCGCCGTGTCGTTCTAACCTCTTCGATTGCCGCGGTCATCTACGGGGCCGGTCGTGCGCCATACACCGAGGACGACTGGACCGATCCGCAATCGCCGCTGGCGACGCCCTACTACCGCTCGAAGACCTTTGCGGAACACGCGGCATGGGACTATGCGGCTGGAAAAGGGCTTGAGTTGGTGGTCATCAATCCAGGCATGGTCCTCGGGCCGCTGCTCGGGCGCGAGATCGGCACCTCTGTTGCCGTGGTTCGAAACCTCCTGAAAGGCGGGTATCCCGCTCTGCCGAAGTTCGGCGTACCCGTCGTCGATGTTCGTGACGTCGCCGATGCCCATCTAAGGGCAATGACCGTTGCCGATGCGGCGGGCGAGCGGTTTCTGATCGCTGGAGAGACGTTGTCTATTGCCGACATCGCGTCCGTTCTGCGCCGTGCGTTTCCCGCGCATGCCGCCAAGCTGCCGAAGTTCATTCTGCCGAACTGGCTGGCAGGCTTGGCTGCTCCCTTCGATGCCGGTTTGCGCCTGATCGTCCGGGAGTTGGGACGCGACTCCCGCATTTCCAACGAGAAGGCGCGTCGCGTTCTGGGCTGGCAGCCGACGAACCAAAGAAGAGGCGGTCATGGCCAGCGCCGAAAGCCTGATCGGCACTGTCTGGTGTGAGCGTGCCCGCTAGTTGGTGAAGCGGCGAGCGACCCAGGAATAGCCGTCTTCGATGTAGTGCACCGGCTTTGTGACGATGGTCTTGAGCTTCTCCCGGTCCGGCATGGCGCCGGACAGGAAAGCCAGCGTCCGTTTCGGCAGGTTTTGTTCCGGCTCCGGTTCCGTCACCTGCGAGGGCGGCATCTGGCTCTGTTGCGAGCCGACCGGTGGTGGGGTGAGGTCGGCAAGGGCTGGGCCGGAGGTTTCGCAAACCGCGACGACGACCGGATAGTTGGCGTTCGAGAACTTCGGTAGTTGCGCCTGCGAGTCCGTGTCGCATTGGGCGATCGACGGCCATGTGCCGTTGACCGTCGAAATGTACTGGCATTGGCTGACATCGTGGTCGCAGCCGAGAATGGTCATGACAATCAGCGCCGCTTGCATGGTGATCCTGTCGGTCCCTGGAGGTTGTGATGCGATCAACCTATGCCTGTGCGATTCTCCCCGAAATAGGGCGGCGTTGCAGGTGATAGGGAACAAATTGTTTCAGCCCGTTAGCCGGATTGATAGGGTAGCACCGGGCGCGCCTGCGTCATTTGACGTATTGGCTGGCGGTACGGGTGGCACTAACGTCCGGCCGCAAACAGTTAAAATCGACAAGGACGAAACAATTGCCTGCCGTAACCATAGCCCTGGAGCAGCCACGCCAAGCGCAGGTCGTGCGTCTGCTGGAACTCTCCGACGCCTATGCCGCTTCGCTCTATCCCGCCGAAAGCAACCACATGGTCGACCTTTCGAGCCTGGAGCAGCCGGGGGTTTCCTTCTTTGTGGCGCGGCGTGACGACAACATCGTCGGTTGCTGCGCCCTGGTAGAGGCCGGCGACGGTACGGCTGAGATCAAGCGTATGTTCGTGGATCCGGAGGCGAGGGGGCTGAGGCTCGGCAAGCTGCTGTTGCAGGCACTGGAAGCGCGCGCAGGTGAACTCGGCTACACGGCAATTCGCCTCGAAACCGGCATCTATCAGCCCGAAGCGATCGGACTTTACAAGGCGGCCGGCTATATCGAGCGTCCGCCCTTTGGTTACTATCAGCCGGATCCGCTCAGCCTGTTCATGGAAAAGCCTGTTCGCCAGGCGGCATGATCTCGCCACGCCGAGTGGTCCCGTGAGCTGAAAATCAAAACGGCGGCGCGAGGGCCGCCGTTCTCAAAATTGATTGCTCAGGGAGTGCGGCGCGCAAGAACGTCATGCGCCTTCGCATCCATCGCCCAATCAGATATCCAGGTTTTCGGCGAACACGGCGCGCTCCTGGATGAAGCGGAAGCGGGCGTCGGCCTTCGTCCCCATCAGATTGTCCACCGCCTCGCGCGTGCCCTCGAAATCAATCTCGTCGATCTCCACCTTGAGCAACGTGCGGAACTTCGGGTCCATCGTCGTTTCCTTGAGCTGCGCGGGCAGCATCTCGCCAAGACCTTTGAACCGGCCGATCTCGACCTTGCCGCGACCGGCGAATTCGGTTCGCATCAGTTCTTCGCGGTGCGCATCGTCGCGGGCATAGAGCGTCTTCGAGCCCTGGCTGATGCGGTAGAGCGGCGGTACGGCGAGATAGAGGTGACCGCCGCGAATGAGCTCTGGCATCTCCTGATAGAAGAAGGTGATGAGCAGCGAGGCGATATGCGCGCCGTCGACGTCGGCGTCGGTCATGACGACGATGCGTTCGTAGCGCAAATCCTCTTCGCGGTACTTGCTACGCGTGCCGCAGCCGAGTGCCTGAATGAGGTCGGTGATCTGCTGGTTGGCGCTGAGCTTTTCGCGGCCTGCGCTCGCGACGTTGAGGATCTTGCCGCGAAGCGGCAGGATCGCCTGGTTGGCGCGGTTGCGCGCCTGCTTTGCCGATCCGCCAGCCGAGTCCCCTTCGACGATGAAGAGTTCAGCGCCTTCGGCCGTGTTCTGCGAGCAGTCCGCAAGCTTGCCCGGCAAGCGCAGCTTGCGCACTGCCGTCTTGCGGTTGACTTCCTTTTCCTTGCGCCGGCGGACGCGCTCTTCGGCGCGCTCGACCACCCAGTCGAGCAGCTTGGCGGCTTCTCCGGGATTGTCGGCAAGGTAGTGATCGAAGGGGTCGCGGAGCGCGTTTTCGACGATGCGCTGTGCCTCGACCGTCGCGAGCTTGTCCTTCGTCTGGCCGACGAATTCCGGTTCGCGGATGAAGACCGACAGCATGCCCGCCGCCGAGATCATCACGTCGTCGGTGGTGACGATCGACGCGCGCTTGTTCTGCGTCAGTTCGGCATAGTTTTTCAGGCCTTTGGTCAGCGCGATGCGGAAGCCCGCTTCGTGCGTGCCGCCCTCGGGCGTCGGGATGGTGTTGCAGTAGGAATGGACCTGCTGGTCGCCGCCGTACCAGGTGACGGCCCATTCGAGCGAGCCGTGGCCGTTGGCCTTCTCCGACTTGCCGGCGAAGATCTCGCGGGTGACGGTGAATTCCTTGCCGAGTGTGGCGGCAAGATAATCCTTCAGGCCGCCCGGGAAGTGGAAGACGGCCTTGTCCGGGATCTCCGAGCCTTCCTGCAGCAGCGACGGATCGCAGGACCAGCGGATTTCGACGCCGCCGAAGAGATAGGCCTTCGAGCGCGCCATGCGGAAAAGCCGTCCGGGCTCGAAATGCGCGTGCGGACCGAAAATATCCGGGTCCGGATGGAAACGAACGCGCGTGCCGCGGCGGTTGTGCACGTCGCCGAGTTCCTCGAGCCCACCCTGCGGAATACCGCGGGAGAAGCGCTGCCGGTAGAGCTTGCGGTTGCGTGCGACCTCGACCTCGAGCGCATCGGAGAGCGCATTGACGACGGAAACGCCCACACCGTGAAGACCGCCCGACGTCTCATAGGCCTTGCCGTCGAACTTGCCGCCGGCATGGAGGATGGTCATGACGACTTCGAGCGTCGACTTGCCCGGGAATTTCGGATGGTTCTCGACCGGGATACCACGGCCGTTGTCCGTGACCGTCAGGAAGCCGTCGGCATCGAGGTGGACTTCGATGAAATTTGCATGACCGGCGACCGCTTCGTCCATCGAGTTGTCGATGACTTCGGCGAAGAGGTGGTGCAGCGCCTTCTCGTCGGTGCCGCCGATATACATGCCCGGACGACGACGAACTGGCTCCAGCCCTTCGAGCACCTCGATCGCCGAAGCATCGTAGTCGCTGCCGTCGCTACCCTTCGGGGCAGGGCGCGGCTCTTCGCGCGCGACTGGTGCCACTGGCACAGCCGGTTTGGCGCTCGGCTGTACGGGCTTCGGTTGCTCGGGCATTGAGAAGAGGTCGCTGTTGTCGTCCATGGGGCCGTTCGGATCGTTCCTGTCACTTGGGGAGAGGCCATAGCAAGACCTCGACTTTGCCGCCATCCCCCGGCGGTCGAATCACCTGAATTCTGCCAGACTCCCGCCGAAAGAGCGAACAAAAGGAGAATGCTGGCATCGCTTGCAGGTGAAATGCCGCCTTTGCGGCCCTGTTACGGAGCAAGTGTTGCTTTGGCGTCCGTGCGATGGCAAGGCTTCCGGCCAAAGAGGGAGCCCGTCATTGGCCGTGTCCACAACTGTTTTTCCGTTTCGCCGGCTTTTTCTGGCTGCGGCCTTCGCCGCAGGCGCTTCCGCGGCTCAAGCGCAGACATTGAAACCCTTCAAGGACGAGCTTTTCTCCTATGCCAAGGTGCTGCAACAAAATGATGGCGGCGACGACCTGACGGTGGAATATCAGGAACTGCGCGACATCAACGAACGGGACGAAATTCCGGAACGCCGGGTGAAGCGCGCCTATGTTTCGCTGGGCGTGAAAAGCGAGCAAGTCAATGAGAAGCTCGACATTGGCGGTCGCTTGCTTGACGTGACCCGTGTCGGTCCGGATCGCGGCGCTGCCTTCACGGTGATCTTCATCCACGGCCGCGGCGGTGATCGCCGGCTCGGCACCAACGATTTTTCCTTCGGCGGTAACTTCAATCGGCTGAAGAACCTCGCCGTCGCCAATGGCGGAGTCTACTACGCGCCGAGCGTCCGCTCCTTCGACACGGCAGGCGCTGCGGATATTGCCGGCCTGGTCAAACAGGTTTCCGAGCACTCAGGCGGTCGCCCCGTGGTGCTGGCCTGCGCCTCGATGGGAAGCTTCATCTGCTGGGGCGTTTCGCGCGATGCCTCCGCGGTCGCGGCTCTCAGCGGCATGATGGTCATGGGTGGCGTAAGCGACCCCGATTTCACCAAGAGCGCTGCTTACAAGGCGAATCTGCCCATGTTCTTCAGCCATGGCAGCCGCGACAGCGTCTATCCGGCCGAGAGCCAGAAAGCGCTCTATCGCACGCTGAAGGGCCAAGGCTACCCGACACGCTTCGTCCTCTTCGAAACCGGCTCGCACGGCACCCCGGTGCGCATGACCGACTGGCGCGATGCATTGAACTGGATCGGTCGCCGCTGACCTTTGTCCGCGCCGCTGACATTTGTTAACCAGCCCGACAGTTTCCGGGCGAGATTGTGGCCCGCGTTTCCACTCTGGAAAGTTGAAGACGTCATCATGCCCGGCAATTATGGCTGGGATGGAATTCATGGACGCGCGCACCGAGACACGGCACATTCCGCTGTGTGTGGATCTGGACGGTACTTTGTTGGCCGCCGATACGCTGTGGGAAGGTGCGGCGATCATTCTCTTGCGCAATCCGCTGATGCTCTTTCCCATGCTGTTCTGGTTGGCGAAGGGCAAGGCGCGGCTGAAGCATGAGGTGGCCTTGCGTTCCGGCCGCAAGGCTCAGGACTGGCCCTACCGGCAGGCCGTCATCGATCGGCTCGCCGAGGAGAGAAAGGCGGGCCGCGAACTGGTGCTCGTCACCGGCGCTGCACCGTCGGTCGCCAGAGACGTTGCCGATCATGTCGGACTTTTTTCCTCGGTCATGCATTCGACCGATGCGCTCAATCTGACGAGCAGCCGCAAGCGCCAGGCGTTGGTCGATCGTTTCGGCGACGGTGCCTTCGACTATATGGGCAACAGCCGTGACGATATCGCCGTTTTCGAGGTAGCGCGGCGTGCGATCGTGGTCGCCCCGGATGCTGCGGCGGAGAAGTGGCGCCGCAATCATGACGCGGAACGGCTGGAGACCGGCAAGGTGAGCGCGCTTGCGCCGTTGAAGTCCATCCGCGTGCATCAATGGGCGAAAAACGTACTCATCGGCGTGCCGATGATCCTCAATCATGAGGTGCTGCATTTCGACGCGATCATGAGCGTCATCGTCGCCTTCTTCGCCTTCAGCTTCCTCGCCTCGGCGGTCTATGTCATCAACGATCTTTCGGACCTCGCCAATGATCGCCGCCATGCAAAGAAGCGTCACAGGCCGCTCGCCAGCGGCCAGATGTCGGTGCCAACAGCGCTCATTCTTGCCGGCTGCCTCGTCCTGGCATCGCTGTCGCTGACGCTGTTGCTGCCATGGAAATTTGCCGGTGTGCTGGCGTTCTATGCCTGCGCGACGACTGCCTATACCTTCGTGCTGAAGCGCAAGCTGTTGGTCGACGTCTTCACGCTCGCCGGCCTCTACACCACGCGCATTGTTGCCGGTGCCGCGGCCACGGGCACGGAACTCTCCTTCTGGCTGGTCTCCTTCGCCATCTTCTTCTTCCTCAGCCTGGCGCTGGTGAAGCGCTATGTCGAGTTGCACGAATTCGACGACAAGGATGGCGGCAACGTTCCGGGGCGCGGCTATCTCGCTGTCGATTTCGAGATGGTGGGGCAGGCTGGCGTTGCTTCCGCTTTCACCTCGGCTCTGGTCCTTGCGCTCTACGTGCACAGCAAGGAACTCCAGGAAATGTACACCACGCCGTGGGCGCTGTGGCCGCTTTGCCCGCTGGTGCTCTATATGTTGTTGCGCATCTGGATGCTCGCGCGTCGCGGCATGCTGCATGAGGACCCTGTTGTCTTCATCATGCGTGACTGGCGCAGCCAATTGACCATGCTGATCGGCGCGCTGTTGATACTGTTTGGAGCCATCGGGCCGCAATGAGTTTGCAAGACCATAAAAGCTGGGGCCGCCTCGACAATCGCGCGCGGCCGGCCATTTCGCCTGACGACTATGAGGATCGCCTCGGCAGCCTGGAGGCGGAAGGCTACTTGCCCTTCGGCAATGGCCGCAGCTACGGCGACAGTTGCCACAATGACCGAGGCACGCTGATCGAAAGCCGCCGGCATGGCCGGATCATCGCCTTCGATCCCGGCACCGGCATGATGACCTGCGAGGCCGGCGTGACGTTGCGCGAGGTGCTCGAACGCGCGATCGAACATCGCTTCTTCCTGCCGGTCACCCCCGGCACGGCTTTCGTGACCGTCGGCGGCGCACTTGCCAACGACGTGCACGGCAAGAACCACCATGCGCGCGGCACCTTCGGCAATCACGTGACAGGTTTCACGCTTCTGCGCTCGAACGGGGATCGATTGACCTGTTCGCCCGGAGAGAACGCTGAACTCTACGCTGCGACCATCGGCGGCATGGGCCTGACGGGGTTGATCCTGACCGTGGATCTGCGGCTGATGAAGGTGCCGTCGCCGCACGTGCAACAGCATGCGATCCGCTTCGATAATCTCGACCAATACTTCGCCCTCGTCGATCGGGTCGACGACGAGCACGAATATTCCGTTGCCTGGATCGACCAACTCGCTGTAGGAGCCCGCGCGGGCAGGGGCGTACTGCTGGCCGGCGACCATGCCGACGGCTCCTGTGAACTGCCCGATATCCCGAAGGGATTGAAGCTTTCGGTGCCCTTCGCGCCGCCCTTCAATCTTCTGAACCGGACAACGCTCAAGGCCTTCAACGAATATTACTTCCGCAAGGAAAAGCCTGGCGAAACCGTGACGACGGTTCCCTGGACCTCCTATTTCTATCCGCTGGATGCCATCGGCGCCTGGAACAGGCTTTACGGCCCACGCGGTCTCTATCAGCACCAGAGCGTCTACCCGGCAGAGCGGGCACCGGCGATCACCGCGCAACTCATGGAAACGGCTCGCAAGGCCGGCCATGCGTCGTTCCTGACGGTTCTCAAGCGTTTTGGCGATATCGGCTCGCGCGGCGTTCTGTCCTTCCCGCGACCCGGTTTTACTTTGACATTGGACTTCGCCAATCAAGGTGAACGGACAGTAAAGCTGCTGGATGCGCTCGATAGCATCGTGGTGGAGGCAGGCGGTGCGGTCAATCCGTACAAGGATGCTCGCATGAGCCCGCAAGTCTTTGAAATGTCTTTCCCTTCCTGGAGGAGGCTCGAGGCGTTGCGCGATCCAGCGCTCGTTTCCAACTTCTGGAAGCGCACGGCTCTGGCTTTGCCAGAATGAGAATGCAGATAATTTTATTCAAATAAACTTTCAAACTTCACGGAAAATCCGTCTCTTGCCCGTAAGTACATTTTCGGGACTGGGAGTAAAACAATGAAATATATTCCATTCATTCTCTTTACGGTGCTTACCAACGCTGCCGCTCAGCTCATGCTGAAACAGGGCATGCTGACGCTCGGGCCGATTTCTATGACCGCTGAAACGGCGATCGTCCGGCTGTTCCAGATCGTCTTCAACCCCTGGGTCTTTGCCGGCCTCGCGACCTTCGTCATTTCGATGGCGTCGCATCTCTATGTGCTGTCGAAGGTCGAGCTTTCCTTTGCTTATCCGTTCCTGAGCCTCGCCTACGTCGCAGTCGCGGTCTTCGCCTATTTCGTTTTCCGCGAGGACCTCAATGCCTGGCGCATCGCCGGCATCGCGCTGATCTGCGCAGGAACCCTTCTTATCGCCCAGTCGGGCATCTCATCCCACGCCGATGACAAGTCGGCGGATGCAGCCGGGGTGAGCACTGCAGAATTCGGGAGCAAGTCATGAAACACATCATCTTTGGTGGCGACGGCTTTGTTGGCCGTCACCTGGCGGAACGTCTAGTCAAGGACGGCGAGGACGTGGTGATCGCCGATATCGTCAAGTCCGACCTGCCGCATTACGGCCGCGCCCGCTTCGTCCATTGCGACGTCACTGACCTGAAGGCTGTACAGAAGGTCGGCATCGGTCCCGATGACATGGTCTACAATATGGCGGCCAAGATGCTGTCGCCGCTGCAGATCCGCTCGAAGCGCTGGGAATTCTTCTGGCCCGTCAACTATTACGGCGCCGAAAACATCATGAAGGCCATGGACGCCGCCGGCGCATCGCGCCTGGTGCAGTTCACCACCGACATGATCTACGGCCACACGGTGCAATCGCCGCAGACCGAAACCCATCCGGCAAAGCCGCTCGGCGAATACGGCAAGTCGAAATGGGCGACCGAGCAGCTTGCGGTGCAATGGCGCAAGCAGGGCATGAACATTTCGATCTTCCGCCCGCGCCTGATCATCGGCCCCGGTCGTCTCGGCATTCTCGAGAAGCTGTTCAAGCTGATCGACATGAACCTGCCGGTGCCGATGATCGGCTCGGGCAAGGTGCCCTATCAGTTCATCTCGGTCTTCGATTGCGCCGAAGCTGCACGCCTTGCCTGGAAGGGTGGCGTGCCGAATGAAGCTTACAATCTCGGCTCCGACAATCCGCCCTCGGTGCGCGACCTGCTCGGCAATCTCATCGAGCACGCCGGTTCCAAATCGTTCCTGCTGCCGACCCCCGCCTTCGCGGTCAAGCAGACGCTGGCCTTCTTCGATCTGATCAACAAGCCGATCATGGATCCGGAGCAGTATCTGATCGCAGACGAGATGTGCGTGCGTGAGACCGGCAAGCTGAAGCGCGAGCTCGGATGGCGTGCGGAATACAATGATGGCGACATGCTGGTCGCCGCCTATGACGAATATCGGGCAAAGAAAATGGGTGCCGCGGCCACCGCCGCCGTCGCCGTGCCGGCCGAATGAGGGGAGACACCATGTTGGACATACCGAACCGTATCGCCGTTGCCGCCCCTTCGCTCGATGGTGGTGTGACAAAGCCCGAACTGATCACCGTGGAACAGGCAAAGGCCATGTCGATCGGCGACATCACCACGGCTTTCAAGGAGCATCTGAATCCCGGACAGCTTCACTTTATGAAGCTTCTTGGCTTCCACAAGGTGAAGATCGAAAGCGCCGAGGGCATGTTCTACACCGACCAGAACGGCCGCAAGATCCTCGATTTCTTCGGTGGCTTCGGCTCGCTGGCCTTCGGCCATAACCATCCGCGCATCCTTGAAGCGCGGCAGAAGTTCCAGGACGAGAAGCGTCACGAGATCGCCATCGCCTTCATGTCGCAATATGCGGCGGCGCTGGCCAAGAACATCGCCGCCTGCTCGCCGGGTGACCTCGACATGGTCTTCCTCGGCTCGTCCGGCTCGGAAGCGATGGAGGCTGCCGTCAAGCTTGCCGAGCGTGCGGCCGGTCCGAAGCGGCCTAAGGTCGTCTATGCCGAGAATTCCTTCCACGGCAAGACCAAGGGTGTGCTCGCCATCACCGACGGCCAACTCTATCGCGCCGACTTCAAGCTCACCGACAATACGGTGCGCGTTCCCTTCGCCGATATCGACGCGGTGGAAAACGCCTTCAAGTCCGATCCGGAAATCGGTGTCATCGTGCTCGAAACCATCCAGGGAGGCGGCGGCATCATCCAGGCGCCGGCCGAGTATTGGCAGAAGCTTCGTGCGCTCTGCGACAAGTACGGCGTGCTCTGGGTCGCCGACGAGGTACAGTGCGGTTATGGTCGCTCCGGCCGCTTCTATGCGTTCGAGCACTATGGTGTCGTGCCTGACGTGACAGCGCTCGCCAAGTCGCTCGGCGCCGGCAAGGCAGCCGTCGGCGCGATGATCGCCCGTCGCGAAGTCTACATGAAGGCCTACGGCACGTCGAAGACCGCAATGATCCATGCCATGGCGACCTTTGGCGGCATGGGCGAGGCCTGCGTCACGGCGATCGAAGGCATCAACGTGCTCTATGACGAGCACCTGATCGACCGGGCCGCCGACAGCGGCAACTATCTGCTCGATCGCCTGCAGGCGCTGAAGGAGAAATACCCGAAGATCATCAAGGACGTTCGCGGCCAGGGGCTGATGGTCGGCCTGGAGTTCCAGGACTTCAGCCAGACGCTGCCGATGGTGCTGCGCCCAGTCGTCTCCATGCTTGACGACAAACTCAAGGGTTCGTTGTCCGGCTTCATCGGCGCGCTGCTCCTACGCGACTACGATGTGCTGGTGGCCTTTACCGAATACAATCGCAACGTCATCCGGCTCGAGCCGCCGCTGATCTGCGAGCGCGCTCATGTCGACCAGTTCATCGCGGCGCTCGACGACCTGCTCGGCCGCGGTATCGTGCGCATCGTCAAGGATTTCGTCGGCAGCCAGATCGGCTGAGCCGAGGACTTGCGTTCATAAAGGGGCAGGGGCGTTCACCGCCTCTGCCCTTTGATGTTCATGTCGAACTCGACGACGTTGGAATAGATCGGCGTGCCGACATCCATGCCATAGGGCGAACGGTGGATGTTGCCGCGGATGTTGAAGGCGATCGAGCCGCGGTTCCAGTCAAGCAGCGTCACCGAGAAGCGTTCCTTTCGCGAGGTGCCGCGGGCGGTCAACGTTCCTTCGACCGCCGCCGTAGCGGGGCCGGTCTGCTTCACATTCGTCGAACGGAAGGTGACGGTGCTGTAGTTCGCGGTGTCGAAAACGGCGCTGGACTTCAGGAAATCCTCGGTCCGCTTCTCTCCCGTTTTCACACTTTCCGGGTAGAGCGTGAACTCGACGGTCGAGTGGTCGACATCATTTCGGTCGATGCGGAAGCTGCCGGAAAATTTGCCGAAGTCGCCGACGATTCCTCCGCCGCCTGCTTGTGCTACCGTGAAATGGATACGGGAAGCGGGCGTGATGCCGTAGTTTCCGGCCGCATCGGCAAGGTCTGGCGCGGCGCCGACAGCGAGCGAGGGACTAACGGACATGGCCGCCAGCAAGGCGAGTGCAATTGCCTTGGGTGATGGTTGCAAGCGCAGTGTCATGGTTTCTTCCTTCCAGCGATGACCGGATCCGCGCCCGCCGTTTGGGAGCGTTTATGGCGTCGCGATCCGGTTGGCAGCATGCGGACGAGGACGTCGTCCCGCCGCGCAAAGTGGTGGTAGAGGGCGGCCAATACGTGAAGCGTCACAAAGACGAGGAGCAGATAGGCGAGCGTCATATGGACGAGCGTCCAGAGGTTCTCAGCCGGTGCCGATTTCGCCATCGGCAGATGCGGTATGACGACCCAGTTGAAGTAAAAGCTTGGGATGTTCAGCGTCGAGGTGGATGCGACGGCCCAACCGGCAAGCGGGACAGCGAGCGCAAGCCCCATGAGCACGATATGAGTGACGCTGCCTGCGCGCTGCTCAAGGGGGCTGAGGCCTTCCGGCGGCTTCGGATGAAGCTCGACCACGTGCCAGAGGGCGCGCACCACCGCCAGGCCAAGCGCGGTGAAACCCAGCGACTTGTGCCACTGGTACAGCGAAAACTGCAGCACTGGGTCGATCGGAACCCGGCGCATGATGAAGCCGAGGGCGAGCAAGGCAAGGATGATCGCCGCAATCGTCCAGTGAAGGATGATGGTGACCCAGCCGAACCCGGCCTTGTCGTTGCGCAACATGTTCGTCTCCGTGGTCGCCAGCCCGGCCGCTACAACTCGGTTACGGCGGTGAGACCCATGAGCTCATGCTTTTATTCGCCGATAATACCGTAAAATTGCACTGCGATCTTGTTGACGTCAGCAAGCTGTGGTCCACTTGCGGTGGAAGGGGACACGGAGGGGTTGTTCCTGGAAGCAGTTGGGCTGGCGTAGATGACGAAGAAAAAAACGACACCGAAGAAAAAAACGACACCAATGAGTCCGCATGAGCGGGAGGCTTATGATCTGGCTCGCACGGGCATCCGCCTTGGAACCGAAGGCAAATATGGCGAGGCGATCGATGCCTGGCGTCTGGCATCCGACATAGCCGATGCCCACCTCGCTTTCACGGACATGTATTACTGGATCAAGAGTGGTTACGGCGCGGCACTTTGCGATGCCGGGCGGTACCGCGAGAGCATCGCCGTCTCGCTGCTGTCCCGCGAGTGGACCTTGGAGCGGCGCCAGCCGCTTTCGTCGCTTTCGATCGCACGCTCCTACCTCGCTCTTGGCGAAGGCGAGGCGGCTGCCCCTTACCTGCGCGAGGTTCACGGCTTGATCGGCGATGCGATCTTCGAGCAGTTCGACGAAGACGTGGAGGCGGACGTTCACGCGGCGATTGCCGGCCTGGAGAACGGCGGTACACATCCGTCAGCAGGCCGACCAAAGTGACTTTGGGTTTCTAGGGTAGGGCCAGGACCATCTGCGAACCGGAGTCTAGCGCCGTTCGCTATCGCGAACGGTCAGGCGTTTTCTCGCCATGATTTCATCATACGTGCCGTTTGCCCCTTTAGCGGGTGATCCGAAGTCGACCGTTCTGGTTCCGGCTCTTTTTTAACATTTTGATTTTTCTTAGGAGTTTCCAATGGTGGGACCGTATTGCCGTCTGATGCCGAAATTACCCTCCGGCGCATTTCAGCCCTGACCGTCTGCGACGTCTGCGAGCTCAGCGAAACGCTAAGCGACGAACAGCGCAGCATGGTGGCGGACAACGGCACCTCGATTGCCGAGGCGCATTTTTCCGAGAATGCCTGGTTCCGCGCTGTTTATGCCGAAGAGACGCTGGTCGGCTTCATCATGCTGCATGAAGGATCCGACTGGGACGACGGTATCGATTGCCCCGGCGTCTATCTCTGGCGCTTCATGATTGCCCGCCCGTTCCAGGGCAGGGGCTTTGGCAAGCAGGCGATTGCCCTTGTCGTTCGTGATCTGAAGGCGCGCGGTCTTCGCGAACTCTACACGAGTTACGGACAGGGTCCCGGCAGTCCCGAAGGATTTTATCGAGAGCTCGGCTTTGAGCCGACGGGCGAGCACTATGACGACGAGCTCGAGGCCGTGCTGAAATTCTAAAAACAGCGCAGCATGGGGCCCTGGCTCCGTGTCTGCCGCACGATTTTCATGAGTAGACTATGAGTAACGATCTACACGAGGCCAATCGCCTCTCCTGGAATGCGGCGACAGTCGCGCACAACAGCCATAAGGGCGACCAGGCGGCCTTTTTCCGTGCCGGGGGCTCCACGCTCTATCCGGAGGAAATCGAACTGCTCGGTGATATCGCCGGGCTGGACCTCCTCCATCTCCAATGCAACTCCGGCCAGGACAGCCTGAGCCTTGCGCGCCTCGGCGCGAATGTGACCGGCGTCGACATCTCGGATGAGGCGATCGCCTTCGCCACGCGGCTTTCCGAAGAATGCAGGATCGCGGCCAGATTCGAACGGTCCGACCTGTTCGAATGGTTCGAGCGTGCCCGCGCAGACGAACGGCGGTTCGATCGCGTCTTTGCGTCCTACGGCACCATCTGCTGGCTGTCGGACCTCGGGGTCTGGGCGCGCGGTATCGCCGATGTACTCAAGCCCGGCGGGCGCTTCGCCTTCATCGAGTTCCATCCCTTCGCGATGGTCTTCGACCCAAGCTGGGAGCCGCACTATGACTACGCGCCGAAGGAACCGGTCGCCGAAGCGGGCGTCGGCGACTATGTTGCGGATTCCGGTGCCGGTCTTGCGGCCGGAGGCTACCAGGAGGGTGTGGTGGGCTTTAGCAATCCCCACCCATCTTTCGAGTTCAACTGGGGCATCGCGGATGTGATCCAGGCGCTCATCGATGCCGGGCTCCGGATCGAGCGTCTGACGGAATATCCCTATTCCAACGGCTGGATCGGTTTCGAAGGCATGCGCGACCTTGGTGGCCGGCGTATGGCGCCGCCTGCAACCATGCCAAGCCTGCCGCTTATGTATGCGATTGCGGCATTGCAGCCGCAAGGGAAGCAGGGAGCGGGGGGCAGGGGCCGGGCGGTCGCTGGCGCCAAGCCCATCACCATCCGGCCCTGGCGCCCCGAGGAGGGCGAGCGGCTGTTGGCAATCTGGCTCGCGGCGTCGCGCTTCGGTCATCCGTTTCTCGGCGAGACGCGCCTTGTCGAGCAGCAGCAGGTGGTGCGCGACACCTACCTGCCGATGGCCGACAACTGGGTCGCCGAAATCGAAGGGAAGGTCGTGGGCTTCATCGGGCTGATCGGGAATTTCATCGGCGGGCTGTTCGTGGATCCGGACATTCGCGGTGCCGGTATCGGTCGCGCGCTTGTCGAGGATGCTACCGCCCGGCTCGGGCGACTGGATGTAAGCGTGTATGCCGACAACCAGGCGGCGGTCGCGTTCTATCTCCGCCTCGGTTTCGTCGAAACCGCACGCAAGGCGACCGACGACGAAGGGCTGCCGTTTGCCGTGGTCGAGATGACGCGCGCCGCATGAGGTGTCTTTGCGGCGGGGCAGGCAACCAGCCCCGCCGTCGGGAATAATCGCCGTCAGCGCTTTTATTTGCCGGCCGCATTTGCTAGGCCGCTTCGGGAGAAAAGCATCCGGAGGAAACTGCATGACGCCCGATATCCGCCCGCTCGTCGCCGGCAACTGGAAGATGAACGGAACCCGCGCCTCGCTCGATCAGATCAAGGCGATGGCCGAAGGGGTCAAGGGCGAACTCTCCGCCAAGGTCGAAACGCTGATCTGCCCGCCTGCGACCCTGCTCTACGTGGCGACGGCGCTTTGCGACGATAGCCCGTTGCTGATCGGCGCGCAGGATTGCCATCAGAAGCAGTCGGGCGCCCACACCGGCGACGTTTCCGCCGAAATGATCGCCGATTGTTTCGGCACCCACGTCATTGTCGGTCATTCCGAGCGCCGCACCGATCATGCCGAAAGCGATGCGCTGGTGCGTGCGAAGACGGAAGCCGCACACGCCGCCGAACTCGTGGCGATCGTCTGCATCGGCGAAACCGGTGACGAGCGCAAGTCCGGCAAGACCCTTGATGTCCTGAGGCGCCAGCTCGCCGAGAGCTTGCCGGATGCGGCGACCGCCGAAGACACCGTCATCGCCTACGAACCCGTCTGGGCGATCGGCACGGGCCTGACCCCGACCGCAGCCGATGTCGAGGAAGCGCACGCCTTCATGCGCAAGGAACTCGTTTCGCGCTTTGCCGACGCGGGAGCCAAGATGCGTATCCTCTATGGTGGCTCGGTCAAGCCTTCCAATGCGAAGGAGTTGATGGGCGTCGCCAATGTCGACGGCGCACTGATCGGCGGCGCGAGCTTGAAAGCCGAAGACTTCCTCGCCATCTACCGGGCTTATGAAGAATTGACGGCCTGATCGCCCGGGTTGCCGGGCAGGGGCTTGGAATGGCGTACGGCTTGGTATAAAGAGGCGAAAAATTGCGCCCGGCCAGGCCGAGTTTGCGCATGGTTTGATTCGTGTGCCCCAAGGGCAGGACTGGAAGCTGATGCAGACCGTACTACTCGTCATCTATCTCATGGTGGTCGTCGCCCTGATCGGCGTCGTTCTCATTCAGCGTTCCGAAGGCGGTGGTCTCGGCATCGGCGGCGGCTCGGGCTTCATGTCCGCCCGCGGCACGGCCAACGCGCTGACCCGCACGACGGCGATCCTCGCCGCGCTCTTCTTCGTTCTGGCGCTCGCGATGGGCATCCTCGCTCGCTATCAGCCGCAGGCGACCGACATCCTCGACCGTATCCCGGGCACCAGCTCGAACGGCGGCGGCGTTCTCGATTCGCTCGGTGGCGGCAACACCCAGGCTCCGGCCGGTGGCGCCACGCAGCAGCAGCCGGGAACGGCCCCGGCAACCGGTAACGGCGCTGCGACTGGCAACGGTGTCCCTTCGACGGCGCCGGCAACATCGGGCGAAGCTCCGGCAGGCGGCACAACGACTGAGACGCCCGCCAACAACAATTCGGGATCGCAAGTTCCCAGCGGCCAATAAGGCCGCAATTCAGAAGAACCCGCCGGCGGATGTTTCATCCGCCGGTTTTGTTTTGTGTGAAGTCTGCCTCCATCCCAAGACGAAAAGTTCTGGAACATGAATTTTTCGGTGGCGGAATCATTTGTTAAAAGGTATCCGGTGACTCCCATGGCGCGATATGTATTCATCACAGGCGGCGTGGTTTCCTCCCTCGGAAAAGGCATCGCTGCAGCGGCTCTCGGAGCACTGCTGCAGGCGCGTGGCTACCGGGTGAGACTGCGCAAGCTCGACCCCTACCTCAACGTTGATCCGGGCACCATGAGCCCGACCCAGCACGGTGAGGTTTTCGTAACCGATGATGGTGCGGAGACCGATCTCGATCTCGGCCACTATGAACGCTTCACAGGGCGTTCGGCGACGAAGACCGACAACATCACCACCGGCCGGATCTACAAGAACATCATCGACAAGGAACGGCGCGGCGACTATCTCGGCGCAACCGTTCAGGTGATCCCGCACGTTACCAACGAGATCAAGAGCTTCGTTACCGAAGGCAACGACGACTATGATTTCGTGCTCTGCGAAATCGGCGGCACGGTCGGCGACATCGAAGCGATGCCGTTCATGGAGGCGATCCGCCAGCTCGGCAACGATCTGCCGCGTGGCACCGCCGTCTACGTCCATCTGACGCTGATGCCGTATATTCCGGCGGCCGGCGAGCTGAAGACCAAGCCGACGCAGCATTCGGTCAAGGAACTGCAGGCGCTCGGCATTCATCCCGATATCCTGCTCGTTCGTGCCGACCGTGAAATTCCGGAAGCCGAGCGTCGCAAGCTCTCGCTGTTCTGCAACGTCCGCCAGTCGGCCGTTATCCAGGCGCTCGACGTTGCCTCGATCTACGACGTTCCGATCGCCTACCACAAGGAAGGCCTCGACAACGAAGTGCTGGCCGCCTTCGGCATCGAGCCGGCGCCGAAGCCGCGCATGGAAGCCTGGGAGCGCGTTGCCGATCGTATCCGCACGCCGGAAGGCGAAGTCACGATCGCGATCGTCGGCAAGTACACCGGCCTCAAGGACGCCTACAAGTCGCTGATCGAAGCGCTGTATCACGGTGGTATCGCCAACCGGGTGAAGGTCAAGCTTGAGTGGATCGAATCGGAAGTCTTCGAGAAGGAAGACCCGGCACCCTATCTCGAGAAGGTACACGGCATCCTCGTTCCCGGCGGCTTCGGTGAACGCGGCTCCGAGGGCAAGATCAATGCGGCGCGTTTTGCCCGCGAGCGCAAGGTGCCCTATTTCGGCATCTGCTTCGGCATGCAGATGGCGGTCGTGGAAGCGGCACGCAATCTCGCAGGCATCGAGAAGGCCTCCTCGACCGAATTCGGTCCGACGAAGGAGCCGGTTGTCGGCCTGATGACCGAGTGGGTGAAGGGCAACGAACTCGAGAAGCGTTCGGCCTCCGGCAATCTCGGCGGCACCATGCGCCTCGGCGCCTATCGCGCGTCGCTCAAGGGCAGCACTAAGATCGCCGAGATCTATGGTTCGACCGATATTTCCGAGCGCCACCGCCACCGCTACGAAGTCAATGTCGACTACAAGGACCGCCTTGAGGCTTGCGGCCTAGTCTTCTCCGGCATGTCGCCGGACGGCGTGCTGCCGGAAACGGTCGAATATCCGGATCATCCGTGGTTCATCGGCGTTCAGTACCATCCGGAACTGAAGTCGCGCCCGCTCGATCCGCATCCGCTGTTTGCGAGCTTCGTCGAAGCGGCGCTGGAACAGTCCCGTCTCGTCTAAGCCGGGCTTGCATCGATCAGGAAAGGCCGGTCTCGCGACCGGCCTTTTTCATGCGCGCTGGTGTGCGGAACTGCTCCCGCGGTCAGTCGGAGGTGTTGTCAGCGCGCCCCGACCGGTTTGCGCCATTGCGGCGCCCGCCAGATGGTGATGAAGCGCAAGACCCATTCGAGCGGGCCGTAGGCGAAACGGGCCATCCACCAGCGGCTGATGAAAAGCTGCGCCGTGTAGATACCAAGGGCGATCAGCACGGTTGTCAGTGGTGTGGCCTGGCCGATGAGGCCAAGGCCGTAGCCATGGAAGATCAGAGCGGCGATCAATGATTGCGCGAGGTAGTTGGAGAGCGCCATGCGGCCGGCAGGCGCCAGTAAGTTGCGCAACCGCTGCCCGGCCTTCGTTCCGAGGAACAGCATCACGCCGCCGACATAGGCACCCGTCAGGAACGGCCCGGTAATCAGCCCGATCGAGAGCCCGATGATGGCGACGGGCGAATCGATCATCTCGACGCTGGCATAGGCATAGACGATGGCGCCGGGCAGGCCGATCCACAGGCCGGCGCGCAGCAGGCGTTGGAACAACGCCTTGTTTTCTTCCGGCCGCGCCAGCGTCTTGTGACGGCCGGCGATGAGCCCGAGTACGAACATCGCGAGTGCCGAGGGCGCCTGCAGCAAACCCAGGATCACCCAGACGGACGAAAGCTCCGTCAAGTGTTGGCTGATGATTGCCTGCCAGTCGCCTCGGAAGGCAAGTTCGGTTGCCTTGGCGGCGGCAAGGATGCCAGGCCGATCAAGCGGCGTTGGTTCCAGGGTGGCAACAATCCCGAGTGCGCCCCATGCGACGGCGACGAGAATCACCAGCCATTTCGCCAGGCGGAAGAGGGCACCGTCGCTGCGGTTTCGCAGCATCAGGAGGACAATGCCGAGCACGGCATAGGTGGTGAGAATATCGCCATGGAAGAGCAGAACCGCATGGGCGACACCGATCAGCCAGAGGCCGGCCTGCCGACGCAAGAGCCGCGGCACGAAGGCCTCGCCGGATTTTTCCGCCGAGCGCATCTGCAGGGTGAAGCTGTAGCCGAATAGAAATGAGAACAGCAGGTAGAACTTCATCTCGAAGAACAGCGCGATCACAAGATGCACGGTGCGATCGGCAATGCCGGTGAAGGCGGGGTCCGCGAGTTCCAGTCCGTAGAAGGCGGAGGCGAAGGCCATGGTGTTGACGAGAAGGATTCCGAGCAGTGCAAAGCCGCGAAGTGCGTCGACATCGTCGATGCGGTCGGGGTTGGTCATTCGTGTTCTCCGTAGCGGAAGGCGTGGAGGATCGCGCCGTAGCCGATTGAAACAGAAGTCTTTTGCGACAAATGAACCTCTCGATCGCCAGTGGGTGCAGGCAACGCCGCTCCGCCCCGTCGAGTGTTCAAGTTTAATAAATCGACTAATCAATCTAATAATTAATGCAACGAAACGTCAAGGGGCGCCTGCGGGTTATCGCGCGGGCGTCGTTCAGTTGTAGCGGTAAGGAACGATCAGCCTTTCGGGGTGGCGTTGTGCCGGAGCCAGGCGATCTGGCGGCGGGCACGCACGAGGGCGGTTAAGGCCGCGCCGATCGAGATCAACAGCAGCGCCGCCCAGAGGATTTCACCGTCGCCGAGCCAAAGACCTTCAAAGGCCGAGAGGACCGCAGCCAGCGTGATTGTCGCCATGCGGTGCTGTTTGGCCATGGGGCCGGAGAAGTCGCTCGGGGCGCCATTGGCGCGGCCGAGTTCGCGTACATAGGCGGTCAGCACGGCGAAGGCGGCTGCGGCAAAACCGAGGGCGGGGGCGCCAATCCCGTATCCGGCGCCGACGAAGATGAAGACATCCGCGACCCGATCCGGAAACTCATTCCAGAACGGACCGTCGGCTTCGCCCTTGCCGCCCTCGACGGCGACCATGCCGTCGAAGAGATTGCAGAGCAGGCGCAACTGGCAGAAGAGGGCGGCAGCGATGAACAGCGTAACCCTCACGCCATCCTGGGTTTCGCCCGTCAGCCAGAAGGCCAGCCCGGCAAAGGCGGCGGCCAGCATGCTTGCCTGCGAGATCCGGTTGGGTGTGACATTCATCGATGCCAGGCGGCGGGCGATCGCCTGGGCCCAGCGGGTGTTGCGGCTTGCGAGCGGCCTGCGGTCACCGGTCATGCCCGGGCTCTCCTCGGTTGATGGAATAGTTGTAGATGGCGGCGTAGGTGGTCGACACCGCGAGCGGCAACGCGATCGTCCTCAGGACCTCCGGCGTGCCGCTCATCGTGTGGATTGCCACGAGCGCCGCCGACGAGCCGAGACAGGCGAGGAGCGGCGGCAGGAACAATCGCTTGGTTCCACGGAACCGCCGGGAAAGCGCGTCGACCGCTGTCTTGAGGTAAAGGGTCAGAAGCGCCGAGAGCGTACCCTGGATGACGGCAGCAAGAAGCGGCTTGGGCATCGGGTGATGGCGGTTGGCGAAAAGCGCCCAGCCGCCCATGGCGAAAAAAGCGAATGCCACGTGCACGACGCCGCTGCCCGCCAGTCCCTTCAGCTTCGCGGTCATGTCAGCGACCACCAATAGCGCGTCAGATGGAAGAAGATCGGCGCCGAGAAGACGACGGAATCCAGCCGGTCGATCAACCCGCCATGGCCCTCGATCAGATGGCCCCAGTCCTTGACGCCGCGGTCCCGCTTGATCGCCGACATGACGAGCCCTCCGAAGAAGCCCATCAGGGTGATGATTAAGGACATCAACGCCGCCTGGGCGGGCGTGAACGGTGTGATCCACCAGAGCGAGGCGCCGATCAGGGTGGCGCTTGCGACCCCGCCGACAAAACCCTCGACCGTCTTCGAGGGCGAAAGCGTTGGGGCGATCTTGGTCCTGCCGAATAGCTTGCCCCAGACATATTGCAGCACGTCGCTCGATTGGACGACGATGACCAGGAAGGCGATCAAGAGAACGTTGCGTCCCTCATAGCCCGGGATCTGCAGGGTCAGCAGCGCCGGCACATGCGAGGCGCAGAAGACACAGATCATCAGCGCCCATTGCACCTCCGAGATCCTGAGCAGGAAGTCGCGCGTGTCGCCGTGCAGAACCGCGATGATCGGCATCAGCAGAAAGGCATAGACCGGCACGAAGATCGAATAGATGCCGTACTGCTCGGCCCAAAGCAGGAAATAATTGATCGGCAGCACGACGAAGAAGGCCGCGGCGATCGCCCAGTGGTCACCGCGGCGGGTGTTGATGAGCGTGATGAATTCACGCAGCGCCGCGAAAGAACAAAAGGCAAAGAGCAGCAGCACGCCGACCCGACCAGCAACGAAGGCGATGGCAATCAACACCACCATCGCCCACCACGCCTTGATGCGGGCGTTGAGGTTCTCGATCGCGCCGTTCGATCCGTCCGGTGAAAGCTTCTGCTTGAGCACGTAGCCGATGCTCGACGCCAGGACGAGAATGCCGCCGACGCCGAGAAGCAGTTTGAGCATATCCAGGCTCGCCGCGCTCATGCATTGTCTTCCGTCGAAGAGGGGGCGAGCGAGAGCAGGGCGGCCTCGGCACGGGCGATGAACTCGTCCTTGGTCTCCTGCGCTTTGAGGCGCATCGGTTCGCCGAAACTTACGGTACAAATCAGCGGGATCGGCACGAACTCCCCCTTCGGCATCACGCGGTTGAGATTGTTGATCCAGACGGGCACGAGCGCCACGTCCGGCCGCTTGCAGGCGAGGTGGTAGAGCCCGCTCTTGAAAGGCAGGAGCCGCGCCTCGGTCTGGTTGCGTGTTCCCTCGGGAAAGAGAATCAGCGACGAGCCGTCATTGAGGATGGCTGTCATCTGCTCGACCGGATCCTGGGTGCGGGCCGTCGCGTCGCGCTCGATCAATACGGCGTCGAACACGTCGCGACCGATGAAGGCCGAGAGCTTCGATTTCAGCCAGTATTCCGCTCCGGCAACCGGCCGCGCATGTTCCCGAAGCCAGGGTGGCAACACCGCCCAGACCAGCACGAAGTCGCCATGGCTGGAGTGATTGGCGAAATAGATACTCTGCTTTGGTGGGAGGCCGGTCTCATGCCAGATGGCGCGCGCCGCAGTCAGCGCGCGCGCAAACATCATGATGGCGATGGAAGCCAGCTTGGCCGTCAGATCGCGGATCATGTGGGCTCATGTCCAGATAAACAGGCCGTCGTACCAGCGCGCTTTGCAGAGCGTGCCGGTCGGGCCCAGATGTGTTCCATGCCTTGCAACAATAAGATCAAGCGCTGCCCCCTCAGCCTGCGCCCGGCGTAACCCCAGGCTGCAATCGACCAACCTTACGCGATTGCGCCCGCTTCTCAAGCGGTTGAAATCACACGCAACGTGATAACGGACCAGGAGCCCTGGATATTCGCTCCCGCTGAGAGGCGACCGAACGCAAACCGATGCGACGCCACGCCACGGCCATCGACTGCGAAGTCGTCGTCGCCGACATTGACCGCCTGCAACCCAGCCGCTAGCTTGCGGGTGCAACAGGAGCAGCGTCGTCCAATGCGCCAGTAATGCCCGGTGAAAACCGAATTCGCCTCAACTTCGCTTGCGAAGGGGATGGACGATGGCATTGCTCGACCCGCGTTGACGGACAGACGCCGAGGCATTCCTCGCCTGCGATCTCTTCTCCATCGTGAGCGGTCACATTTGGACAAGTTTCCAGGGACCGAACGTGCAAGATAAATCCAGTCTCGATATCATCGATCACAACCGCCAGGCCTGGGACAGGCAGGCAAGTCAGCACTGCGAGTGGTCGCGGTCGGTAACGCCGGAAATGATCGCCGCGGCCCGTGAGGGGCATTGGCAGGCGCGGCTGACACCCGGCGATCTGCCGAAGGGGTGGCTGCCGGACGTTCGCGGCAAGAAGATCCTGTGCCTGGCTTCGGCCGGCGGCCAGCAGGCGCCCATTCTGGCGGCCGCCGGTGCCGAGGTCACCGTCTTCGATATCTCCGAGGGGCAACTCGCGCTGGACCGGCTCGTTGCCGCACGCGAGGGTCTGTCGCTGACGGCCGTGCAGGGAGACATGCGCGATCTCTCGGCTTTTCGGAATGACACCTTCGATATCGTTTTTCACCCGATATCGAATCTCTACGTTCCGGATATCCAGCCGGTTTGGCAGGAATGCCATCGCGTGCTCAAGGCCGGCGGACGACTGCTCGCCAGCTTCTTCAATCCGGTGGTTTTCGTTGGCGACCGGAATCCGAGCTATGCGGAAGACGGCCTCATTCGCCCGGCCTACGCGCTGCCCTTTGCCGAGGCTGAGCATCTCGCTGCGGTGTGGTAAAATCCAAGATCGAACGCGGCGAGGCGCTGGTGTTCGGGCATAGCCTAGCCGAACAGATCGATGGTCAATTACGGGCCGGATTCGTGCTGGCGGGCTTCCACGAAGACTGGCAACCTGTACCACGCTTCCTGATCGACAGGTTCGTGCCGACCTTTGTTGCCACGTGCGCCATTAAGAGCGATCTGCATCTTTGATGGGATTGGCCCGAACGTGCTGTTCAGGCCAAAAGCATAGGCGGAACGAGAACAACCGCGGCGGTCGACACGACGCTGCGGTTGCGGATACCGGCCCCCTTTGCCGCCTTGTTACGTCGCGTTACTGTTACGTACTCGCCAAATCACCGGTTTCATTCTTTTCTGTTCGTCAGCGAAACTGGAAAGGGTCAATAGATATGCGCTTCATCGCTTCGTTGTTCGTACCGTTGGCGGTCGTGCTGGGGCTTGCGGGCTGTGCCACCACGTCCTCGACCAATACGACCTACGCGCAGCCCCAAATCTTCGCCCCCGGTCTCGGGGCGGGAAATACGGCCAACGCCACGGCGGCTCCGGGCTACTACTGAGACCCTGGCAGCCCGGCACCATCTGGCAAGCATGACTCTGCGGCGGGCGCGGCCCGGCGCGGAGGGTTCCTGTTTGCGGCCTTTGTTTGGGCTCAAGCGGCCAATCGGCTCTGTGGCCGCCAGCCCGCTTGCATTCGCCGGCCAAAAGTTGCAAACAGCGGCGAACCATCAGGGAAAACGCCATGAGCCTCTCCAAGCGAACCACCCGCCCGCTCGATCACCTCGTGCTGCCGGTGGATACGCTTACGCAGGCACGGCGCCGCCTATCTAATCTCGGCTTCACCGTCGCTGAGGATGCCCGCCATCCCTTCGGTACCGAAAACGCCTGCGTGTTCTTTTCCGATGGCACCTATCTTGAGCCGCTCGCCGTTGCTTCCCGCGAGGAATGCGAAGCCGCTGCACTCGAAGGTAATGCCTTTGTCGCGCGCGACCAGGCCTTCCGCTTCCGCCAGGGTCCTGAAGGTCTCTCGGCGCTGGTCCTCGGCACCGAAGATGCGGCGAGCGATCACATCCGCTTTCGGGCGCGCGGCATTTCCGGTGGCGACATGCTGGAGTTCTCGCGGCCGATGAAGCTGCCGGATGGCCGTGAGGGATTGGGTTCCTTCCGCCTTGCCTTCGCGGCAGACCTGCGCTCGCCGGATCTCTTTCTCTTCAACTGTCAGCGTGTCCGGGCGCTGCCCACCGATCGGGCTGCGCTGGAGCAGCATGAAAACGGCGTGATCGGCATCGCCGAGGTGGTTCTGTCGGAAACCAACCCCACCGATTTCCAGTACCTGCTGCAGGAAGCGATCGATGAGCGCGAGGTCGCGGCCCACTCCTTCGGCATGGATGTGTCGGCCACCAACGCCAAGATCTCGGTGCTGAACGCCGCCGGCATGGAAGCCTTCTTCGGCCGTTCCGTGCGCGGTGCCGAGCGCGGCCTGCGTGGTCGCGCCATCGTCTTCCGTGTCGCCGACCTCGAGGCGACGCGTGCACTGTTTGCTGAGAACGACATCGAATTTGCAGAAATGGGCGGGCGCCTCATTGTTCCCGAAATGCCGGGGCAAGGGGTGATCTTTGCTTTTGGAGCTTGATGATGAAAACCAATGCCAGAGTAGTAGTCGGCAACGGCGGCCATGAGGTCGCCTTCGCGCAAACCGAGAAGCTGTCGCTGATCGCCGGCCCCTGCCAGATGGAGAGCCGCGAGCACGCCTTCATGATGGCGGGCGCGCTCTCGGAACTCTGCAAGAAGCTCGATCTCGGCCTCGTCTACAAGTCCTCCTTCGACAAGGCGAACCGCACATCGCTCTCCGGCAAGCGCGGCATCGGCCTGGATAAGGCGATGGAAATCTTTGCCGACCTCAAGAAGGAGTTCGGCTTTCCGGTCCTGACCGACGTGCACACCGAAGAGCAGTGCGCTCTCGTCGCCGAGACGGTCGACATCCTGCAGATCCCCGCATTCCTGTCGCGCCAGACGGACCTCTTGGTCGCGGCGGCCAAGACCGGCCGGGCAATCAACGTCAAGAAGGGCCAGTTCCTCGCCCCCTGGGACATGAAGAACGTACTGGCGAAATTCACCGAGAGCGGCAACCCGAATGTCATGCTCTGCGAGCGCGGCGCCTCCTTCGGCTACAACACGCTCGTGTCCGACATGCGCTCGCTGCCGATCATGGCTTCCCTCGGCGCACCCATCGTTTTCGATGCAACCCATTCCGTGCAGCAGCCGGGCGGGCAGGGCGGCTCTTCGGGCGGCCAGCGTGAATTCGTCGAGACCTTGGCGCGCGCCGCCGTCGCGGTCGGTGTCGCCGGTGTGTTCGTCGAGACGCACGAAGATCCGGACAACGCGCCGTCGGACGGTCCGAACATGGTGCACCTGAAAGACATGCCGCGGCTGCTCGAAAAGCTGCTCGCCTTCGACGCGATCGCCAAGGGCTGAGCCATCAGCGGCGCTTCGTGAAATTTTCATGAACCGCAATGGCGCGAACGGTTTTGCATCTTGCGCGCCATTGAAATTTCGAGGCCTTGGCGTATGACAGGCCCCGACCATTCCACCGTCCTCAAGCAGGGAAGAGATCATGACTGCAATCATCGACATCATCGGCCGAGAAATTCTGGACAGCCGCGGCAACCCGACCGTCGAGGTCGACGTGTACCTGGAAGACGGAAGCTTCGGCCGTGCGGCGGTCCCGTCGGGCGCCTCGACCGGTGCGCATGAGGCTGTCGAGCTGCGCGATGGTGGTACGCGCTACCTCGGCAAGGGCGTCGAGCGCGCCGTAGAAGCCGTCAATGGCGAGATCTTCGAAGCGATCGGCGGTCTCGATGCCGAGAACCAGATCCAGATCGACAAGACCATGATCGAACTCGACGGCACGTCGAACAAGTCGCGCCTCGGCGCCAACGCCATCCTCGGCGTGTCGCTTGCGGTCGCCAAGGCTGCGGCCGAAGCGGCCGGCCTGCCGCTCTACCGTTACGTCGGCGGCCCGAACGCTCACGTGCTTCCGGTTCCGATGATGAACATCATCAACGGCGGCGCCCATGCCGACAATCCGATCGACTTCCAGGAATTCATGATCGTTCCGGTTGGTGCCGATACGATGCGCGATGCGGTCCGCATGGGCTCGGAAGTGTTCCACACGCTGAAGAAGCAGCTTGCAGCCGACGGCCACAACACCAATGTCGGTGACGAAGGCGGCTTCGCTCCGGGCCTCGCTTCCGCTCCGGCAGCGCTCGACTTCATCATGAAGTCAATCGAGAAGGCCGGCTACATGCCGGGCGAAGACATGTTCGTCGCGCTTGATTGCGCTGCGACCGAATTCTTCAAAGACGGCAAGTACGTGCTCGAAGGCGAAGGCCGCACGCTGGAGCCGGGCGCAATGGCTGAATACCTGGCGGAACTCGCTGCCAAGTACCCGATCTTCTCGATCGAAGACGGCATGGCGGAAGACGACTGGGACGGCTGGAAGGCCGTGACCGACCTCATCGGCAACAAGTGCCAGCTCGTCGGCGACGACCTGTTTGTCACCAACTCGGCGCGCCTGCGCGACGGCATCAAGATGGGCGTCGCCAACTCGATCCTCGTCAAGGTCAACCAGATCGGCTCGCTTTCGGAGACACTCGACGCCGTCGAGACCGCGCACAAGGCGCGCTACACCGCCGTCATGTCGCACCGCTCGGGCGAAACCGAAGACGCCACGATCGCCGATCTCGCGGTTGCCACCAACTGCGGCCAGATCAAGACCGGTTCGCTCGCCCGTTCGGACCGGCTCGCCAAGTACAACCAGCTGATCCGCATCGAAGAGCAGCTCGGCCTGCAGGCCACGTACGCCGGCCGTTCGATCCTGCGCGGCTGATCCTGTAGCGCCGCGCGTCTTTTCAGACGCGCAAAGGTCGCTGTAGCTGACAAACGAAACCCGCCCACGTTCCCACGTGGGCGGGTTTCTGTTTTCCTGCCATTCATGGTCAACGGTCGGTTAATCAATCGACGCTAGTCTCATTTCCGTAATGCGTATCAGGGCGTGAATGGATGTGGACACGGCATCATAAGAAACGGAAACTGGGCCGGCTGGTTATGCCGTTGATCGCGGTCGCCTTTCTCTCTTACTTCGGCTATCATTCCATCCACGGCGGCTATGGCTTGAAGGCGACGGAGCAATTCGATCGCCAGATTGTCGAGCGGCAGGCGCGGCTGGATAAGCTCACGAAGCAGCGGATGATCCTTGAAAAAGAGGTCCAACTGATGAGTGATGGGTCGCTGGAACGGGACATGCTGGATGAAAAAGCTCGCCTCGCGCTGAACATGTCGCGAAGTGACGAGATCGTTATTTTTCACCGCCCCGAAAATTAACCTGAATTCAGTTAATTGAAATTTGTGAAGCAAATTCAATTGTTTGCGTGGAATGCGAGCCATGCAAATATGGCATTGCTGTGGCGCTTTTCTTTCCCTATGGTAACCGCCAAAGGCTAACCATTGGGAGGAATGAATGGCTCCGCGAAAAACCGCGTCCGTCTCCAGCCGTAAGGCCGCCGCAAAGCCGGCCAAGAAGGACTTCAACGGCGGCACCATCGCCGATTTCACCAAAGAAGATGACCTGAAGGCTTACCGCGAAATGCTGCTCATCCGGCGTTTCGAGGAAAAGGCCGGCCAGCTCTATGGCATGGGTTTCATCGGCGGCTTCTGTCACCTCTACATCGGCCAGGAGGCTGTTGTCGTCGGCATGCAGATGGCACTGAAAGACGGTGATCAGGTTATCACCGCCTATCGTGACCATGGCCACATGCTGGCCTGCGGCATGAGCGCTCGTGGCGTCATGGCCGAACTTACCGGTCGTCGCAGCGGTCTTTCCAAGGGGAAGGGCGGCTCGATGCACATGTTCTCCAAGGAAAAGCACTTCTACGGCGGTCACGGCATCGTCGGCGCCCAGGTGTCGCTCGGTACCGGCCTTGCATTCGCAAACCGCTATCGCGGCAACGACAATGTCAGCGTCGCCTATTTCGGTGACGGCGCTGCCAACCAGGGTCAGGTCTACGAAAGCTTCAACATGGCGCAGCTGTGGAAGCTGCCGGTGATCTACGTGATCGAGAACAACCGCTACGCCATGGGTACGGCAGTATCGCGTGCCTCGGCCCAGACCGACTTTTCGCAGCGCGGCGTTTCCTTCAACATTCCGGGCTTCCAGGTCGACGGCATGGACGTTCGCGCCGTCAAGGCGGCCGCCGACGAGGCCGTCGAGTATTGCCGTTCCGGCAAGGGCCCGATCATCCTCGAAATGCAGACCTACCGTTATCGTGGCCACTCCATGTCCGACCCGGCGAAATACCGCTCGAAGGACGAAGTGCAGAAGATGCGGTCGGAACACGACCCGATCGAGCAGGTGAAAGCCCGTCTGACCGAAAAGGGCTGGGCGAGCGAGGACGAGCTGAAGCAGGTCGACAAGGACGTCCGCGACATCGTCGCCGACAGCGCCGATTTCGCCCAGGCTGATCCGGAGCCGGATGCATCCGAGCTCTACACCGACATCCTGCTTTGATCCGGGGAGGGACAAACATGCCAGTAGAAATTCTTATGCCCGCCCTTTCCCCGACGATGGAGGAAGGCACGCTCTCGAAATGGCTGAAGAACGAGGGAGACAAGGTGTCTTCCGGCGACGTCATCGCTGAAATCGAGACGGACAAGGCGACGATGGAAGTCGAAGCCGTCGACGAAGGCACGATCGGCAAGCTCTTGATTGCCGCCGGCACCGAGGGCGTCAAGGTCAACACGCCGATCGCCGTGTTGCTGCAGGACGGCGAAGCGGCAGGCGATATCGCCGCTCCAAAGGCCGAAGCGCCGAAGGCGGCAGCCACTGAGGCTCCGGCTGCGTCCGCGCCGGCTCCGGTTGCAGCCCAGCCGAAGGTTGAAGTTGCCGCCGATCCGGCAATCCCGGCCGGCACCGAAATGGTGACGATGACCGTTCGCGAAGCGCTTCGCGACGCCATGGCCGAAGAAATGCGCTTGAGCGACGACGTTTTCGTCATGGGCGAAGAAGTCGCCGAGTACCAGGGCGCCTACAAGATCACCCAAGGCCTGTTGCAGGAATTCGGTTCGCGTCGCGTCATTGACACCCCGATCACCGAGCATGGCTTTGCCGGTGTCGGCGTCGGCGCTGCCATGACCGGTCTTCGCCCGATCGTCGAGTTCATGACCTTCAACTTCGCCATGCAGGCGATCGACCAGATCATCAACTCCGCTGCCAAGACGCTCTACATGTCCGGTGGCCAGATGGGCGCGCCGATCGTCTTCCGCGGCCCGAGCGGTGCCGCTGCCCGCGTGGCTGCCCAGCACTCGCAGTGCTATGCCGCCTGGTACAGCCATATCCCCGGCCTCAAGGTCGTCATGCCCTATACGGCAGCCGACGCCAAGGGTCTGCTGAAGGCCGCGATCCGCGACCCGAACCCGGTCATCTTCCTCGAAAACGAAATCCTCTACGGTCACTCCTTTGAAGTGCCGAAGCTTGACGATTTCGTGCTGCCGATCGGCAAGGCCCGCATCCACAAGGTCGGCAAGGACGCAACTATCGTCTCCTTCGGCATCGGTATGACCTATGCGGTCAAGGCGGTTGCTGAACTCGAAGCCCAGGGCATCGACGTCGAGCTTATCGACCTGCGTACCATCCGTCCGATGGACCTGCCGACGGTCATCGAATCGGTCAAGAAGACCGGTCGCCTCGTCACCGTCGAAGAAGGCTACCCGCAGTCGTCCGTCGGTACCGAGATCGCGACCCGCGTCATGCAGCAGGCATTCGATTACCTTGACGCTCCGATCCTGACGATCGCCGGCAAGGATGTGCCGATGCCTTACGCCGCGAACCTCGAGAAGCTCGCGCTTCCGAACGTTGCTGAAGTCGTCGATGCGGTGAAAGCCGTTTGCTACAAATAAGGGGAGGGTTCTTCGATGCCTATCAACATCACAATGCCGGCCCTCTCTCCGACGATGGAAGAAGGCAATCTGGCCAAGTGGCTGGTCAAGGAAGGCGACAAGGTCAAGTCCGGTGACGTGATTGCCGAGATCGAGACCGACAAGGCGACGATGGAAGTCGAAGCCGTCGACGAAGGCACCGTCGCCAAGATCGTCGTTCCCGCCGGCACCGATGGCGTCAAGGTCAATGCGCTGATCGCCGTTCTCGCCGCAGATGGCGAGGATGTTGCTGCCGCTGCAAAGGGTGGCAACGGCGCAGCCGCACCGGCTCCCGCGGCCAAGGCGGAAGCGCCGGCACCGGTAGCGCCGAGCGCTCCGGCTGCGGCTCCTGCCGCTGCTCCGGCTCCGGTTGCAGCCCAGCCGGCGAAGTCCGAAGGCGCTCGCGTCTTCTCCTCGCCGCTCGCCCGTCGTCTGGCCAAGGACGCCGGCATCGACCTGTCGGCAATCGCCGGCACAGGCCCGCATGGTCGCGTCGTCAAGAAGGACGTTGAGACTGCCGTTGCCGGTGGCACCGCGAAGCCTGCAACCGCACCGGTTGCCGGCACTGCCGCTCCCGCGGCCGCACCGCTTGCCAAGGGCCCGTCGGACGATGCCGTTCTCAAGCTCTTCGAGCCGGGCTCTTACGAGCTCATACCGCATGACGGCATGCGCAAGACGATCGCCAAGCGCCTGGTCGAATCCAAGCAGACGATCCCGCACTTCTACGTGTCGCTCGACTGCGAGCTCGACGCGCTTCTTGCACTGCGCGCCCAGCTCAATGCCGCTGCTCCGGAGCAGGGCGGCAAGCCGGTCTACAAGCTCTCCGTAAACGACATGGTCATCAAGGCCCTGGCGCTTGCGCTGCGCGACGTTCCGAATGCGAACGTCTCCTGGACCGAGAGCAACATGGTCAAGCACAAGCACGCTGACGTCGGCGTTGCCGTGTCGATCCCGGGCGGCCTGATCACCCCGATCGTGCGCCAGGCGGAGCTGAAGAGCCTGTCTGCCATCTCCAACGAGATGAAGGACCTCGGCCAGCGCGCCAAGGACCGCAAGCTGAAGCCCGAGGAGTACCAGGGCGGCACCACGGCGGTCTCCAACATGGGCATGATGGGCGTCAAGAACTTCGCCGCCGTCGTCAACCCGCCGCATGCCACGATCCTCGCGGTCGGTGCGGGCGAGGAGCGCGTCGTCGTCAAAAACAAACAGATGGTCATCGCCAATGTCATGACCGTTACGCTCTCGACCGACCATCGCTGCGTCGATGGCGCGCTCGGCGCCGAACTGCTCGGAGCCTTCAAGCGCTACATCGAAAACCCGATGGGCATGCTGGTCTGAGTTGGATAGGGACCGGCCTTCGGGCCGGTCCGTTCCTTTTCGCGCAGTCGAAGGCGGCCCGGACGATGAAAACAGTTCTCTGCTATGGCGACAGTCTGACCTGGGGCTACGATGCCGCGGATGGTGGTCGTCACGCGTTTGCCGATCGCTGGCCGAGCGTCTTGCAGAAGGCGCTGGGTTCGGACGTTCAGGTCATCGCCGAGGGACTGAACGGTCGTACGACCGCCTATGACGACCATCTCGCCGATTGCGACCGCAACGGCGCAAAAGTGCTGCCGACGGTGCTGCACAGCCATGCGCCGCTCGATCTGATCATTCTTCTTCTCGGCGCCAACGATATGAAGCCGGTGATCCACGGAACCGCTTTCGGCGCCGTGAAGGGCATCCAGCGTCTCGTCACGCTCGTGCGCCGGCATGACTGGCCGGTCGAAGACGAGGGTGGGCCGGAAATCCTGATCGTCTCGCCGCCGATGCTCTGCGAAACGGCCAATGCCGCCTTCGGCGCGATGTACGCCGGCGGCGTCGAGCAGTCGGCGATGCTGGCACCGCTTTATCGCGATCTCGCCGACGAACTCGATTGCGGCTTTTTCGACGCCGGATCGGTCGCTCAGACCACGCCGCTCGATGGTGTGCATCTCGATGCGGAGAATACGCGTGCGATCGGCCGGGGTCTCGAACCGGTCGTGCGGATGATGCTTGGGGTCTAGAGATGGTGGGGGGCGTCACCATTCGTCCGGCGGAAAAGCGCGAGGCGGCCGAGCTCGCCATCCTCGTCGATGTCGCCGCGCATGGCTTTGCCTCCTGGCTCTGGTACGGCGCCGTTCTTCATGGGGTGACGGATACGGCCTTCGAGCGTGGCCGCAACAAGCTGCGCGAAGAGCCCGGGCCTGGAAACTGGCGCGACGCTCTCGTTGCTGAAGTTGATGATGAAGTTGTCGGTCTGGCGGTCGGCTATTCGATCGGTCCGGAAGTGCTGGAGATCGTTCCCAAGCACCCGGTTCTGGAACCCTTGCTGGCACTGCAGAGGCAGATCGTCGGTCACTGGTTCATCGAGAGCCTCGGCGTCTATCGCCATCAGCGCCGCCGCGGAATCGGCAGCGCGCTCCTGGCAAAGGAATTCGAACGCGCCGGATCGGCGCCGGTGAGCCTGATCACCGAAAGCCACAACGACAGGGCCCAGGCACTATACAGAGCAAACGGTTTCGGCGAGGCAGCGCGCGCCGGGGCGGTTCCGCTCTTTGAGGAAAGCAAGAAACACGACTGGGTGCTGTTCACCCGCAAGGTCGCTTGAGACAAAGGCAGGAAACATATGGCTGAGAATTACGACGTCATCGTCATCGGTTCGGGTCCAGGGGGCTATATCGCCGCCATTCGTGCGGCGCAGTTGGGTCTCAAGACCGCGATCGTCGAGCGCGAGCATCTGGCCGGCATCTGCTCCAACTGGGGCTGCATTCCGACCAAGGCGCTGCTGCGCTCCGCCGAAGTTCTGCACTACGCCCAGCATCCGGGCGCCTATGGCGTCAAGATCGAAGGCACGGTGACGCCGGACCTGAAGGCGATCGTCGCACGCTCACGCGGCATTGCCGAACGCATGAACGGCGGCGTCGGCTTCCTGATGAAGAAAAACAAGGTCGACGTGATCTGGGGCGAGGCGAAGCTGACGAGGCCCGGCGAGATCGTCGTCGGTAAATCGACGAAGCCGGTTGTCCAGCCGCAGGCGCCGCTGCCGAAGAACACCAAGGGCGAGGGCACCTACACCGCCAAGCACATCATCATCGCGACCGGCGCCCGGCCGCGCGCGCTTCCGGGCATCGAGCCCGATGGCAAGCTGATCTGGACCTATTTCGAGGCGATGAAGCCTGAGGAAATGCCGAAGTCGCTGCTGGTCATGGGCTCGGGCGCGATCGGCATCGAGTTCGCCTCGTTCTACCGCACCATGGGCGTTGACGTAACGGTTGTCGAAGTCATGTCGACCGTGATGCCGGTCGAGGACGCCGAAATATCCGGCGTTGCCAAGAAGCAGTTCGAAAAGCAGGGCATGAAGATCCATCTCGAAGCCAAGGTGACGAAGGTCGAGAAGGGCGCGAACTCGATCACAGCCCATGTGGAGATGAAGGACGGCAAGGTCGAAAAGATCACCGCGGACCGGATGATCTCCGCCGTCGGCGTGCAGGCCAATGTCGAAAATATCGGTCTTGAGGCCCTCGGCGTGAAGACCGATCGCGGCTTCATCGCCATCGATGGTTACGGCAAGACCAACGTGCCGGGCATCTACGCCATCGGTGACGTCGCCGGCCCGCCGATGCTCGCCCACAAGGCCGAGCACGAGGCCGTGATCTGCGTCGAAAAGATCGCCGGCCTGCCGAATGTGCACCCGATGGACAAGCTGAAGATCCCGGGCTGCACCTATTGCCATCCGCAGGTCGCCTCCGTCGGCCTCACCGAAGCCAAGGCCAAGGAATTGGGCCGCGAGATCCGCGTCGGCCGCTTCCCCTTCGTTGCCAACGGCAAGGCAATCGCGCTCGGCGAGGACCAGGGTCTCGTCAAGACCATCTTCGATAAGAAGACCGGTGAGCTGCTCGGCGCCCATATGGTCGGGGCCGAAGTCACCGAGCTCATCCAGGGCTTCGTCGTCGCGATGAACCTCGAGACGACAGAAGAAGACCTGATGCACACGATCTTCCCGCATCCGACGATTTCGGAGACGATCAAGGAAAGCGTGCTCGACGCCTACGGCCGCGCGCTCAACGCCTAGAGCCCCGTATAATTCCTTAGATCGACATCGATTTAAGGACAAAATTATACGGCATTCAAAGGGTTACAGCGACCTTTGCGCGTCCTTCGAGACGCGCGGCGCTGTATCCTCGCCGGAACTTTTGATAGGCTTCGGCATTGAGAATGGCCTCGTTTTCAATGCACGGAGATCAAAATGAGCGTGAACGGCGTCGGCATTCTGGCTGCGATCATCATCGGCGGTTTGGCCGGGTGGCTCGCGGAGAGGTTCATGAGCAGCGAGATGGGTCTGTTCATGAACATACTGCTCGGCATCATCGGCGCGGTGGTGCTGAATTTCATCCTGGAGGCCTTCGGCATGGCTTTTGCCGGCTGGGTCGCCTATCTGGTCATCGGCTTTATCGGCGCCTGCCTGCTGATTGCCGTTGGTCGCGCCGTCAAACGATAGCCTGCCGGGCCATTTGCGCTTCCGTCGGGCGAGACGGCCTGACATTTCCCGTCGGGCCGTCTATATAGAGCGAAAATGGGTCATCCGGCCTGATGCCGGCCCGCCGCGACGAGGAAGACAGTATGGTAACGGTATTCGATGTCGTCTCTGACCGGGCGCAACGCGTCCGCCACCCGGAAAAGGCCCACAAGCCCGACACCGAAGTCATGCGCAAGCCGGAGTGGATCCGCGTCAAGGCGCCGATGTCCAAGGGATATCAGGAGACGCGTTCGATCGTGAAGAGCCACAAGCTCGTCACTGTTTGCGAAGAAGCGGGCTGCCCGAACATCGGCGAATGCTGGGACAAGAAGCACGCCACCTTCATGATCATGGGCGAGATCTGTACCCGCGCCTGCGCCTTCTGCAACGTCGCGACCGGCAAGCCGAATGCGCTCGATCTCGAAGAGCCGGCGAACATTGCCAAGGCCGTCAAGCAGATGGGCCTCAGCCACGTCGTCATCACCTCCGTCGACCGTGACGACCTGGAAGATGGCGGCGCCGAGCACTTCGAGAAGGTGATCTGGGCGATCCGCGAAGCGTCGCCGGCGACGACCATCGAGATCCTGACGCCGGACTTCCTGAAGAAGCCGGGTGCACTGGAGCGCGTCGTCGCCGCCAAGCCCGACGTCTTCAACCACAATATGGAAACCGTGCCCGGCAACTATCTGACGGTCCGTCCGGGTGCGCGCTACTTCCACTCCGTCCGCCTGTTGCAGCGCGTGAAGGAGCTGGATCCGACGATGTTCACCAAGTCCGGCATCATGGTCGGCCTCGGCGAAGAGCGCAACGAAGTGCTGCAGCTGATGGACGACCTGCGCACCGCGGATGTCGACTTCCTGACGATCGGCCAGTACCTGCAGCCGACGCGCAAGCACCACAAGGTCGAGAAGTTCGTGACCCCCGAGGAGTTCAAGTCCTACGAGACCGTCGCCTACACCAAGGGCTTCCTCATGGTCTCCTCGAGCCCGCTGACGCGCTCGTCGCACCATGCCGGCGACGACTTCGCCCGCCTCAGGGCAGCGCGTGAGAAGAAGCTGCAGGCTGCCGAGTAAGACGGAAACAGGTTCTCAAAAAACGATCGGCTCCGGCGCTTGCGCCGGAGTTTTTGTTTTGGGGAGGGCGTCGGAGCGACATCGGGCTGCTCGCGCAAAGCTTGCATCCTCCCGTTCAATCACCTAACGGCTGTCTCTGGAGGACGCGAGCCGATGCCGCGATACGTGAGCAACTGGGACGAGGCGGTGTCGCATCTCGAAAGCGCGCAACGCATTCTGGTAATAGGCTGTTCCGGCAGCGGCAAGAGCACGCTTTCCCGGCAACTGTCCGAGCAGTTCGGTTTGCCGCATCTGGCGATGGATCGGGAATTCTTCTGGTTGCCGGGGTGGAAGCTGCGGCCGAGGCAGGAAATGCTTGCCCTGATCTCGAAGGCTGCGGCTGGCGAACGCTGGATCATGGATGGTACCAGTCCGAAGACGCTGCCGCTCCGCTTGCCACGCACACACGTGGTGATCTGGATGCGGCCGCCGCGCTGGGTTTCGCTGCGCGGTGTGCTCTGGCGCTGGTTCGCCCATTGGAAAAAGACCCGCCCGGATATGGCCGATGATTGTCCGGAGAAGGTCGATCTCGATTTCCTTCGCTACATCTGGAACTTCGAGCGCAGGGATGCGGTTGAGATCGAGGCGCAGCTGGCCGGCCATGCCAACCTGCCGGTTCTCGTGTTGAAATCGCACGCGGAAACGGCGTTACTACTTGCGAAGATAAGGCGGGGCGACTAGCTCTCGATCATGCCGCATTTTGAAACCAACCATGTCGTCAAGCATACCGCGGACCAGATGTTCGATCTGGTTGCCGATGTCGAGCACTATCCCGCATTCCTGCCGCTCTGCGAGGCACTGACGGTGCGCACGCGCAAGGAGCGCGACGGCAAGGTGTTGCTGCTGGCCGACATGACCGTCGGCTACAAGGCGATCCGCGAGACTTTCACGACGCAGGTGCTGTTGAACAAGGCCGAGCGCGCGATCGAAGTCAAATACATCGACGGGCCGTTCAAATATCTCGACAACCGCTGGCGCTTCGAACCCGCGGGCGAGGGGCAGTCGATCGTGCATTTCTACATCGACTACGAGTTCAAGAGCCGCATTCTCGGCGCGTTGATGGGATCGATGTTCGACCGCGCCTTCCGCATGTTCTCCGACGCCTTCGAAAAGCGCGCCGACAGCATCTATACGGCCTGAGCGATTTCCATGAGCATGTCGAGCGCGGTGCGGACGGTCGCAAGCCGGATGCCGCTGCGGCCGATATCACCATAGCGCATCTCCCGGTGCAGCATCGCGCCGTTTCGCCCGGATGCCGCAAGGTGCACGAGCCCGACCGGCTTTTCAGCCGAACCGCCGCTGGGACCGGCAATGCCGGTGACGGCAACGGCGAAATCCGCTGCCGAATGCGAGAGGGCGCCACGCGCCATCTCAATTGCTGTCTCCCGCGAAACGGCGCCATGGGCCGCAAGTGTTGCGGTCTCGACGCCAAGCATCGCTACCTTCGCTTCGTTGGAGTAGGTGACGAAACCGCGATCGACGACCGCGGACGAACCGGAAATCTCGGTCAGCGCCCCGGCGATCAGGCCGCCGGTGCAGGATTCGGCGGTGGCGACTTTGAGGTCCCGCGCCGTGAACTTGGCGATGATCTCACCGGCTTTGACTTCGATATCGGCGGGCCACATTACGAAAGGCTCCCATAGACGACGGTCGCCGTGGCGATGGCGGCAATGCCTTCATCGCGGCCCACGAAGCCGAGGCGTTCGTTCGTCGTTGCCTTGACCGAGCAGCGGTCGAGCGAGATGCCGAGCATGTCTGCAAGGTTCTCGCGCATCGTCAGCCGATGCGGGCCGACCTTCGGTGCCTCCGCGATCAGGGAAACGTCCGCATTGGTGATGATGCCGCCGCGCTCGCGCACGATGCGAGCCGCATGCTCCAGGAAGATGCGCGACGGCGCGCCCTTCCATTGCGGGTCGGACGGCGGGAAATGGTCGCCGATGTCGCCGGCGCCACAGGTGGCAAGCAGCGCGTCGGTGAGCGCGTGCAGCGCCACATCGGCATCGGAATGGCCGGAGAGCCTCTTCGTGTGCGGAATGAAGACGCCGCAGAGCGTCACGCCGTCGCCCTCGATCAACTGGTGCACGTCGTAACCGTTGCCCGTGCGTACGTCGGGCAGGGCGGTCCGGTTGAGCTTCTCGTCGGCCATGGCGATGTCTCTTTTCAATGTCAGCTTGACGTTGTCTACCGTGCCCTCGACGAGGACGACCTTGAGGCCGGCCCATTCGGCGATCGAGGCATCGTCAGTAAAATCAGCGCGGCCGCTCTTGGCTGCATCCCGGTGGGCAGCAAGAATGGCCGGAAGATCGAAGGTCTGCGGTGTTTGCGCGCCATAGAGACCGTCGCGCGGCACAGTCTCCAGTACGACGCCATCCTTGCACGCGCGCTTCAGCGTGTCCGCGACGGCGACCGCCGGCAACACGGCTTTGACCTCGCCACCAAGCGCCGCTGCGCAGCGCGAGAGTAGTGCGTGATCGGCAAAGGGACGGACCGCATCGTGGATCATCACATGACCGGCGCCGGTTTCAGCCAGGGCTTCGAGGCCGGCGAGCACGGAGATCTGCCGGGTCGCGCCACCATGGACGATGATCACATCGCCGACGACTGAGCGTTTGCGTGCGGCATCGAACAGGGCCTCGTCGTCCGGATGGATGACGACGACGATCGGGCCGGCGCCCGGCCATGTCGCGAAAGTGTCAAGCGTATGGGCGATAACGGGGCGATCGCCGATGGTTCGATACTGCTTCGGGCCCTCGGCGGATTGCCCGGCACGTTCGCCGCGTCCGGCTGCAACGATTACCACGCCGCACTTTAGCTGTTCTTGAGGCTGCATCTTCTGTATGAGGTCCCGCATTCGCCGATCTTCGCCGTGATGTACCGCGAAGGGTCGTGCTTTGCCAGCACTGCATAATTGCTTAGATCGGAATCGATCTACGGGCAAAATTATGCGGCAGGTCTAAAATCTTACAGCGACCTTAGCGCGTCTTGAGAGACGCGCGGCGCTGTAAGCCGGGAATTTTGCGCAAGGCGCCGAAATCGCTTGGCAAGCCTGAGAACAATGTCTAAAAATAGTGCAGGAACAACATGTGCCTGAAAGATATGCATTTGCCAATTCCGGCTCTTTCGTCTCCGCTCCGGATCGGGACTATCGAACTCCGCAATCGCGTTGCGCTCGCCCCCATGTCCGGCGTTACCGATCTGCCGTTCCGGCGGCTTGCATGGCGCTATGGCGCCGGCTTTGTCGTGACCGAGATGGTTGCGAGCCGCGAGTTGGTCGGCAACGCGTCTGAATCTTGGGCGCGGCTCAAGAACTCCGGCATCAAACCGCATATCGTTCAGCTTGCCGGCCGTGAGGCCCATTGGATGGCGGAAGCCGCCAAGATAGCTGCAGACAATGGTGCCGATATCATCGACATCAACATGGGATGCCCGGCCAAGAAGGTGACGGGTGGCTACTCCGGCTCGGCACTCATGCGCGATCCCGATCACGCGCTGTCGCTGGTTGAGGCGACAGTCGATGCCGTCGAAGTGCCGGTGACGTTGAAGATGCGGCTCGGCTGGGACGAAAACTCGATCAACGCGCCGCTGATTGCCAAGCGCGCCGAAGACGCCGGGGTGAAGGCGATTACCGTGCACGGCCGTACACGCATGCAGTTCTACAACGGCAAGGCGGATTGGGATGCCATTCGCCCGGTTCGCGAGGTCATTACCGTCCCCCTGGTCGCCAATGGCGACGTGGAGACGATCGCCGACGCGGAAGAGATTCTCCGCCGGTCGGGCGCTGATGCCGTCATGGCCGGGCGTTCGTCGCAGGGGCGCCCGTGGCACGTCGGCTTTCTTGCCGGTGCCGTTGAGCACCCGTCGCAGGCGGCGATCGCCGATATCTTTGCGGAGCACTACGAAATGATGCTCGAATTCTATGGTGTCGACGTCGCCGTGCGGCACGCGCGCAAACATGTCGCCTGGTACCTTGACCGCTTTGCCCCTGATATCGCAGGCACGGAAAAGGCAGCGATCCTGACATCGACTGATACCCGTTTCGTCTGCGACAGGGCACGCGCCGCGATACTCGATGCGGCTCCGGCCAAGCTGGAAGGCGAGGCGGTCGCGGAAGGAATGGCCGCATGACCGAGAAGCCGAGCATTCCCGATGCGGCCGCCAACGGTCTGTCGATGGCGGTTCTGAACGCCATTCAGAACCCGGTGATTCTGGTCGATGCCAATGGTTTGGTCGCGTTTGCCAACTGGGAAGCCGAATCGTTTTTCGGCGCGAGCGCCAATCATCTGGCGCGCCACAACATCAGCGCCTTCATCCCCTTCGGCAGCCCGCTCTTGACCCTGATCGAACAGGTGCGCGAGCGCAAGGCGCCGGTCAACGAGTACCGCGTCGACCTGAGTTCGCCGCGTCTCGGCGCCGACAAGCTCGTCGATCTCTATGTCGCCCCGGTCCTTTCCGAGCCAGGCTCGGTCGTCGTCGTCTTCCAGGAGCGCTCGATGGCCGACAAGATCGACCGGCAGCTTACCCATCGTGGTGCTGCCCGTTCGGTGACGGGGCTTGCCTCGATGCTGGCGCACGAAATCAAGAACCCGCTTTCGGGCATCCGCGGTGCCGCCCAACTGCTGGAAACCTCCGCCAATGACGAAGACAGGGCGCTGACACGTCTGATCTGCGATGAGACCGACCGCATCGTCTCGCTGGTCGATCGCATGGAGGTGTTTTCCGACGAGCGCCCGGTGGATCGCGTGCCGCTGAACATCCATTCGGTGCTCGACCATGTGAAGGCGATCGCCAAGGCCGGTTTTGCCCGACACATCAAGTTTGCGGAGAACTACGATCCGTCTCTGCCGCCCGTTTATGCCAACCGCGACCAACTGGTTCAGGTGTTCCTGAACCTGATCAAGAATGCGGCCGAAGCGATCGGCGACCGCAGCGATGGCGAGATCGTGCTGACGACGGCCTACAGGCCGGGTATACGCCTGTCGGTAGCCGGGACGCGCGAGAAGATCTCGCTGCCGCTGGAATTCTGCGTGCACGACAATGGACCGGGCGTGCCGTCCGACCTGCTGCCGCTGCTCTTCGATCCTTTCATTACCACCAAGACCAACGGTTCCGGCCTGGGGCTGGCGCTGGTCGCCAAGATCATCGGTGCCCATGGCGGCATCGTCGAATGCGACAGCCAGCAGAACCGCACCACTTTCCGTGTCCTGATGCCGGCCTCCAAAGGCCAGGCAGCGGATGAAGACGACATGCCGATGACAAAAGGAAGCCTTGCATGACGGGTGCCACGATCCTCGTTGCGGATGATGATGCCGCCATTCGCACCGTGCTGAACCAGGCGCTGAGCCGCGCCGGCTACGATGTCCGCATCACCTCCAATGCGGCGACGCTCTGGCGCTGGATCGCAGCGGGCGACGGCGATCTCGTCGTGACCGACGTTGTCATGCCCGACGAGAATGCCTTCGATCTCCTGCCGCGCATCAAGAAGGCGCGCCCCGATCTGCCGGTGCTGGTCATGAGTGCCCAGAACACCTTCATGACGGCGATCAAGGCTTCGGAGAAGGGTGCCTACGACTATCTGCCCAAGCCCTTCGACCTGACCGAATTGATCGGCATCATCGGCCGGGCGCTGTCGGAGCCCAAGCGCCGGCCGGCCAAGCTCGACGACGACACCCAGGACGGTATGCCGCTGGTTGGTCGTTCGGCGGCGATGCAGGAAATCTACCGGGTGCTGGCGCGCCTGATGCAGACGGACCTCACCCTGATGATCACCGGCGAGTCCGGCACCGGCAAGGAACTCGTCGCCCGCGCGCTGCACGATTATGGCAAGCGACGCAACGGTCCGTTCGTTGCGATCAACATGGCGGCGATCCCGCGCGATCTTATCGAATCGGAGCTTTTCGGCCACGAGAAGGGCGCCTTCACCGGTGCCCAGGTGCGCTCGACTGGTCGTTTCGAACAGGCCGAGGGCGGCACGCTTTTCCTCGATGAAATCGGCGACATGCCGATGGACGCACAGACCCGCCTGCTGCGCGTGCTGCAGCAGGGCGAATACACGACCGTTGGCGGCCGCACGCCGATCCGTTCGGACGTGCGCATCGTGGCGGCGACCAACAAGGACCTGAAGCAATCGATCAATCAGGGCCTGTTCCGCGAAGACCTCTATTATCGCCTCAACGTCGTGCCGCTGCGTCTGCCCCCGCTGCGTGACCGCGCGGAGGATATTCCGGATCTCGTTCGTCACTTCGTCCAGCAGGCCGAAAAGGAAGGGCTCGACGTCAAGCGCTTCGATCATGAAGCGCTGGAACTGATGAAGGCGCATGCATGGCCGGGCAACGTGCGCGAGTTGGAAAACCTGGTGCGGCGCCTGACGGCACTTTATCCACAGGACGTGATCACCCGCGAGATCATCGAAAACGAGTTGCGTTCCGAGATACCGGACAGCCCGATCGAAAAGACCGCGGCGCGGCCCGGATCGCTCACCATTTCGCAGGCCGTCGAAGAAAACATGCGCCAGTATTTCGCAAGCTTCGGCGAAGCTTTGCCTCCGGCCGGCCTTTACGATCGCGTGCTTGCCGAAATGGAGTATCCGCTGATCCTTGCGGCGCTCACCGCAACCCGTGGTAACCAGATCAAGGCGGCCGATTTGCTCGGCCTCAACCGTAACACGCTGCGCAAGAAAATCCGCGAACTCGGTGTTTCGGTCTATCGCAGCTCACGCAGCGCTTGACTTGGACACGGCCACCGTTGCATTTTCGCCACAATGCGTTGCTTGAACGTGTGACGATCGCCGAATCGCGTGTCGTTGCCGTCTCGTTCAATCGATTTGACCCAATTGATTGACTGGGGGTGCAACGCGGCAGCCCTTTGGGCGGCGAGGTCAACCTTTGACCAGAGAATGCTAGCAAGTGATGCCGTCGCCGGCTGGCGCCGGTTGGGGGAACGCTTTTCATGGTGGACGCAATGGCCTTGCCGCTGGGCACAGATGAGGGACTCGCGGCGCAGGACCGGCGCGCGTCCTTTGCCCTGCCGGGGCTGATGCTGGCGACCGGCGCCTTGATCTGCGCCACTGTCTCGCTGCTCGTTCTTCTCGGATTGACGCCGATACGGCTCGAGCGAAATGTCGTCATCGCCTGCGCTGCCATCAACAGCCTGTTCGTCGTTGGCCTGATCTATCTGATCGCCCGCGAAATCCTGCGGCTGCTACGCGCCCGACGCAAAGGCCGCGCCGCCGCGCGCCTTCACGTGCGCATCGTTGCGCTGTTTTCGATCGTGGCGATCACGCCTGCGGTTCTTGTCGCGATTTTTGCCAGCATCACGCTCGACGTCGGCCTCGATCGCTGGTTTTCGCTGCGGACGCAGGCGATCGTCCGCTCGTCGATCAACGTCGCCCAGGCCTATGTGCTCGAGAATGCCAGCTATCTGCAGGGTCAGACGGTGTCGATGGCCAACGACCTCGAACGCAACCGGCAGCTCTATAGCCTCGACCGCACCGGTTTCACGGAACTCATGACCCGCCAGGCGCGCGGCCGCGGCATGCTTGGGGCATTCCTGGTTCGTGCTGATGGCAGCGCTATAATTCAGGCCAACATCTCCACGGACCGTCCGCTGCCCTCCATTCCGCCGGACGCACTGAAAAGCTCGGTATCCGGTCAACCGACACTGATTCCGCCAGGGGTCACCAACCTTGTCGGGGCCGTTATTCCGCTCGACGACATTCCGGGCACCTATCTCTACACGGTTCGCAATGTCGATCCGGAAGTGATGCGCTCGCTGCGGCTGATGGAAGAGAACACGGCCGAGTACAAGATGCTTGAGGCCGGTCGAACCTTCACGCAGATCGCCTTCGGTGTTCTCTATATCGGGTTTGCGCTCATCGTTCTCCTGGCTGCGATCTGGACCGCGATCGCGGTTGCCGACCGCATCGTCCGGCCCATTCGCCAGTTGATCGGCGCTGCCGACAGTGTCGCCTCCGGCAATCTCGATGTTGTCGTGCCGGTCCGTGCCGTCGACGGCGACGTTGGTAACCTGTCGCGCACCTTCAACAAGATGGTCTCGGAAATCCGCAGCCAGCAGGAACAGATCCTGGAGGCCAAGGACGAAGTCGATCATCGCCGTCGTTTCATCGAGGCTGTTCTTTCAGGCGTGACTGCGGCGGTGATCGGTGTCGGGCGCGATCGACAGATCACCATCGTCAACTCGTTTTCCGAAGAGTTCCTGAAGAAGGCGGCGCCTGAACTCCTCGGCGCGGACCTGCGCACGGTAGCGCCGGAGGTCGAAGAGGTTCTGGTGGAGGCCGAAAGCCGCCATCGCAACGACTACCGCAAGCAGATCAATATCATGCGCAGCGGAACCGAGCGGACGCTGAACGTTCAGGTGACGCGCGAAGAGGGTGGCGAAGCGAACGAATCCTACGTCATCACCATCGATGACATCACCGACCTCGTCATCGCTCAGCGCTCGACCGCCTGGGCCGATGTAGCGCGCCGCATCGCGCACGAGATCAAGAACCCGCTGACGCCGATCCAGCTCTCCGCCGAACGTCTGAAGCGCCGTTATGGCAAGCAGATCAACCAGGAAGACAAGGCTATCTTCGACCAGTGCACCGATACGATCGTGCGCCAGGTAGAAGACATCGGTCGCATGGTCGACGAGTTCTCGGCTTTCGCGCGCATGCCGAAGCCGACCAAGGAAAAGGCGGATCTCCGCACGATCCTGAAGGATGCGATGTTCCTGCGCGAGATGGGCAACAATCACATCGATTTTGTGCGGGACCTCGGCGAAGAGCCGCTCGAGGGCCTGTTCGACGGGCGCATGCTCGGTCAGGCCTTCGGCAACATCGTCAAGAACGCGGTCGAATCGATCGAAGCGGTGCCGGCCGATGCGGTGCGCGGCCATCCGAGGATTGTCGCACGAGCACGAACCGACGTGGCAACGGGTCGCTTTGTCGTCGATATCATCGACAACGGCAAGGGGCTGCCGACGGAGAACCGACACAGGATTCTGGAGCCATACATGACGATGCGCGAGAAGGGCACGGGCCTGGGACTCGCCATCGTCAAGAAGATCATTGAGGACCATGGCGGACAATTGGAGTTGCACGACGCGCCAGCCGATTTTGACGGCGGTGTCGGGGCGATGATCCGCGTGGTCCTGCCGCCTGCCGGAGAAACCGGGGGCGAAGACAGTTTGAAGGATAAGGGTGCGAGCGATGGCCGCTGATATTCTGGTTGTGGACGATGAGGAAGATATCCGCGAGATCGTGTCGGGTATTCTCTCTGACGAAGGGCACGAAACCCGCACCGCCTTCGACAGCGACAGCGCGCTGGCGGCGATCAGCGATCGCGTGCCGCGCCTAGTCTTCCTCGATATCTGGATGCAGGGAAGCCGGCTCGACGGCCTGGCGCTGCTCGACGAGATCAAGGGGCGCTATCCGGACCTCCCCGTCGTCATGATTTCCGGTCACGGCAATATCGAGACCGCCGTCAACGCCATCAAGCGTGGCGCCTACGATTTCATCGAGAAGCCCTTCAAGGCCGACCGGCTGATCCTGATTGCCGAGCGGGCGCTGGAAAACTCGAAGCTCAAGCGTGAAGTCTCGGAGCTGAAGAAGAAGTCCGGCGATCCCGTCGAACTGATCGGGACGTCGGTTGCCGTGTCGCAGCTTCGTCAGACGATCGAGAAGGTCGCGCCGACCAACAGCCGCATCATGATCCAGGGGCCGTCAGGATCGGGCAAGGAACTGGTCGCGCGGATGATCCACCGCAAGTCGACACGGTCGACCGGTCCTTTCGTGGCGCTGAACGCGGCGGCGATCACGCCTGACCGCATGGAAATCGCGCTGTTCGGAACCGAGGGAACGCCGGGACAGCCACGCCGCACCGGTGCGCTCGAGGAAGCCCATGGCGGCATCCTCTATCTCGACGAAATCGGCGAGATGCCGCGCGAGACGCAGAACAAGATTCTGCGGGTGCTCGTCGACCAGCAGTTCGAGCGTGTCGGCGGTACCAAGCGCGTCAAGGTCGATGTCCGGATCATCTCCTCGACCGCCTACAATCTCGAAAACATGATCTCCGAGGGCCTGTTCCGCGAAGACCTGTTCCACCGGCTTGCCGTCATTCCGGTGCGTGTGCCGGCGCTCGCCGAACGGCGCGAGGATATTCCGTTCCTCGTCGACATGTTCATGCGCCAGGTCAGCGAACAGGCCGGCATTCGTCCGCGCAAGATCGGCGACGATGCCCTGGCCGTGCTCCAGGCCCACGACTGGCCGGGCAACATCCGCCAGCTTCGCAACAACATCGAGCGCCTGATGATTCTTGCCCGCAGCGACGGTCCGGACACGCCGATTTCCGCGGACATGCTGCCGACGGAGGTGGGCGATACGCTGCCGAAGATCTCCGCGCAGGGCGACCAGCACATCATGACGTTGCCGTTGCGCGAGGCTCGCGAAATGTTCGAGCGTGATTATCTGATCGCGCAGATCAACCGATTCGGGGGCAATATTTCCCGTACGGCGGAATTTGTCGGAATGGAGCGGTCGGCGCTGCATCGCAAGCTGAAGTCGCTGGGCGTCTGAGGCATTTTCCGGCCATCGCGGCAGCGCTCCCAGGTGAAAGTACGACATGAAGGTAGTCATTTGTGGTGCGGGCCAGGTGGGGTACGGCATTGCCGAGCGGCTGGCGCAGGAAGATAACGACGTATCGGTGATCGATACCTCGGCGACGCTGATTGCCAACATCACCGAGAGCCTCGACGTGCGCGGCTATGTCGGCCACGGCGCGCATCCGGATGTGCTGGCCAAGGCCGGCGCCGACCAGGCCGACATGCTGATTGCCGTCACGCTCTCCGACGAGGTCAACATCGTCGCCTGTGAAGTCGCCCATGCGATCTTCAACGTGCCGACGAAGGTCGCGCGCATCCGGGCGCAAAGCTATCTCGCGCCCGAGTATTCGAACCTGTTCTCGCGTGAGAACGTGCCGATCGACGTCACCATCTCGCCCGAAGTCGAGGTTGGGCGGCTGGTGCTGCGGCGCATATCCTTTCCGGGGGCGATCGATGTCGTGCGTTTCGCCGAAGATCGCATCGCCATGGTCGCCTTCGAGTGCCTGGAAGATTGCCCGGTCGTCGGCACGCCACTGCAGCAGCTGAGCGAACTGTTCCCCGATCTGCTTGCAACAGTCACCGGCATCTTCCGCAACGGCAAGGTCATGGTGCCGCATTCGGATGACCAGCTGCAGGCCGGCGATATCGCCTATGTCGTTTGCGACCGGGACCACGCCCGCCGGACCTTGGCGCTCTTCGGCCATGAGGAGCAGGAAGCGCGGCGCATCATCATCTTCGGTGGCGGCAATGTCGGCTACTTCGTTGCCAAGGCCATCGAGGAGCATCAGCCGCGGACCCGGGTGAAACTGATCGAAAGCGATCGCGACCGGGCAGTGGTGATGGCGGATAAGCTGAGCAACACCGTTGTGCTCAACGGTTCGGCGATGGATCAGCGGATTTTGGCACAAGCTGACGTTCAGGATGCCGATCTCGTGGTGGCGCTGACCAACAACGACCAGATCAACATCCTCGGCAGCATGATGGCGAAGCGGCTGGGCGCCAAGTCGACGCTCGTGCTGATCAACGAGCCGTCCTATCAGGATTTTGCCGGCACGGCTGGCGTCGACGCCTATGTGAACCCACGTGCCGTGACCATCTCGCGCGTGCTGCAGCACGTCCGCAAGGGGCGCATTCGCTCCGTGTATGCGGTGCAGAAGGGCATGGCCGAGGTGATCGAGGCCGAAGCGTTGGAAACCTCGCCGCTCGTTGGCAGAGCCCTGCGTGACCTCGATCTTCCCGAAGGCATCCGCATCGGTGCACTCTATCGCGACAAGACGTTTATTCGCCCGGACGGCAATACAAAGATCAAGGCGAAGGACCGTGTTGTGCTCTTTGCCACCGCCGATGCCGTACGGCACGTCGAACAGCTTTTCCGCGTCAGCATCCAGTACTTCTAGGGCCGAGATCCATGCCGAGAATTGCCTATGTCAACGGTGCCTACGTGCCGCATGCCGACGCCGGCATCCATATCGAGGATCGCGGTTATCAATTTGCGGACGGCGTCTACGAAGTTTGTGAGATACGCCATGGTTACATCGTCGATCTCAGCCGGCATCTCGATCGCCTCGACCGTTCGCTTCGTGAACTGCGCATCGACCGGCCGATGAGCCGGGCGGCGCTCGTGCATGTGATCCGAGAGGTGGTTCGGCGCAACCGGGTCCGGAATGGTCTGTTCTATATCCAGGTCACGCGCGGCGTGGCGCGCCGTGACCATGTGTTTCCGGCCAAGGAGACGATGCCGACGATCGTGGTGACGGCGAAGCGCACCGATGCCGAGGCCATCGCCGAAAAGGCGACGCAAGGGATCGCGGCGATCACCGTACCGGAAAACCGCTGGGACCGGGTGGACATCAAGTCCGTCGGGCTCCTTCCCAACGTGCTCGCCCGCCAGAAGGCGAAGGAGGAGGGTGCTCAGGAGGCAATTTTCGTCGACGCCGATGGCACGGTGAAGGAGGGCGCCGCGACCAATGTCTGGATCGTCGATGGCGACGGAACCCTGCGCACCCGTCCGGCCGAGCACGGAATCTTGAAGGGAATCACCCGCACCACCTTGATGGATGTGGCGGGGCCACTTGGGCTCAAGGTCGAGGAGAGAGCGTTCTCAGTCGAGGAAATGCTCGCGGCGCGCGAGGTCTTCATTACCGCTGCCACCAGCATCTGCTTTCCGGTCATTTCGGTGGACGGCAGACCGATCGGCAATGGGCATCCGGGAAGCATAGCACAGAATATTCGTGAAGCCTTTTTCGGCGTTGCGGAAAAGACATTGATTTGATACCAAACTTAAAGAGGTGTCGGGGAAGGTACTTGTGGCGCCTCTGATTGCAGATATCGACAAAAATGCACCGGCGCGAAACGCCGGCAAATAAGAAAGAAGCGGCGCGATGGCGGAACGTTCTCAAAACTTGCAGGATCTCTTTCTCAACACGGTCCGCAAGCAAAAGATTTCATTGACAATTTTTCTTATCAACGGTGTCAAGCTCACCGGCGTCGTGACGTCTTTTGATAATTTCTGCGTCCTGTTGCGTCGCGATGGCCATTCGCAATTGGTCTACAAGCACGCAATTTCGACCATCATGCCCGGCCAGCCGCTGCAGATGTTCGAGAACGAAGAAGCTGCATCCTGACGGGACGTTAGGCACATTACCAAGCGAGATTCAAAGTCGTCGTCGATCATTCCGGAGCTCGAGAAGCTCCGCGACGACATGCGCGCGGTCGTCATCGTTCCGGTCTTGAAAAAGACCGGAAGGCAGTCCGCAGAGATCCTCTCGACGACAACGACGCGTACTGACGAAAGTCGCCTTGAAGAGGCGACCGGTCTGGCGATGGCGATCGATCTGGAAGTCGTGCATGGCGTCATCGTTCCGGTGTCGCAGCCCAAGCCAGGCACGCTGCTCGGCAGCGGCAAGATCGAGGAAATCGGCCATATTCTCGTTGATCTCGATGCTGGCCTCGTCATCGTCGACCATCCCTTGACGCCGGTGCAGCAACGCAACCTCGAAAAAGAATGGAACGCCAAGGTCATCGACCGGACCGGCCTCATTCTGGAGATTTTCGGTCGCCGCGCTTCCACCAAGGAAGGCACGCTGCAGGTCGATCTCGCCCATCTCAATTACCAGAAAGGCCGCCTGGTCCGAAGCTGGACGCACCTTGAGCGTCAGCGCGGTGGTGGCGGCTTCATGGGCGGTCCGGGTGAAACCCAGATCGAAGCGGACCGCCGCCTGCTGCAGGACCGCATCGTCAAGCTCGAGCGCGAATTGGAGCAGGTCCGCCGGACCCGGCAGTTGCACCGTTCAAAGCGCAAGAAGGTGCCGCATCCGATCGTCGCTCTCGTCGGCTACACCAACGCTGGCAAGTCCACGCTTTTCAATCGCATGACTGGGGCGGGCGTTCTGGCCGAGGACATGCTGTTTGCGACGCTGGATCCGACCCTTCGGCGCTTGAAGCTGCCCCATGGCCGCATGGTCATCCTCTCCGACACGGTCGGGTTCATTTCCGATCTGCCGACGCACTTGGTCGCCGCATTCCGCGCGACGCTTGAAGAGGTGCTGGAAGCGGACCTGATCCTGCATGTGCGCGATCTCTCCGACCCGGACAACCAGGCGCAGGCAAGCGATGTGCTTCGCATTCTCGCCGATCTCGGCATCGACGAGAAGGAAGCCTCCGAACGGCTCATCGAGGTCTGGAACAAGATCGACCGGCTCGACGCCGAATCGCGTGAGGCGCTGCAGAGCAAGGCGGCAACCTCGGGCAACACGGTCGCCGTTTCCGCCATCACCGGCGAGGGCGTCGATGAGCTGCTCGGCGAAATTGGTCGCCGCCTGTCAGGCGTGCTGACCGAATGCACCGTCGTGCTCGGCATCGATCAGCTGCAGCTTCTGCCCTGGGTCTATCAGCACGCCATCGTCGACGGCCGTGAGGACCTGGAGGACGGGCGTGTGAGCCTTGAACTCAGGCTGACCGAAAACGAGGCCGCCGATCTGGAACGCCGCCTCGGAAACGGGCCAAAGCCCGTTGAGGAAGACTGGTAAGCCTGCGCCTTCCTCCGATTCGCTCACTGTTGACCTCAGCTTTCGCGCGAGGGAACGCATAGGATATATGCGTTCCCGATTGCCTTAGCCGAGTTGCCGCTCGATCGCCTTCGCCGCTTGCCAAAGCTCTTCCATCCGCTCGAGCGTCGCGCCATCCAGCGTCTCGCCGGCGTCGCCGAGTTCGCGCTCGATATGGGCGAAGCGGCGGCGGAACTTGGTGTTGGTGCCGCGAAGGGCCATTTCCGGATCGGTCCCGACATGACGGCCAATATTGACCACCGCAAAAATCACGTCGCCCAGTTCATCGCTGACCTTGGCGCGGTCCTTTTCGCGCAGCGCCTGACGCAATTCGCCGATCTCTTCCTCAATCTTATCGAGAATAGGCTCGGGCTCCGACCAGTCGAAGCCGACCTTGGCGGCCCGTTCCTGCAGCTTTAGGGCCTCGACCAGTGCCGGAAACGAGCGCTGGACCGAGCCGAGATGGCTTGCGGCGGAGTCCGGAAGAAGGCCGCGCTTGGCGCGCTTTTCCTGCCGCTCAGCCTTTTCGGCCTGCTTGATCTCGTCCCACTGCAACTTGACCGCTTCAGGCGTATCGGCCTCGGAGCGGGCAAAGACATGCGGATGGCGGCGGATCATCTTGCGCGTCACCGCTTCGACGACGTCGCCAAAGGCAAAGTCGCCGGCTTCCTCCGCCATCCGGGCATGGAACACCACCTGCAGCAGCAGATCGCCGAGTTCGTCGCAGAGGTCGTGCATGTCGCCGCGCTCGATGGCATCGGCAACCTCATAGGCTTCCTCGATCGTGTAGGGTTTGATCGTCTCGAAGGTCTGGACGATGTCCCAGGGGCAACCGGTTTCCGGCTGCCGGAGCGCGGCCATGATATCGAGCAGGCGTTTTATATCGCGTGAAGGTTCCATGGATCTCAGTTCAGCGGAATGGCGTTGTGATCCTTGCCCGACTGGTAGTTGTCGGAAAGGCTCTGGTAGCGGGCGCGAATGCGCGAATCTTGTTCGGCGAGCCGCGCCTTGGTCACAGGGTCGGCATCCCTGACGAGCGCGGCGATCGAGGCCGAATGCCAGAAGGCATTGTCCTGCGCATAGCCGCCCGGCTCCAGCCGGAAGACTTCCTTCAGGATCTTGAGGTCATGCGGGATCGCGAAGCTGTCGCGCGAATCTTCGTGGCTGAAGAAGTAATAGAAATTGTCGAAGCCGGCCCAGGTGATGGCCGAAAGGCACATGGAGCAGGGCTCGTGCGTCGACAGAAAGATGAGGTCGCGGGTATCGGGCTTATCCGCCATCTCGTAGAAGCGCTTCAGCGTGTGGACCTCGCCATGCCAGAGCGGATTTTCCGTCTCGTTGTTGGTTTCGGCCAGCACCAGCGACAGATCGGATTTGCGCAGAATCGCGGCGCCGAACACCTTGTTTCCGGCGGCGACACCCTTTTCGGTGAGCGGCAGGATATCTTGCTCGATTACGGTCAAAAGCCGTTCGGCGAGGTCCGAATGGGTCATGTCTTGCATCTCCGGCGGGTCAGTGACCGCATTTAACGGAGGTTGCCCCCGCGGCGCAATGGCTGCGGAAGGGCAGGCGTTTTGGTGACCTCGGAGATATTTGCTCAAAATGATGCACCGCCGAGCAAAACAATACGTGCCCGGAAAGGCAATGAAATTTCTGTTCCTTCAAATGTCGTGCCCCATGCGGGATATTCGGCGCAGCCTGTAGAAGGAACCGTTTGCCAGACCATGACGCAGCAGCTCGCCGTTTTCCCAGCATTCTTTCGCGTTGCGCAGAAGCGCGTGGCGGTGTTCGGCAATGGCGACGAGGCCCTTGCCAAAGTGCGGCTGCTCTTGAACACGGAAGCGTCTCTCGTCGTCTTTGCCGATGAGCCTGAAGCGGATTTTGCACAGTATCTGCGCGACCGCGGCGTTGAACATGTTCGGGCTGCCTTCGCAGCCGAGCAGCTTGACGGCGCCATCCTCGTTTTCGCTGCAACCGGCGACGGCGCGGAGGATCGCCGTATTGTCACTTCCGCGCGCGAGCGCAAGATCCCGGCCAACGCCGTCGACCAGCCCGACTATTGCGATTTCTTCACCCCCGCTCTCGTCAACCGCGCGCCGGTCGCCGTTGCCATCGGTACGGAAGGTGCGGGCCCTGTGCTCGCGCAGATGATCCGCGCCCAGATTGACCAGCTTCTTTCGCCGTCGCTCGGAGTCGTCGCCTCGCTCGCGGCAAGCTACCGCGAGGCGGTTGATCGCCTGGTGCCGCGTGGCGTGGCGCGTCGGCTCTTCTGGCGCCGGTTCTTTCAGGGCCCGGTCGCCGATAAGGTCGCCGGTGGCGATCTGGCGGCTGCCCGCCGTGAGGCGTCACGTCTGCTCGATGCGCCCGAGAAGGCTCCGGGCCACGTCTGGCTCGTTGGCGCCGGTCCGGGTGCCGAAGACCTGCTGACGCTGCGCGCTCAGCGCGTGATGATGGAAGCCGACGCGATCGTCTATGATGCGCTGGTGCCGCAGGCGATCGTCGACATGGGCCGCCGCGATGCCGAGCGTCTCTCGGTCGGCAAGCGCAAGGGCTGCCACATGAAGTCTCAAGGTGAGATCAATCAATTGCTCGTGACGCTCGCCGCCGAAGGCAAGCGCGTGGTTCGGCTGAAATCCGGGGATCCCCTGGTCTATGGCCGCGCCGGTGAGGAGATGGCGGCCCTGCGCGAAGCCGGTATCAGCTATGATATTGTTCCGGGCATCACGTCCGCCTTTGCCGCTGCCGCTGATTTCGAACTGCCGCTGACGCTTCGGGGTGTCGCATCGTCGCTGGTCTTCACGACAGGTCACGATCTGACTGGCGAGGTCCTACCCGATTGGGCGCGGCTTGCCGTTTCTGGCGCGACGATCGCTGTCTATATGGGCCGCACGGTCGCTGCCTCCGTCGCCGGGCGTCTGATGCAGGCGGGTCTGCCTGCGGAAACCACGGTCGCAGTCATCGAGAATGCCAGCCGCGCGGATCGCCGCCTGCTGCATGGCACGCTCAAGGACCTTCCGGACCTGGAAAACCGGACTGAGCTTTCGGGTCCCGTGATGGTCATCATCGGCGATGCCGTCGCCGGCGCCAACTTCGAGCGGTCCGAGCCGCTGGTCGTCGGCAAGGCACGCGATGCCAAGAGAATCGTTGAAGTCGCCCTGGGGCGTAACGAACAGATTTTGAACTGAGGAAGAGGTCATGGTGAGCAAGGTTTTGACGGCAAATCGACTTTCGGACGGCATTTCCGTCTGGCTGGATGCCGCAGGCAACTGGGTCGAATCGCTGCAGGATGCCTTCATCGCCCGCCATGCCGAGGCCGTGACGGCGCTCGAAGCCACGGGCAAACAGGCTTTTGAGGATAACAAGGTCGTCGACGCCAACGTCGTCGATGTCGAAGAGGTCAACGGCACGCTTCGGCCCCTGCGCATGCGCGAGCGTATCCGCGCCGAAGGCCCGTCGATCCCCTATGCTGCCGGCTACAACGGCCTGGCCGGCCCGAAACACGCTGCCTGAGGAACCGATAACCGATGTACCGTTACGATGAATTCGATCATTCCTTCGTTTCCTCCCGCGTCGAGCAGTTTCGCGACCAGGTTGAGCGCCGCTTGAGCGGCGAGCTCGCCGAAGATGCCTTCAAGCCGTTGCGCCTGATGAACGGTGTCTACCTGCAGCTTCATGCCTATATGCTGCGCGTCGCCATTCCCTATGGCACGCTGTCGAGCCGCCAGATGCGCATGCTTGCCCATATCGCGCGCAAGTATGACCGCGGCTACGGCCACTTCACCACGCGCCAGAACATCCAGTACAACTGGCCGCGCCTGTCGGACACGCCGGATATCCTGCAGGAACTGGCAAGCGTCGAGATGCACGCGCTTCAGACCTCCGGCAATTGCATCCGCAATGTTACCGCCGATCACTTCGCGGGTGCGGCTGCCGATGAAGTTGCCGATCCAAGGCCTTACGCCGAGATCCTCAGACAATGGTCGAGCGTGCATCCGGAGTTTTCGTTCCTGCCGCGCAAGTTCAAGATTGCCGTGACCGGTGCCGAGCGCGACCGCGCCGCGATCCAGGTCCACGATATCGGCCTCCACCTGAAGAAGGACGAGAACGGCCGCATCGGCTTTGCCGTCTATGTCGGCGGTGGCCAGGGCCGCACGCCGATGATCGCCAAGAAGATCCGCGACTTCCTGCCGGAAGAGGACCTGCTGTCCTATACGACGGCGATCATGCGCGTGTACAACCTGCATGGCCGTCGCGATAACAAGTACAAGGCGCGCATCAAGATCCTCGTGCACGAAACCGGTGCCGAGGAACTGTCGCGCCAGGTCGAAGTCGAGTTCGCGGCGTTGAAGGACACCGAGCTCAAGTTGCCGGAAACCGACATTCAGGCGATCTCCACCTATTTCGCGCCGCCCACCCTCGAAAACCGCGCCGAGGGCTGGGAAAGCCTTGCACGCTGGAAGAAAACCGATACGGACTTTGCCCGCTGGGTGCAGCAGAACGTGCAGCCGCACAAGCACCCGGACTACGGCATGGTGACGATCTCGCTGAAGCCGATCGGCGGCATTCCGGGTGACGCCAGCGACGCGCAGATGGATGCCGTTGCCGATATCGCAGAGGAGTATGCCTTCGACGAAATCCGCGTCAGCCATGAGCAGAACCTCATCCTGCCGCATGTGGCGCTGGCCGATCTTGAGCCGGTCTACCGTGCGCTGGTCGCCGCAGGGCTCGCCACCGCCAATGCCGGCCTGATCACGGACATCATTGCCTGTCCCGGGCTGGACTATTGCGCCCTCGCCAATGCGCGCTCCATTCCGGTGGCCCAGGAGATTTCGACCCGCTTCGGTTCGCCCGAGCGCCAGGCCGAGATCGGCGAGCTGAAGATCAAGATCTCCGGCTGCATCAACGCCTGCGGTCATCACCATGTCGGCCATATCGGCCTGCTCGGCGTCGAGAAAAAGGGTGCGGAACTTTATCAGATCACGCTCGGCGGCTCCGGCGACGAGAACACGTCCATCGGCGAGATCATCGGCCGCGGCTTTGAGCCGGAGAAGGTGACCGACGCGGTGGAGACGATCGTCGACACCTATCTGGGACTGCGCCGCGACAGGCAAGAGACCTTCCTCGAAGCCTATCGCCGCGTCGGCCCGCAACCCTTCAAGGACGCGCTCTACGGCAGTGCGCAGGAAGCTGCCTGAAGCGCAAGGAACGAACATGACGAAAATCTGGAAGGAAACCGGCTTCGTGGGCGATGATCCCTGGATCATCGAGACCGAGGAAACAAAGGCAGGCTCGAACGAGAAGGCGATCGTCGGCCTCGACGCATTCCTCGCCAAGGTGGAGACGAGCGACGAAACCGGCCTCGGCGTGGTGATAGCACCGGCGGACGACGTGACGAAGCTCGCGCCGCATCTCGATCGCATCGCCCTGGTGGCGGTGGCGTTCCCGGCCTTCAACGACGGCCGCGCCTTCAGCCATGCGTCGCTGCTGCGTTCGCGGCTCGGCTTCGGCGGTGAGGTGAGAGCGGTTGGCGACGTGTTGATCGACCAGATTCCGCTGATGCTGCGCTGTGGTGTCGACAGCTTTGCGGTCAGCAATGCGACGGCTCTTAAGCGCCTAGCAGAGGGACGCCTGCCGGGCATCGCGGTGCACTACCAGCCGACGGCAAAGCCTTCCGCCGACGCGAAATCCTATAGCTGGCGGCGGGTTTCTTAAGTCTCGATCAGCCGCGACAGTGTGAAGCACGCGGAAATCCCCGAAAGCGACTATATTTGGAAGGGATTTCCTTCCCATTGCGCGTGGCTTGGAATATCCGATCATTGTTGATAAACAGGGTCATCATTACAGGACTTTAGCCAGATGAATGCTCCGGCAAAAACGGAAGATTTCGCGATCCAGGCACCGGCAGGCGTTTACGTCGAGACGGTGACGAGCGTTGAGCACTATACGGATCGGCTCTTCCGCTTCCGCATGACCCGCCCTGCCGAATTCCGCTTCCGCTCGGGCGAATTCGCGATGATCGGCCTGATGGTGGGCGACAAGCCGGTCTATCGCGCCTATTCGATCGCCAGCCCTGCCTGGGACGAAGAGCTGGAGTTCTTCTCGATCAAGGTGCCGGATGGCCCGCTGACCTCGCATCTGCAGGGGATCAAGCCCGGCGATAAGGTGCTGATGCGCAAGAAGCCGACCGGCACGCTGGTGCTCGATGCGCTGGTTCCCGGCCGAAGGCTCTACATGTTCTCGACCGGCACCGGCATTGCGCCTTTCGCAAGCCTGATCCGTGATCCGGAAACCTATGAGAAATTCGAGGAAGTGATCCTCACCCATACCTGCCGCGACGTAGCCGAGCTGAAATACGGCTTCGACCTCGTCGAGGAGATCCGCAACCACGAGTTCCTGAACGAGATCGTCGGCGACAAGCTGCGCCACTATGCGACAGTCACGCGCGAGGACTATCCGTTCAAGGGCCGCGTCACTGACCTGATGGTCAACGGCAAGTTCTTCTCCGATCTCGGCCTGCCGCCGCTTGATCCGGCGATCGATCGCGGCATGATTTGCGGCTCGACGGCGATGCTGAAGGACACCAAGGAAATCCTCGAAGCTGCGGGCTTGACCGAAGGCGCCAACAACAAGCCGGCCGAATTCGTGATCGAGCGGGCCTTCGTCGGCTGATCCTTTTTTGTACAGTCTTATCGTTTGAAGGGCGCGCCTTGGGTGCGCCCTTCGTCGTTTGTGGCGATGCGTGGTGGAGCTATGCATTTGCGGTAGCTCGGCCCTGTCCATTCTGCGTGTCGCGCAGCTTCGCCAAGGGCTATCGTGCCTCCGTAAAACTTCATAACGTGTGCGTGCAGCCATGCAGATTTAGCGCACCAGAACCAAGCCCGCGCCGTCCTGATGTGAGCCCCGCGGGCTCTGCAGGGAGTGCCCGATGAGCGGCGATATTCGAACAAGCCTTGAGACCAGGATTCGCTGCAGGCCACTGCGTGATCGCATCGCCACGGCGGAAGAGGGGGCCGCGCTCATCAAAGATGGCATGACGATCGGCATGAGCGGCTTCACCAAGGCGGGCGATGCCAAGGCGGTTCCGCTCGCGATGGCCGAACGTGCGGCGCGCGAGAAGTTTCGCATCACGCTGCTGACCGGCGCTTCGCTCGGTCACGACATCGACAGGACGCTGACGGAAGCCGGTGTCCTTGCCCGGCGCCTGCCGTTTCAGTCCGATCCCGTTTTGAGGGCCGCGATCAACCGTGGCGAGGTGATGTTCATCGACCAGCATCTCTCGGAAACCGTCGAGCAGTTGCGCTCCGGACAGATCAGCCCGATCGACTATGCGGTGGTCGAGGCGGTGGCGATTACCGAGGATGGCGGCATCGTGCCGTCGACATCGGTCGGCAACTCCGCAAGCTTCGCGATCCTGGCGAAGAAGGTGATCGTCGAGCTCAATCTCAGCCATAGCCCCGAGCTCGAAGGCCTGCACGACATCTACATTCCAGCGAAGCGCCCGAGCCGCACGCCGATCCCGGTCGTTGCTTGCGACAGCCGCGCAGGTTCGCGCTATATCCCGGTCGATCCCGAAAAGATCGTCGCCATCGTTATCACCGAGAAAGAGGACAGCGCTGCGCGCATATCGCCGCCGGATGCCGAGACCATGGCGATTGCCGGCCACCTGATCGGCTTCCTGCAGGAAGAGGTGCGCAAAGGCCGCCTCGACATGACGCTCAATCCGCTGCAGGCCGGCATCGGCGTCATTGCCAATTCAGTGCTGAGCGGTCTCGTCGACAGTCCGTTCCATGATCTGCGCATGTACAGCGAGGTGCTTCAGGACAGCACGTTCGAGCTCTTCGAGGCAGGTAAGCTGAGTTTCGCCTCGGCATCGTCGATGACGCTGAGCAGCGCTTGGGCCGATCGGGTGTTCCGCAACATCGGCGCGTACAAGGACAAGCTGGTCCTCAGGCCGCAGGAGGTGAGCAACCATCCGGAGATCATTCGCCGCCTGGGTGTCATCGGCATCAACACGGCGCTCGAATTCGATGTCTACGGCAACGTCAATTCGACCCATGTCGGCGGCACCGACATGATGAACGGCATTGGCGGCTCTGGCGATTTCGCCCGCAACGCCTTCCTGTCCATCTTCGTCGCCAAGTCGGTTGCCAAGGGCGGCGCCATCTCGTCCGTCGTGCCGATGGTGTCCCATGTCGACCACACGGAGCATGACGTCGATATTCTTGTGACCGAGCACGGACTTGCCGATCTGCGCGGGCTGGCGCCACGGGAGCGTGCGCCCGTCGTTATCAGCAACTGTTGCCACCCGGCCTACCGCGAATTGCTCCTAGACTACTTCGAACGTGCGGTCGCGACCCGCGGTGGCCAGACGCCTCACATCCTTGAGGAGGCTTTCGCTTGGCATGTACGACGCCTGAAGACCGGAAGCATGATGCCAACTGCGTGGTTTGAAGGATTTGAAGCGAAGAAATCACTGTGAAAGCAAGTATTTGCGATGATTTCTTCGAGTTCATTCAAGCATCTTCAGGCGTCTGAGAGATAGTTCATCAACTCCGTCATGGCTGCAGACGCACCTGGAGCGTCAGCCCTCTCGATCGCATCGATCACGATGACATGGCGGCGGACGGATCCCACCATCTTCTCCGGTGAGGACGATGCAAACCAGATCCGGCGCGCATGCGTCTGCAAAGGCGCCAGCGCCGCAGTCAGGAAGCGGTTGGGACAGGCCTCCTCCATCAGTTCGTCGAAGGTCTTATCGGCCACGAGGAACCCCTCCATGTCGCCTGAGTCGAGGCAGGCGGCCATCTCCGCGCCGCAGGCTTTCATCGCACTTCTGTCATCGGCGCTCGCGTGTGTCGCTACCAGAGCGGCCGCAAGCGGCTCCAGCTTCTGCCGGGCCTGCATGACATGGACCTGATCGTCGGGACGGATCGTGGTGATCTGCAGGCCGACGCGTGGTCGCACATCCATCAGGCCCTGCCAGGCAAGCTTCTGGATCGCCTCGCGAACCGGCGTTCGGCCAAGCCCCGCGAGCTCGATCAATTGCCTCTCGGTGACCAGCGCGCCGGGCTCGAGCTTCAGTGTAACAATGAGGCGTTCGAGCGCGAGGTAGGCGAGGTGAGCATGGGATTGCAGTGACATGCCGTTCCTTTGCTTCTGATATATCAGGAGCTTGCACAATTTTTCAGAAGGAGGCAAGCAAGGCGATCGTCGCATCTCTGTATCGCCCCTCAAGCTGATGCGAGCCTTGAGAAATATAATTAAGCGGTCGCTCAAATATCACAAATTTCAAAGGCATGAATAAAGGAAGCTCATAGGCCGTTTCCAAGGGGATTGATGTTGACGAATGGTAAGGGGCTTGTCAGTCTTCCCCTTGGCAACAACCGTCTGACGTCGGCTGAGGGGCGCAAGATGCAAGTGGGCGCGTTTCTGGTCTGGTCGCTGATGGTGCTCGCAGGGCTGCTGGCCGTACCGGCGGTCAGCCACACCAATGCATTGACGACATTCTCGCTGATGGCGTCGTCCGCTGCCTTCGTCGGCATGGCGATCGCCCAGTTCATGGCGACCCGCCCGCCTTTCGTCGAAGCCTTGTTCGGTGGGCTCGATCGCGTCTACCACTTCCACCGGAGGATCGGCATCTCGGTGCTGTGCCTTATCCTCATCCATTATTTCCTGAAACCGGACTTCAAGGGCCTGGCACTGACGAGCGGTTTGAACCAGCTGGCTGCTTCTGCGGGAAAATACGCGTTCTATGGTTTTGTCATCCTACTTGTTCTTAGCATTGTCAAAATCATCCCGAGGACGAAGATCGAGATTCCCTACCATCTCTGGCGCTACACGCACCGTCTGATCGGCCTGCTCTTCGTTCTCGTCGCCTTCCATCAGATGTTCATCAAACGTCCCTATGACGGCACGGCACTTCTGGCGGTTTATCTCAATGCCTTCGCCGCGCTCGGCATCCTGAGCTATGCCTACACCCAGCTTCTGCCGTGGCTCAGAACCCGCGGCTACGAAGTTTTCGAGGTGGCGAAGCATGACGGAGCGACGATGATCACGGCGCGACCGGTCGGACGGCCCATGCGAGCGAAGCCGGGCCAGTTCGGATTCCTGCGTGTCATGAAGCCGGGCCTGCGCGAGCCGCATCCGTTTACGATCGCCGGCATCGAGGCTGACGGTATCGTCCGCTTCGCGATCAAGCCGCTCGGCGACTACACGCAGGCGCTGCGCGATGGTGTCGCGGTCGGTGATCGGCTGAAGCTCGAAGGCGGCTATGGTCGCTTCAACCATCGCCGCGGCGGCAAGAAGCAGATCTGGCTCGCCGGCGGCATCGGCGTCACGCCGTTTCTGGCAATGGCCCGGCACTTGAAGGGCGATGAAGGGCAGGAGATTCACATGGTCTACTGCGTGCGCGACAGGCGAGAAGCGATCGGCCTGGAGACCTTCGAGGGGCAGGCGCAGAAGCTCGGAAACTTCAGTTTTGTCCTGCACGATTCTTCCGTGGACGGGCGCTTGGACGCTGCCAAGCTGGCGACCGGAAGCGCGATCGATCCGGCGGAGGCCGACCTTTGGTTCTGCGGTCCGCCGCCACTGAGGGAAGCAATCGTCAAGGGCTTGAAAGATCTTGGCAAGAGGCCGCGTCGGGTCGAATTCGAGCAATTTCAGTTTCGATAGACAGCAGATTTCAGTAGCGATTCTATTGTTTTAGGGAGAGGCTTTCATGCGCGGTCTGCAGGCAAAAGGAGAGAGTGCTTCGCCAAGAGCCGGCCTCGGCCGGGGACCACTGGCATTCTCGTTGGCGGCGTTGGCCGCCGCCGTCTTGCTCTGTCCCGCCCTTGCCGAAGCGCGCGACGCCTTCGCCGACGACGCGTTTTCGACCTACAAGGCCAATGTCGACAATGGCAAATACGTGTTCAATGCCGCGGGCTGCGGCGCCTGCCACGGATCCGGCGACAATACCGAATTGCTTTCCGGCGGCATGGAGATGAACACGGCGATCGGCACATTCTATGCGCCGAACATTTCGCCCCACGCCAACGGCATCGGCGGCTGGACCAACGCCCAGTTTCTGAACGCGGTGCTGGTCGGTCTCGACCGGGAGGGCAACAATCTCTATCCGGTCATGCCCTATACATCCTATGGCGGGATGAAGCCGGAGGATGCGCTCGATATCAAGGCCTATATCGAGACACTGCCGCGGTCTGACGCCGCCTCGAAGGAACACGAGATCGCCTTCCCCTTCAGTCGTCAGACGACGATCACGCTGTGGAAGCGCAGTCACTTCACGGTGCCGGGCTATCAGCCGCGGGAGGAGACGCAAGCCGAGCGCGGCCGCTACCTTGTCGAGAACGTCGGCGGCTGCGGTGATTGTCACACCCCGCGCACCACCACCTACGGGCTCGATCTGGAGCGCGCCTACCAGGGTGAAAAGGATCTGACGGGTGCGGTCGCCCCGGATATCAGCAAGGCGAAGATGGCGGGGCTTGCTTCGCCCGATGTGTTCACCAGGGGCCTGATCGACGAAGGCAAGAAACTCTCGGGCGCGCCGGTCAGCGATCCCGTGATGCGGCGCATCGCCAAGGGCCTGAGCGTTCTGACGGAGGAAGACCGCCGGGCGATCTACGCCTTCCTCTCCGACCGCGAGGTGAAGGCGCCGGCGCCGGTGGCGCAATCTGTGACCGCCGTCTGCAAAGAAAACACGGCAGCGGAAGCGCTCGGTGGCGACAATGCGGCTCTGGCACAGCAGGCGGATGCCTTCATCGGCAAATACTGCCGCAACTGCCACGGGCCGGGCGAAAGTTCGCAGGGGAGCTACCCCGCCGGCGACCTCGCTTCGATCGGCGCGGATGCCAATTTCGTGGCGCCGGGCGACGCGGCGAAGTCACGCCTCTATACGACCGTCGTTAGCGGCCGCATGCCCCTCGGCAAGCGGCCCTCGGCCGAAGAGATCAAGGTGTTGGAGGACTGGATCAATTCTCTCAGTGAGAAGAGCCTGCCGCAAACGGCGGCGGCCAAGCCCGACCGTTCCCGCCCGATGCAGAGCTATGGCCAGTTCGTCGAGGCGGCGCTGAAGGACATCGACAAGGTCAACGAACTCGACCGTCCGTTCATGCGCTATTTCTCCTACCGCGACCAATATAACGGCATGATGGGCTGCGAGGACGACGAGACCTTCATGAAGCGCATGGACGTGCTCGCCGGCGGCTTCAAGAAACTGCTGAATTCACTCTCCTACGGTCCGAAACTGGTCCTGCCGACCGAAGTCGATGGCACCAACGGGTTGCTCGTGCGTGTCGATTTGCGCGAGCTGCAATGGGAAACCGCGGACTACGACTTCCTGATCAAGCGCTATTTCTACGGTGTCGACCCTGAGAGCGATGCGTCGCTGGCCGCACTTTCCAAGGAGACGGCGACGCAATTGCCGATCATGAGGATCGACTGGTTCATGAGCAATGGCGCCCGGCCGGAGATCTACAACCGGCTGATGCGGCTACCGACCGAGATCAGCGAACTCGAAAAGCGCTTCAAGATCGACGTGGCCGACAACATTCGCCAGCGCAACGTCCTGCGCGCCGGTTTCGCCGACGGCTCATCCGGAGTGTCCGACCACAATCGCATGCTGGAACGGCACGACATGCCCTTTGGTGGTTACTACTGGAAATCCTATGACTTCGGTGGCGACCTGGGCAAGCAGGTGCTGAAGCGCTTCCCGCACGGGCCGAAGGAACTCGCTCCCCTCGACGCGGGGCTGCTGCCTTTTGAGCACGACGGTGGTGAGATGATCTTCTCGCTTCCGAACGGACTGCAGGGCTATTACCTTTCGAATGCGGCGGGCAAGCAACTCGATGTCGGACCGACGACGATCGTATCGTTCCGCAAGCGGCCGATCGGCAAGGGCGTCGAGATCATCAATGCACGATCCTGCGTCGATTGCCACGCCGACGGCATTCTGTCGAAGCGCGATCAGTTGCGTGAACATATCGAGACGTCGACGCTGTTCAGCAAGGACCAGCAGGACGTGCTGCTCGCCATGTATGTGAAGCAGGAGGAATTGGACGAGGCCTATCGGAACGACCGCGAGCGTTTCGTCAATGCGCTGAAGGCGCTGGGTGTCACCGAGCCGACGCCGGATGGCGGTCTCCAGAGCAAGCACGCGCCAGGCGATGCAGAGATCATCACCTACTTCGCGGACAAATACGAAGACGAGCTCGATTTTGACGGTTTGGCGGCCGAGTTCGACATGACGCCGAAGCAATTCTCCGATGCGATCAAGCGCGTGACGAATACGGATGTTTTGCGCCTGGGGCTCGATTGGGTGACGACGCTTGAAGCAGGCGGAACGATCCCGCGCAACGAGGTCGAGCAGCAATATGCCTTGCTGCTGGAGCCGTTGCTGCAGCGTCGTCCGCTGGATACCGCAGCGATCGTCGTTGCCGGTTCCGAGCAACCGGTGGACGCCAAGCCGCAATCGATCGTGGCTGCCGTGCCTGCCTATCGCAAGGAGGATGCGGCGGCTGGCAACAAGCTCGCGCTCGCGCTCAACGTGAAGTCGACGACGGCGAAAGTCGGCGATCAGCTTTCTTTCGAGCTTAGCGCCAACCAAGCCTGCGAGCTGCAGATCCTCTATGTCGAGGAGAATGGCAATGTCGAGGTCGTCCCGGATGTGATGATCGGCAACATCACCCTGCAGCCGGGCGAACGGCGCCTTATCCCGCAGCCGGGGACGGGCACGCTGACGTTCGACACCCCCGCGCCATCCGAGTCGATGTTGGCCTTCTGCCGTGTCGGCGGGCTTGGCGATCAGAGGCTCACCGTGGAGAAGGCGCGGGACTACGTCGCGAGGTCGAGGTTGCCACCGACAAGGGGGCTGGCAATCAACCTGGCCAAACAGGCCCAGGGCGATGCTGGGGCCAGCAGTGTTCAGATGGTGACCTTCGAGATCAGGAACTGACGAGCGAACAATGGCAAAGGTGATCCGGTCTCTTATTCTCGCGTCGGCAATGGTGCTGCCAGTCGCCGCGCCCGCGATGGCCTGCGATGGTCTTCGCCAGGCGTCCGAAGCGCTGAACAGCGGCGCTGAGGCCGCCGCACGCGCTGCCGCTGCTCCGGAGAGAGCGGCGGGATGCTCGCCAACCGAGATCGCGCTGACGCGTCGCGTCGTGGCGCTGGTAACCTTCAACCGTGTCGCGGCTGCCGTGGGGCAGGGCGCCAAGCTCGAAAGCTTCGAAGGCGATCTGACGACAGCGAGCAGAGACGCCGGCGGCCCGTGGCAGATCCTCGATGCGCTCGGCGACATCAGCCGGGAGCGCCGGGACTATGAGGCGGCGGCGACCTATTATCAACAGGCGATCGAGGATACCGCGAACGAAGAACTGACGCCCGATTGGATGGCCCCGGACAAGGACTACATCCTGCGGCTGGACAGGCTGGCCTCGGAGATGCGGCTTGCGGCAACCAAGCCCGTCAAGCTCGCCGCGCGCGGCGCCTGCAAGTTCTCCTATCGCGGCGTCTCGATCAAGAAGAAGGCCATCCCGGTGCGCTACGTCTTCGGAACAGCCGAGTTCACGCCCGAGGGATTGCAGTCGGCAAAGGATCTTTTCGAATGCCTGAAGTCGGCGAAACCGCCGGCAATCACGCTGATTGGTCATACCGATCCGGTTGGCACGACCGAGGCGAACAAGGCATTGTCGATCGCCCGCGCCGAGGCCTTGGCGCATTACCTTGTGGATGCCGGATATCCGGGTACCTGGACAGCCGTCGGCAAGGGCGAGGAAGAGCCGTTCAAGCCGGATGACCCGAGCGCCTACGACGAGGCGATGCTGCACCAGCTCGACCGGCGGGTGGAAGTGGACGTGGGGAACTAGTTGTGTTGCACAGAATCCTGCTTTCGACGGTGCTGTTCGTCCTGCCCGTGCCCCCCGTCCTCGCGGCGACGTCGGCGCTGGTCGTCGGGGTGGATGCCTATCCGCATGAAGTGAGCCTCGACGGCGCAGTGAAGGATGCACGCGATGTCGCGCAGGCGCTAAAGGCGGCCAAGGTCGACACGATACGGCAGTTCATCAATGAGCAGGCGACGAAGGACGCCATCCGCTCCGCCTGGACCGAACTGGTCGCCGGTGCAGCCCGCGGCGATACGATCGTCTTCACCTATGCCGGGCACGGCGCGCAGATGCCGGAGTTGATTGCGGGCAGCGAAGAAGACGGTCTGGACGAGTTCCTGGAACTGCCCGGCTTCGACAGGAGCCGCGAGGAAGAAACCAGCAAGGAGATCATTGTCGACAACGAGCTGAACGCCTGGTTCGCGGAAGCGGAGGCCAAAGGTATTCAGGTTCTGTTCCTTTCCGACAGTTGCTTTTCCGGCGGCATGAACCGTTCCATTTCCGGTAAAACGCGGCTTGCGCCGATCGTGCGTGCGAAGGTGCCGCCGCCGTCCGAAGAGGCGCTCAAGGGTGCGAAGGTGAAGGAAGCGGAACTGTCTCGCGTGACGATCCTGGCCGCGTCGCTCGAAAGCCAGCCGACGCCGGAAGTGGTGATCGGTGGAGAGCCGCGCGGGGCCCTGAGCTGGAGCTTTGCCCGCGCCATAGAGGGGGCTGCGGATCGCGACGGCGATGGCCGGATCTCGCGCATCGAGCTCGAGGACTATGTCTTCTCCAACGTCAAACTTCAGTCGGAAGCGCTGCAGATGCCGAACTTCACGCCGCAAGTGCCGCGCTCCGACAAGGAGATTGTCCTGTCCCTGCCGCGAAGCGCGACCATCGGCGCGGGCGCGACAGGCGACGCCGGAGCGAAATTGAAGTCGCCGCGTGAAATGGGCTGGACGGGGAAACTGGCGCTCAGCGTCACCGGTACGGCGCCGCCGCTCAACAATCTCGGCGGCAATGGTGTGCCCTACCGCTGGGATGCTGCCACCGGGGTGTTCTACACGCCGAACGGCGATGTCGCCGGAGAACATATCGCGTCGGACCTGCTCCAGGGCGCCGTCGACAAGTTTATCCTGCTCGATTTCCTGAAGGTCCTGGCGACGCAGAGCCCCGGCAGCGTTTCGCTCACGCCGTTGAAAGACATCTACGCGGCAGGCGACAGGCTGAATTTCAAGGCGGCGCAGGGCGACTACGCCAACATGCTGGTTTTCAATCTGGCGAATACCGGCGAAGCACAGCTTCTCGATGCGCAGATTGCCGGTACCGGCAGCCACGCGTTTCAGCTTCAGGGCCTGGAGGTGGTGAAACCCTTCGGCGCCGATCACCTGGTCGCCATCTCGACGAATGCGCCGATCGACGCCATTGCGGCGGCCTTCTCCAACTCGAAGCTCGATGCCGCAGCGCTTCTGCGCCTCCTTGAAACACGGTTGGAAGGCAGCGAAAGCACCATCGCCATCCAACCGCTTTACACGAGGGACCGGGGCCAATGAGCGCGCGTGGCAAGTCGTGGTGTACCGCGGCGCTTTCTGTGGTGGCATGGCTCGCCTTGCTTGCGGCTCCGGCCGTGGCCGGCGACCGGGCCTTGCTCATCGGTGTCGGCAGCTACCCGAGCCTGTCGCCAAAATTCGCACTCAAAGGTCCGAAGAACGATCTCGTGGCAATGCAGGGCCTGCTGACGGGAAAACTTGGTTTCGACCCGTCCTCGATCCGCATTTTGAAGGAGGAGCAGGCGACGCGATCAGGGATACTCTCGGCCATGAACACGTGGCTGGTCGAAGCAACCGGACCCGGCGATCGCGTCTACATCTACTTTTCCGGTCACGGCCTTCAGGTGACGGATGCAGATGGCGACGAGCAGGATGGACTGGACGAGGCGCTGGCGCCCGTCGATATCGTCTCCGGTGAAACGGACTGGCAAGGCGCGATCCTCGACGATGAGATCGACCGGATCCTGGAACGGCTGCAGGGGCGGGCGGTGACGATGGTGATTGATGCCTGCCATTCAGGCACGATCTCTCGTTCGCTTTCCGCCGACGTCTCGTCGGGCATCGAGGGCGCTCGTTTCCTGCCGCGCCCGCATGCCAAGCCGGTTGAGCAGGCATTGACCCGCGGCCTCAGGATCGATCTTGCCGTCGTCGATAAGCCGAAGCTGGTGGAATCGGGCGTGACCGCCTGGAGCGCGGCCGCTCCATACCAGGTGGCCTGGGACGATGTGCGGCTTCCCGTCGAAGATCGGCACGGCGTGTTCACCGCGGCTTTCGTCGCTGGCCAGACCGGCAATGCGGCGGACGCCAACGGCAACGGCTTGACGAGCAATGCCGAACTGCTCGAATTCGTAAAGGTGCAGTCGACCGCTTACTGCTCCTCGCAGGAAAAATGCGGCAATCTCGACCCGCAATTGGAAAGCAAGGCGCAGACGCTTGGCGAGAGTGCAAGCGCACCCGAAAAGCTCGGTGCGGGTGGCAACGGGCAGGGGACTTACCAGCAATCCAGCGCTCCAAGTGGGACGCCGACGACCTATCAGGACTCCGATGCGGTCAACGCGGTCGGTGACATCCTCGGCAAGACCGAGACCGGCGAAGTGAAACTCGTCATAGACCGACCCACGACCATGAAGGCCGGCGACGTTTTTAAGCTGACAGTCACCAGCCGGACCGGCGGCGACCTGCTGCTCTTCGACGTGAACAGCCAGGGCAAGGCGACGCAGCTCTTCCCGAACGAGTTCGCGCAGAAGATCACGGCGCTTGCGCCAGACGTGCCTCTGACATTACCTGACGACTATTATGGCTTCGATTTCGAAGCGTCAGGCGAGGGCGAGAGTGCCTTCGTTGCACTCGTGGTCAGCGATGCCATCGATCTGGCTGACGTCGCTCCGAAAGCGCGCGGGTTGAAGATCGAGCTGGACGCGCGGGAAACCTTAAGCGAAGTCGTTGCACGATTGCAGAAGACCTGGACTGGCGACCTCGACCGCCGCGGTATTCACTGGTCCGTCGGCACTTTGCGCTATCGCGTTGAATAGGACCGAGCAATCCGAATAGAAAAAGCCCGCCTCGATGAGACGGGCTTCCTTGTGAAGGCGTCTGCCGATCCTAGTGCAGGATCTGGCTGAGGAAGAGCTTGGTGCGCTCGTGCTGCGGATTGTCGAAGAACTCGGCCGGCGAGTTCTGCTCGACGATCTGGCCCTGGTCCATGAAAATCACGCGGTTGGCGACCTGGCGGGCAAAGCCCATTTCGTGGGTCACGCAGAGCATGGTCATGCCTTCCTCGGCGAGGCCGACCATCGTGTCGAGCACTTCCTTGATCATTTCCGGGTCGAGCGCCGAAGTCGGCTCGTCGAACAGCATTATCTTCGGATTCATGCACAGCGAGCGGGCGATCGCCACGCGCTGCTGCTGACCGCCAGAGAGCTGGCCCGGATATTTGTTCGCCTGTTCGGGAATCTTGACGCGCTTCAGGAAGTGCATCGCGATTTCTTCCGCCTGCTTCTTCGGCATCTTGCGCACCCAGATCGGCGCAAGCGTGCAGTTTTCGAGGATCGTCAGGTGCGGGAAGAGGTTGAAGTGCTGGAACACCATGCCGACTTCGCGGCGCACTTCGTCGATCTTCTTGAGGTCGTTGGTCAGCTCGATGCCGTCAACGACGATCTTGCCCTTCTGGTGCTCTTCGAGGCGATTGATGCAGCGGATCATCGTCGACTTGCCGGAGCCCGACGGGCCGGCAATGACGATGCGCTCGCCTTTCATAACCTTCAGGTTGATGTCACGAAGGACGTGGAAGTCCCCGTACCACTTGTTCATTCCAGTGATTTCAACCGCGACATCCGTTGCGGAAACAGTCATTTTGGAAGCAGTGGCTGCGTTTGCCATGCGATCCTCCCCTCATTTTATCGTTTATGGGCCGTGTCGAGAACGCGTTCCATGAAGCCTGAATAGCGCGACATACTGAAGCAGAAAAGCCAGAATATGAAGCCAGCGAAAATAAGGCCCGAGATCGGCGTGACCGAAGAGGCCCAGTTGGCGTCGGTGAAGTTGAAGCGAACGATGCCGAGCAGGTCGAACATGCCGATAATCGACACCAGCGACGTATCCTTGAAGAGACCGATGAAGGTGTTGACGATGCCGGGAATCACAAGCTTCAGCGCCTGCGGCAGCACGATGAGGTTCATCTTCTGCCAGAAGCTGAGGCCGAGCGAATCTGCGCCTTCATACTGCCCCTTCGGAATGGCCTGCAGACCGCCGCGCACCACTTCGGCCATGTAGGCCGAGGCAAAGAACGACACGCCGATCAGTGCGCGCAGGAATTTGTCGAAGGTGACGCCCTGCGGCAGGAACAGGGGCAGCATGACGCTCGCCATGAACAGCACGGTGATCAGCGGAATGCCGCGCACCAGCTCGATGAAAGCGGTGCAGAGCATCTTGATCACGGGCATGTGTGATCGCCGGCCAAGTGCTAGCAGGATGCCGAGCGGCAATGACACGGCGATGCCGACGAAAGAGAGAATGAGCGTCACCATCAGGCCGCCCCAAAGCGGCGTCTCGACGAAAGTCAGCCCAAACCAACCGCCCGGAAGCAGGATCAAGGAGATGAGCGGCAGAACGGCGAAAAGCAGGATGGCGTTGATGCCCTTGTAAGGGACCTTCGGTATCGCCATCGGCACGAGGAAAAGAATGAAGAGGATGCCGACCAGCGTCGGTCTCCAGCGTTCATCGAGCGGATAGCGGCCGTAGACGAACTGGTCGAGCTTCGCGTTGACGAAGGCCCAGCACGCGCCGCTCCAGCCTTCCGGCTGGCTACCGCCCTGTGCAACCGTGGCGCAGACGCCACGGCCTCCACCGGTCCAGGCGGCGTCAAGGAACAGCCATTGGATTGCCGGCGGCAGGAACCACGCGAGCGCAAGTGCGCCGATGATGGTAAGCACCGTATCCTTCGGCGTGGCGAAAAGGTTCTCGCGCAGCCAGTGGACGACGCCGCCTTCTGCGATCGGCGGTGCGGAAGCCTCGATCATCGAGGCGCGGACGAAAGTTGCCTGGGGTGTGGTCATGGTCTTATCTCTCCACCAGGGCCATTCGGGCATTGAACCAGTTCATGAACAGCGACGTCGCGAGGCTCAGCGACAGGTATACGACGATCCAGATCGTAACGATCTCGATCGACTGCCCCGTCTGGTTGAGGATCGTGCCGCCGACGGCCACGAGATCGGCGTAGCCGATGGCGACGGCGAGCGAGGAGTTCTTGGTCAGGTTCAGATACTGGCTGGTGAGCGGCGGAATGATGATCCTCAGCGCCTGCGGAACAACCACGAGGCGCGTCGTCAGACCCGGGCGAATGCCGAGCGCGTGCGCGGCCTCCGTCTGCCCCTTGGAAACACCGCGAATACCGGCGCGCACGATCTCGGCGATGAAGGCCGCGGTATAGAACGAGAGCGCCAGGAACAGCGACAAGAATTCCGGCCCGATGACCGAGCCGCCGGTGAGGTTGAACTTGCCGGCAACGGGAACGTCGAAGGTGATCGGCGATCCCGTGGCGAGGAACGTCAAGAGTGGCAAGCCGATGATCAGGCCGAGAGCCGTCCAAAGAACCGGGAAGCGCTGTCCGGTGGCTTCCTGCTTCTTGCGCGCATACCGCGCCACGAAGAAGCTGGCGACGATCGCGATGAAGAAGGCAAGAACCGTGTACATCGAGCCGTCTTCAAAGATCGGTTTGGGAAAGGCGAGACCGCGGTTGTTGAGGAACATGTTGAGCGGCAGTGCCGCAGATTCACGTGGCTGCGGCAGGATCGCCAGAACGCCGCTGTACCAGAAGAAGATGACGAGCAGCGGCGGGATGTTGCGGAAGATCTCGACATAGGCGAGCGACAGCTTGGCAATTAGCCAGTTGTGCGACAGCCGTCCGATGCCGACCGCAAAGCCGATGATGGTGGCGGTGAAAATACCGCAGACAGCGACCAGCAGCGTGTTGAGCAGACCAACGACAAGCGCGCGCTGATAGGTCGAATCGCTGGTAAAGGCGATCAGCGACTGTCCAACGTCGAAACCGGCGCGCCCATTCAGGAAGCCGTAACCGGAAGCAATATTCGCTCGTTTGAGGTTCTCGATCGTATTGTCGGCGATCCAATAGACGAAGGCCGCGAGAACGACGAGGGTGAGTACCTGATAGAAGATCCCGCGCACTTGCGGGTCGTAGATGATCGACCCCGACGGTTTGCTTTTTTCAGGCGTAGTTGTGACGCCAATCGCCATGCAATGCCTCTTTCCCCTTTGTCACCCTTTGGGTGTTTTTATCGTTGGATGGGGAAGCGGTGACCCGCTTCCCCAGTCTTGGCTAATCGCTTAGCGGACCGGCGGGGCGTACTGGATGCCGCCCTTGTTCCACAGGGCGTTGAGGCCGCGCTCGATCTTGAGCGGGCTGCCAGCGCCGATGTTACGGTCAAAGACTTCGCCGTAGTTGCCGACGGCCTTGATGATGTTCACGGCCCATTCGTTGGTCAGGCCAAGGTCGGTGCCGATCTTGCTGTCAGCTTCGACGCCGAGGAAGCGCTGAACGTCCGGGTTGGCGGACTTCTTCATTTCTTCGACGTTGGCCTGGGTGATGCCGAAATCTTCGGCCTGGATCAGCGCATAATGAACCCAGCTGACGATATCGAACCACTGGTCGTCACCCTGGCGCACGGCCGGGCCGAGGGGTTCCTTCGAGATGATTTCCGGCAGGATCATGTGATCGTCGGGCTTCGACAGCGTCAGACGCAGCGAATAGAGGCCCGACTGGTCGGTGGTGTAGACGTCGCAACGACCGGCGTCATAGGCGGCGTTCACTTCTTCGAGCTTTTCGAAGACGACCGGATTGTACTGCAGGTTGTTGGACTTGAAGTAGTCGGCAAGGTTGAGTTCGGTGGTGGTACCGGTCTGCACGCAGACGGCTGCGCCCGAAAGCTCGAGAGCCGACTTGACGTTCAGGCTCTTGCGAACCATGAAGCCCTGGCCGTCATAGTAGTTGACCGGGCGGAAGTTGAAGCCGAGCGCGGTGTCGCGGTTGATCGTCCAGGTGGTGTTACGCGCGAGGACATCGACCTCGCCGGACTGCAGCGCCGGGAAGCGTTCCTTGGCCGAAGTGGGCGTGAACTTCACCTTGCTGGCATCCGCGAAGATCGCGGCGGCGATTGCCTTGCAGTAGTCGACGTCGAAACCGCTCCAGTTGCCCGAGGCATCCGGTGCCGCGAAGCCGGCGAGACCGGTGTTCACGCCGCACTGGACAAAGCCCTTGGCCTTCACGTCATCAAGGGTAGCGCCCGAAGCCGCCTGTGTGCCAATCCCCATGACAGCGGCGCCAACGAGAGCTGTCAGAATTCTTTTTGCCATTTTTAGAACCTTTTTCTGTTGTCGTTAGTTCCCGTCTGCACCAGCGCCTCTCCTGGCGCGTGCAGCCTCCGCCACCCTCCTGGCGCGAGTACAGGCTATCTCATGCTCAAATTCCATGAGGGTCAAGAGAGGCCGCCGATTTTCTGGTTTTGCATGTGAAAAACCCGAAACAAGCCAGAAAGTTAGGCAGTTTTTGGGGGCAATGGGCGGGCCCTGGGCGAAAAATCGCCAAATACCGGCCGATGACGGCCAAAACGACGCTCCATGATTTTTGCCACTTGACCGCGGTTGTGGCTCATTCGAAGAGTTTCTCTTTCGAAATCAGAAGCGGAACATGCAATGGCAGACAGCGGCAATGTGAATGGCAAGGCGGGCATCAACACCCGTCTCGCTCATAGCGGCAACAATCCCTCCGACTATTTCGGCTTCGTCAACCCGCCCGTGGTACATGCGTCCACCGTGTTGTTTCCGAATGCGAAGGCGATGGAAACGCGCGCGCAGAAGTACACCTACGGGACGCGCGGAACGCCGACCACGGATGCGCTTTGCGACGCGATCAACGAACTTGAAGGTTCCGCCGGGACGATTCTTGTACCCTCGGGCCTGGCTGCCGTAACGGTGCCGTTCCTTACCTATCTCTCGGCGGGCGATCACGCGCTGATCGTCGATTCGGTTTATTTCCCGACGCGCCACTTCTGCGACACCATGCTGAAGCGTCTTGGCGTCACCGTCGAATACTACGATCCGATGATCGGTGCCGGAATCGAAAACCTGATCCGACCGAACACGCGCCTGGTGCATACCGAAGCGCCGGGTTCGAATACGTTCGAAATGCAGGACATTCGCGCCATCGCCGACGTTGCCCGTCGCCACGGCTGCGTCGTCACCATGGACAACACCTGGGCGACGCCGGTTTACTTCAGGCCGCTCGATCACGGCGTCGATGTGTCGATCCATGCGTCCACCAAGTATCCGTCCGGTCATTCGGATGTTCTCCTGGGTACGGTGTCGGCGAACGCCGCCCACTGGCCGGCCTTGACCGAGGCGATGGTGACCCTCGGTGTCTGCGTTTCGCCCGACGACAGCTACCAGATCCTGCGTGGCCTGAGGACGATGGGCATTCGCCTCGAGCGGCACCAGGAGAGCGCACTTGCCCTGGCCCAGTGGCTGGAAGGGCGGGATGAGGTCGCCCGTGTCCTGCATCCGGCACTGCCGAGCTTCCCGGGACACGAACTCTGGAAACGCGATTTCGCCGGCGCAAGCGGCATCTTCTCCTTCGTCCTAAAAGCGGAAAGCGCCGATCGGTTCAAGGCCAAGGCGCACGCCTTCCTCGACGCGCTGAAACTGTTCGGGCTCGGCTATTCCTGGGGCGGCTTCGAGAGCTTGGCACTCCATGTCAGCCTGTCGGACCGCAAGGTGGCGCTGGCGCCGACAGAAGGTCCGGTCATCCGCCTGCAGATCGGGCTTGAGGATGTGCCGGATATCCGCCGCGACATCGAAGCGGGATTGGCCGCGGCCAACGCCGTTTGACGGCTTGAGGCGCCGCATTCATTCGCGGCGCCTCGTCACCACCGACTATGGAATCTGCGTGTTGCCCACTCGCCTGTCCGCAGTCAGCGCTGGGCGCCGTAGCCGTAGAGCCAATCAAGGTCGGCAGCGAGCGCATCCGGTCCCTTGAGTTTCAGGACGATGTCGCGGCCGAGGCGCAGCGGCCCACGGGCGTGGTAGGCAAAATGATTGAACGCCGCGCGGCGCCGGACCCGCGCGATGCGTGGTCGACGCCTCGCTTCGAATGCAGCCAGCGCCTTCGGGATATCGATGCCGGTGGCCAGGCAGTCGGAAAGCTCGAAGGCGTCCTCAATCGCCATGGCCGCGCCCTGCGCGGCGAAGGGCGTCATCGCATGGGCCGCATCGCCGATCAGTACGGTCTTTCGCCCGTCTTGCCAGGCCCCGTCGTCGACTGTGCACAATGGCCAGTAGGTGGGGGCGGCAGCCTTCTCGAGCAGCGAGCGGATGCCCGCGTTCCAGCCGGAGAAAGCATTCAGGCAGTCCTGGCGGCGCTTGTCCGAATCCTTGCCGACCCAGACGGCGTCGGTCTCCTTTCCCTCGATGATCGCGACGAGATTGAAACCGTCGACTTCCCGCAACGGGTAGGCGACGAGATGGGCGCGAGGGCCGAGGAACGCCGTGACCTGGTTCGGCTTGAGAAGGCCGGCGGCCGTGTCGCGGGCGAGCGTCATGCGCCAGGCGACGTTGCCTGAAAACCGTACACGACCGGCCCCGGGGACGCCGTTGCGCAACCGCGACCAGATGCCGTCGGCGCCGACGATGATGTCCGGGCGGCGCCCCGTCAGTGTTATGATGGTCTGCTCATCAGGGTTGTCGATATGGCAGCCGAGTTGCAGGCGGCAGCGCGGTTCTGCCTCCACGGCGGCAAGCAGGACTTTCTGCAGGCTCGCGCGGTGCATGACGGCATACGGCGCGTGCCAGCGGCGACGCGCGAAAGCGCCGGCCGATACGCTGGCAAGAGGGTTTAAGGATACGCCGTCAACCAGGCCGATGCGCTCGGGCTCGGTCCAGTAGGCTTCGAGTTCCGCAAGCAGGCCGAGCTCTATGAGGATGCGTGAGGCGTTCGGCGACAATTGCAGGCCGGCGCCGACCTCGGTCAGCGCCGTTGCCCGTTCGATGATGTCGACTTCGAAGCCTCGGCGGGCGAGGCACAAGGCGGCCGTGAGTCCGCCGATACCGGCGCCGATGATCGCGACAGGGCGCGACATCGTGGCTTATCAGGCGGCTTTGTGGGCGAAGAGGCAGCCGGGCGGGTTGGTTTCCGTCGCCTTCAGCTTCGGATTGTAGCGATAGAGCGTGGAGCAGTAGGAGCAGACCTTCTCGTTGTCGTCGCCCATATCGATGAAGATGTGCGGGTGATCGTACGGAATGGACGCGCCGGTGCACATGAATTCCTTGACGCCGATTTCGATTGCCTGATGTCCGCCGTCGTTCTGGAAGTGCGGGATGCTGTGGCCGGCCATGTCATGCTCCGATGAATGCAAGTCTCTAAAGTTGGCGGCACCATAGTGAGCTTTGCTGCAAAAGTGTAGCGGCAAACACGCCGCAGCTGTGGTTTTTGCCGGGGCGGGGTTTCACTCGCCAGAGCGACGAACTAGGTTGCGCCGGATCGATACCTCCCAGGATGATAAAGATGGATCTCAATCCGCCGCCGTTTTCCCGCTTTACCCATGAAGGCCTGGAGATCGCCTTCTTTGACGAAGGTGATCCAGCCGGCGCGCCCATTCTCCTCATTCATGGGTTTGCCTCGAGCGCCAACGTCAACTGGGTTTTCCCGGGGTGGCTGAAGACGCTGGGCGATGCCGGCTACCGTGTGATCGCGCTCGACAACCGCGGGCATGGCAAGAGCAGTAAACCCTACGATCCAGCGCTTTATCATCCGCAGCAGATGGCGGGCGACGCCGTAGCGCTTTTGGGTCATCTCGGCATCGCCGAAGCACATGTGATGGGCTACTCGATGGGCGCACGCATCTCGGCCTTCATGGCACTCGCCCATCCCCACCGCGTCCGTTCGCTGGTCTTTGGCGGGCTCGGCATCGGCATGGTGACGGGGGTAGGGGATTGGGACCCGATTGCCGATGCCTTGTCGGCGCCGTCTCTGGATGTCGTGACCCATGCACGCGGCCGCATGTTCCGCGCCTTTGCCGACCAGACCAAAAGCGACAGGCAGGCGCTTGCGGCCTGCATCTCGACGTCTCGCGATCTGCTGACGGCTGAGGACATGGGGCGCATCGACGTGCCGACCCTGATCGGTGTCGGGACCAAGGACGACATTGCCGGCTCACCGCAGGAGCTGGCGGAGTTGATGCCCAACGCGCGTGCGCTTGATATTCCGGGCAGGGATCATATGCTCGCCGTGGGTGACCGGGTTTTCAAGAAGGCCGTGCTCGAATTCCTCGAGGAAGTGGCGCGCGCCTAGACTGCCGAACAAGACGGAACGCGGGAAGCACCGCAAGCTTGCCCGCTTCTGAGCTGCTCGACCGAGGGTGGAACTGAGGCCGAGCCATTTAAGTCATACCGGATTTCCCCTATAGTGACTGTAGGACGGACAGGAAGGAGAGCGACGATGGTCGCCAAGACCGAACTTCGCCAGACGGAAGCTTTGAAGGTGATGGACCCGATCTGGAACAGCCTGCGTGAGGAAGCCCGCGTGGCAGCCGAGCAGGACCCGATGCTTGCGGCCTTCCTCTATTCGACGGTGGTCAATCAGCACTCGCTCGAAGAAAGCGTGATCTATCGCATCTGCGAAAGGCTCGATCATCCCGATCTTCAGGCAAACCTCTTGCGACAGACCTTCTCGGAGATGCTGGAGGATTGGCCGGAATGGGGCACCATTCTGCGTGTCGACATCCAGGCCGTTTATGACCGCGATCCCGCCTGCACCCGTTTCATCGAGCCGGTACTCTACTTCAAGGGCTTCCATGCCATCCAGACGCACCGCCTGGCCCATTGGCTGCTGAAGCGCGGCCGCAAGGATTTCGCGTTCTATCTGCAGAGCCGAGCGTCGAGCGTCTTCCAGACGGACATCAATCCGGCCGCCCGCATCGGGCGCGGCATCTTCCTTGATCACGCCACCGGCCTTGTCGTCGGCGAGACGGCGGTGATCGGAGACAACGTCTCTATCCTGCACGGCGTGACGCTCGGTGGCACGGGCAAGGAGGGCAGCGACCGTCATCCGAAGATCGCTGATGGCGTCCTGATCGGCGCCGGCGCCAAGATCCTTGGCAATATCCATATCGGCCATTGCTCGCGCATCGCCGCCGGCTCGGTCGTGTTGAAGCCGGTGCCGCCGAAAACGACGGTCGCAGGCGTGCCGGCGAAGGTGGTGGGCGAGGCCGGTTGCTCCGAGCCATCGCGTCAGATGGACCAGATCCTGAGCAGCTTCGATATCTGAACATACGGGAACCGGTGCGTAAGCCTCTTTCGAGGGGTTTACACCCGGCGATGCAGCGTGCGAGAAGCGCCGCACAGATAAACGGCTACGGAGACGTGTTTTGAAGCCCGAAGAAATCCGCAAGCTTGAAGCCTATTTCAAGCGCACCTTCAATCAGCAGATGGTCGTCAAGGCGCGCCCGAAGAAGGACGAGTCCGCTGAAGTCTATCTCGGTGACGAGTTCCTCGGTGTCGTTTTCCGCGATGAGGAAGATGGCGAGCTTTCCTACAATTTCTCCATGGCAATCCTCGACATCGACCTCTAAGTCTGACGAGGACGTCCGAAAACAATAAACCCCGAAAATCCCCTGAGATTTTCGGGGTTTATTGTTTTAATGGGGATTTATGCATCGCGCTGAGCAATTGCTCGCGTCGCTCATCTTGGTTCTTCACCGCGATCGTAAGAATTTTTTTTCGCGGGAGCGCATTTCTTCATCAAGTTGTTGCATCCGTTGTATTTTATTGCGTCGCACACTCGTCTTGACTTTTTGTGCAGTGCACATAAACTGAAGCCTCCAGATCAGGCCGTCACTAAGGAGACACCCGATGTTCAACTTCGACGATGCAAACAAGAAGAGCAAAGAAGCCATTGACGTGGCTGTAAAGAGCTATTCCGCTTGGACCAAGGGTCTCCAGGCTATCGCGACTGAAGCTGCGGACTACTCCAAGAAGTCCTTTGAAGATGGCGTTGCGCACGTCGAGAAGCTGTCGAGCACCAAGAGTGTCGAAGCTGTTTTCGAACTGCAGACCAATTTCATCAAGGCGAGCTACGAAGGCTTCGTCGCCGAGGCAACGAAGATCGGCGAAATGTACGCTGATCTCGCCAAGGACGCTTACAAGCCCTACGAAGCGCCGGTTGCCAAGGCAACGGCAGCAGTCAAGGCCGCCGCTGCCGCCGCCTGATCGTCAGGCAAAGAACCACTTTCCAAAAAAGGCCGGTCGCAGCGCTTGCGACCGGCCTTTTTGTTTCTCGCATTAGCTGTGCGCAGCCCGAAGAAAGTTGATCAATCTTACGCGCGGTCGTGCGATTATGATTGCAGTGCGTTGGTTCGGTCTTAAAATCTGAAAACGAACCATTAGATAAAGGGCAAGCACGCTGCGGCCAAGTTCAGTGGGGTCGCTGCTGTACAAGGAACTGACAAGAATGATCGCCATGCCGGTCCGGATGCAGCAAGGTAGCGATGACGAGGGAAACGGCAACAACCGCAGCACGTCCGTCATCACGCGTACCAAGCCGAAGACCAAAAAGCCGAGTTTGTATCGTGTTCTGCTTTTGAATGACGATTACACGCCGATGGAATTTGTCATCCATATCCTGGAGCGCTTCTTTCAGAAGAACCCGGAAGAGGCGACCCGCATCATGCTTCATGTCCACAATCATGGCGTGGGAGAGTGCGGCGTCTTCACCTATGAGGTCGCCGAAACCAAGGTGACGCAGGTGATGGATTTTGCCCGGCAGCATCAGCATCCGTTGCAATGCGTCATGGAAAAGAAATGAGGAACTAACGTGCCAACATTTTCGCCCAGTCTCGAAAAGGCGCTACACCAGGCACTGACTTTTGCCAACGAGCGCCACCATGAATACGCCACGCTCGAGCATCTGCTTCTGGCATTGATCGATGATGCCGACGCGGCGGCCGTGATGGGCGCCTGCAACGTCAATCTCGAGACGCTGCGCAAGACCGTGACGGATTATGTCGACAACGAGCTTTCCAATCTCGTGACCGGCTACGACGAAGATTCCAAGCCGACGGCGGGTTTCCAGCGTGTCATCCAGCGCGCGGTCATCCATGTCCAATCGTCCGGCCGTGAAGAAGTCACCGGCGCCAACGTGCTGGTTGCCATCTTCGCCGAGCGCGAAAGCCATGCCGCCTATTTCCTGCAGGAGCAGGAGATGACGCGTTACGACGCCGTCAACTTCATTTCACACGGCATCGGCAAGCGGCCCGGCACCTCCGAATCCCGGCCGGTGCGCGGCGCCGACGATCACGAATCCGAGCAGAAGCCTTCGCGCGACACCGAGGAAACTGGCGCCAAGAAGCAGCAGGACGCGCTTACGGCCTATTGCGTCAACCTCAATGAAAAGGCGAAGTCCGGCAAGATCGACCCGTTGATCGGGCGTCACGCCGAGGTGAACCGCACCATCCAGGTGCTGTGCCGCCGCTCGAAGAACAATCCGCTCTATGTCGGCGACCCCGGCGTCGGCAAGACGGCGATCGCCGAAGGCCTTGCCAAGCGCATCATTGAAAAGAAGGTACCGGAAGCGCTACAGGATGCGACGATCTTCTCGCTGGATATGGGCACCTTGCTCGCCGGCACGCGCTATCGCGGCGATTTCGAAGAGCGCCTGAAGCAGGTCGTCAAGGAGCTTGAGGACTATCCGGGTGCCGTGCTCTTCATTGACGAGATCCACACCGTCATCGGCGCTGGGGCCACCTCCGGTGGCGCCATGGATGCGTCCAATCTCCTGAAGCCGGCGCTCTCCTCCGGCGCGATCCGCTGCATCGGTTCGACCACCTACAAGGAATACCGCCAGTTCTTCGAGAAGGACCGGGCGCTGGTTCGCCGCTTCCAGAAGATCGACGTGAACGAGCCGACGATCGCCGACGCGATCGAGATCATGAAGGGTCTGAAGCCTTACTTCGAGGAATATCACCACCTGAAATACTCGAACGAGGCGATCAAGGCCGCGGTTGAACTTTCCGCCCGTTACATCAACGACCGCAAGCTGCCTGACAAGGCGATCGACGTGATCGACGAATCCGGTGCTGCGCAGATGCTGCTGCCGGCAAGCAAGCGCCGCAAGCTGATCACCGAAAAGGAGATCGAGGCGACGATCGCGACGATGGCGCGCATCCCGCCCAAGACCGTTTCGAAGGATGATGAGGCCGTTCTCGCCAACCTCGAAAAGGAACTGCGCTCGGTCGTCTATGGCCAGGACCTGGCGATCGAAGCGCTCGCGTCTTCGATCAAGCTGGCGCGTGCCGGCCTGCGGGAACCGAACAAGCCGATCGGCTGCTATGTCTTCTCCGGCCCGACCGGCGTCGGCAAGACGGAAGTCGCCAAGCAGCTTGCGACGTCGCTCGGCGTCGAGCTTCTGCGCTTCGACATGTCGGAATACATGGAGCGGCACACGGTTTCGCGTCTGCTCGGTGCACCTCCCGGCTATGTCGGCTTCGACCAGGGCGGCCTGTTGACCGATGGCGTCGACCAGCATCCGCATTGCGTGCTGCTGCTCGACGAGATCGAGAAGGCGCATCCGGACCTGTTCAACATCCTGTTGCAGGTCATGGATCATGGCTCGCTGACGGATCACAACGGCAAGAAGATCGACTTCCGCAACGTCATCCTGATCATGACCACCAATGCCGGCGCATCGGAAATGGCCCGGGCCGCCATCGGCTTCGGTTCTTCCAAGCGTACGGGTGAAGACGAAGAGGCGCTGAACCGCCTGTTCACGCCGGAATTCCGCAACCGTCTGGACGCGGTCATTCCCTTCGCTTCGCTGCCGACCCCGGTCATCCACCAGGTCGTACAGAAGTTCGTCATGCAGCTGGAAACGCAGCTCGCCGAGCGCAACGTCACCTTCGACCTCGCGCCGGAGGCAATCGCCTGGCTCGCCGAGAAGGGCTATGACGAGAAGATGGGTGCCCGGCCGCTCGCCCGCGTCATCCAGGAAAACATCAAGAAGCCGCTCGCCGATGAGATCCTCTTCGGCAAGCTGAAGAAGGGCGGCGTCGTCAAGGTGACGATCGGTACCAAGGCCGATGGCACCAAGGGCTTGCTGCTCGATGCGGTTCCGGAAACGACGCCGATCAAGCCGAAGGCCGAGGTTTCCCGCCCGGCGATGAAGGCGGCAAAGCAGAAGAAGGCCGAGGACAAGGAAGAAGTGGGTGCCGAGCCCGCACCGAAGTCCAAGCCGAAGAAGGCAGCCGCCAAGGCATCGTCCGATGGCGAAGCCGGGGCCGGCGACGCGGCTCCGAGAAAGGGCCGCACGGTGCCGAAGGTGCCACGCAAGAAATAGGCCCTCGCAAGAAATGTTCGACGGTGCCGGATGCAAACCATCCGGCACCGTTTTCTTGAGAGCGGGATGAGGAAAAGTGTGCGCGGTTTTTCGCCCGCATCCCGCTCCAATAACTTATATTCGATCACAATGATCTTGGGTCGATTCGACCCAAGATCATTGTGATCGAAAATCAAAGACAATCCGGAATTGCCAATGGATAGGGAAGAAGACGAGCAATCATCGCTCGCCTGGTTCGGGAGAGGTATGCGCGGCATCTTCAGCCTGCCGGCCTTCATCCTGATGCTGTCCTTCGTCGGCTTCTGTTCGCTGACGGCGCAAGCTGGAATCCCAGTGCAGCAGGTCGTCTTCATGGTCGGCATGGTCTGGGCGCTCCCGGCCAAGGTCATTCTTGTCAGTTCGATGATGAGCGGCGCGAACTTGGCGGCCGCTTTCCTCGCGGTTTCGCTGTCTTCCGTCCGGCTGATGCCGATGGTTGCGGCGCTCGTCCCGGAACTGCGCACATCGCGAACGCCGACCTGGCTGCTGCTCTTCCTTTCGCACTTCGTCGCGATCACCGCCTGGGTGTTCGCAATGGAGAAGGTGCCGCAGGTGCCGCGTGAACGGCGGGTCGCCTTCTTTGCCGGCTTCGGCATCACGCTCGTTGCGGCGAACATGCTGCTGGTTGCCGTCGTCTACCATTTCGTCGCGGACTTCCCGCCGATCGTTGCGGGCTGCCTGTTCTTCCTGACACCTGTCTATTTCCTCGCGTCGATCTGGCATTCGGCACGCCACCCCGTCGTCTACGTGGCGCTGCTCTTCGGACTTGTCGGCGGGCCGCTGTTCTATTGGCTGTTTCCGGAATTCGACATCCTGCTCGCCGGTCTAGTCGGCGGCACGCTCGCCTGGCTGGTCGAGCGCCTCTGGCGCCAGCGCAAGGAGGTGGGCGTATGACGTGGCAGGATGGTTGGTGGGCCTATGCCTTCATCGCGATTGCCGGCTGGCTCGCGACCGACATCTGGCGCTGGCTCGGCGTCGTTGCCGGCAACAAGCTGCGGGACGATTCCGAGGCACTGAACTGGGTGAGGGCGGTCGCGACCGCTCTGGTCGCCGCGGTCATCGCGAAGCTCATCCTTTATCCGACAGGCGTGCTCGAACAATCCCCGCTCTGGCTGCGCGTGGGGGCCGTCGGACTTGGGGCGGTCGCTTTCTTTCTGTTCGGACGAAAGCCGGCGATCGGAATAGCGACAGCCATCGCGGCGCTCGCATTGGGGCTCTGGTGGCTGGGTTTTTAGGCGAAGCCTGAGCCGAGAGCCGACGGGGCGCCGGCTCAATCCGTTCATGGAGTGTCGGTTATCGAGTGCAGGCGAGACTACAGCGCTTGCCGAACCTTTTCGGCATTGGCCGCGAGCACGGCGCCGTCTTCGATCGTACCGGAATGCGGCTTCAGCGGCACGCCGGCCCGTCGCGGAATGACATGGAAGTGCAGGTGGAAGACCGATTGGCCGGCCGGTGTCTCGTTGAACTGCATGACCGTCACGCCATCGGCCTCGAAGGCCTCTTTCGCCGCGACCGCCAGTTTCTGCACGGTAGCGATGAGCGCCGGCAGCGTCGCTGCATCGGCATCGAGCAAGTTGCGCGAGGGTGCCTTCGGTACGACGAGCAAGTGGCCTTCGGCCTGCGGCATCACATCCATGAACGCGATCGTCGCGTCATCCTCGTAGACGCGGTGCGAGGGAATTTCGCCGCGCAGGATCTTGGCGAAGATGTTGTTGTCGTCGTAGCTCATTGTTCTTCCTCGTGAATTGTCGCGGGCCGACCTTGGCCGAAAGCCGTTCAGTCGTCTTGCCGCTCACCTTTGCGGAAAGGCCCGTGTTCTGCAAGAATTTCGCCCGTTTCCTCCACGTCTCTACGCTCGCGCTGGAGATAATCAGCGACAGCGCGGGCGAGCCCTGAATGCATGAAGAAATGCGCGGAGTGGGTGGTGACGGGCATGTAGCCGCGCGCGAGCTTGTGTTCACCCTGGGCACCGGCCTCGACCCTCTTCAGTCCCTTGGCGATCGCGAAATCGATCGCCTGGTGATAGCAGACCTCGAAATGCAGGAACGGATGGTCCTCGATGCAGCCCCAGTGACGGCCGTAGAGCGCGTCGCCGCCGATGAAGTTGATCGCGCCGGCGATGTAGCGGCCGTTGCGGCGCGCCATCACCAGCAGGATATCGTCGGCCATGCGCTCGCCGATCAGCGAATAGAAGGCGCGCGTCAGATAGGGACGACCCCACTTGCGACCGCCGGTGTCCATGTAGAAGGCAAAGAACTGGTCCCAGATCGCTTCCGTCAGGTCGCTGCCGGTCAGCCAGTCGATCGAGATGCCGTTTTCGACCGCGGCCCTGCGTTCCTTCTTGAGCGCCTTACGCTTGCGCGAGGCCAAGGTCTCCAGGAAATCGGCGTGCGATCCGTAGCCTTCGTTGGTGAAATGGAACTGCTGGTCGGTGCGGTGCAGGAACCCGGCGCGCTCGAGCGCCGGCATTTCGGCTTCCGGCACGAAGGTGACATGCGCCGACGAGACATCGTGTCTGCGTGCGAGCTCCTTCATGCCTGCGGCAAGCGCATCCTGAACTGCGCCCTGGTTTTCACCCGGCGCCGTAAGCAGTCTCGGTCCGGTGGCCGGCGTGAAGGGAATGGAGCTTTGCAGTTTCGGATAATAGCGCCCGCCGGCCCGCTCGAAAGCGTCGGCCCAGCCATGGTCGAAGACATATTCGCCCTGGCTGTGGTTCTTCAAGTAGCAGACTAGACCGCCGCGCAGATGGCCGTCCGATCCTTCGAGAAGCAGGTGTTGGCCGAGCCAGCCTGTTTTCGCAGTTGCGGATCCGGATTCCTCAAGAGCCGAAAGATAGGCATGCGAGAGGAAGGGATTGTAGACGCCGCCGGGATGCACCTTCGATGCACCGGAAAGCACATTCCAGCGTGCTGCCGGCACATCGGCGAAGGATTGGGCTATGCGGATGGTGACGGCGTCTGACATCAGATCAGGAAACCAGGGCCTCCCGCGGGTCGAAGCCCTCGAAGGTCATCTGATCCGCGTGAGCGAAGGTGTAGGTCTCTGCCTGGCGGTCGCGCACGGTCCAGGTGATGATCGTCTTGCCGAGCGTCCGCTCCTTGGTGATGAACGAGTTCGGCAGGTGGCCGTAATGGTAGGAGATGAAGTCGAGGCCGAGCTGCATGGCTTCCTCGTGCACGAAGAACGTCTCGGGATTGGCGCCTTCCGCAGTGAGGCCGAGCGGGTAGGGCGCATCGAGCGCCTTCAGGTCCTTGAGCAGCCAGTGATCGAAGCTCATCAGGGCGACGTGTCCCTTGTAGCCTTCGAGCGTCTCCAGCACAGCGGCGGCAAAGCCCTCGTCGTCGCCCTTGCGGCCCTTGAGTTCGATGACCAGCGGTACTTTGCCTGCGACCAGGCGCAGCATCTGCGTCAGCGTCGGCACCTTGTCCTTCGTTCCGCCGATCGCCATCAGGCCGAGCTCGCCGGCGGTTCGCGCGCGCACGTCGCCCTTGATGCCGCAGAGACGCTGGGTGTCGTCATCATGGAAGACGACCGGGATGCTGTCGGCGGTGTATTGCAGGTCGCACTCGATGGCGAAACCGGCATCGACGGCACGGGAGAAAGCCGAGAGCGTGTTCTCCCACACGTCTCTGTTCATGTCGTGATAGCCGCGATGGGCGATCGGTTGAGCCTTCAGCCAGGAAATATCAGCCATGGTGGGCACCCTAATCAGGCGATCTCGATGACGGCGTCGATCTCGACGGCGGCATTGAAGGGCAGGGAAGCCATGCCGACGGCGGCGCGGGCGTGTTTGCCCGCTTCACCGAGCACGGTGGCGAGCAGATTGGAGGCGCCGTTGATGACGAGGTGCTGCTCGACAAATTCCGGCGTCGAGGCGACGAAGCCGTTGATCTTCACCAGACGACGGATGCGTCCGAGGTCGCCGCCGAGCGCGGATTTTGCCTGTGCGAGGATGTTGATCGAGCAGAGTTCGGCGGCGCGTTGCGCGCGGGCGACGTCGACATCCTTGCCGACAATGCCTGTCACGGCGACCTTGCCGTCTTCCATCGGAAGCTGTCCGGAGATGTAGAGCATCGAGCCGCTGATCACGTACGGCACATAGTTCGCGACCGGGGTCGCAGCCTGGGGAAGGGTGACGCCGAGGTCCTTGAGGCGCGTTTCGATCTCTGCGGACATGGAAAGCTCCATTGTTGTCTTTTGTGTTAAAATCCTGCATTCAGGCCGGATCGCGGCGGGCGCCGGCATTTTCCTGCAAACACCGCCTCGCTTCTGCCGAACGCTTGTTTATAGCATTGCCGGCGAGTCCAATAGGAGGAAACGGATGTTTCATAAAGGCTTCGGTCTCGTCACTCTGGGCAGCGTTTGTTTCGCCGTCGTGACGGCGTCAGGTGCTACGGCGGCGAGTGCGAATGTCCTCGTGCCGCATCGCGCCGTCTATGATCTTGAGCTCAAGGATGCGTCGGATCGTTCGGGCATTGCCGGAATGTATGGTCGCATGGTCTATGAATTCAATGGTTCGTCCTGCGAGGGCTATACGGTCAGCTTCCGCTTCGTCACCCAGGTCGACACCGGCGAGGAAGTTCGCCTCACGGATCAGCAGACGACCACCTATGAGGATCTGAAGACGGGTAATTTCCGCTTCTTGACGCGCTCTTTCACCGACGAGAAGCTGGACAAGGAAGTGCGCGGAACGGCGCATGAGGAAAAGAGCGGTGTCAAGGTGGAGCTGACCGCGCCCGACAAGCGCGAAGTGGAACTTGCGGCCAGCCGTTTCCCGACCGCCCATATGATGGAAGTGATCTCGCGGGCGAAGAAGGGGGAAGGCTTGTTCGAGGCGCGCATCTTCGACGGCTCCGATTCGGGCGACAAGACGCTGATCACCTCGACCTTTGTCGGTAAATCGCGCAAGCCCACCGCTGATGAGCCGGATGCCGGCAAGGCTGGCAAGTTCGGCAGCGAAGCCTATTGGCCGGTGACGATCTCCTATTTCAACGACGACAAGAGCGGCGATGCGCTGCCAATCTACCGCATGTCGTTCAAGCTCTACGAAAACGGAATCACCCGGGACCTGACGATGGACTACGGCGATTTTGTCCTCAGCGGTAAGCTTGCCGATCTCGAAGTCTTCAAATCCGAGGACTGCAAATAGCCGATCGCGACGAAAATCGGCACTCGCGTCTTGATTTCTCGGGCAGTTGCGGTTAAGGGGCTGCCATTCCACACGTGAAGCAAGGGATGTTCCGGGAGAAATCCGGATCGTTCCGCCGGTGGGCTGTTCGAAAGACCATGCTCGACGCTTCGCGGAGGTTCAACCGGAAAAGGAGAAAAAGGCATGGCATTGCCTGATTTTAGCATGCGTCAGCTTCTGGAAGCTGGCGTTCACTTCGGTCACCAGACGCACCGCTGGAACCCGAAGATGAAGCCGTACATTTTCGGCGATCGTAACAACGTCCACATCATCGACCTCGCTCAGACCGTACCGATGCTGTCGCGCGCCCTGCAGATCGTCAGCGACACCGTTGCCAACGGCGGCCGCGTTCTGTTCGTCGGCACCAAGCGCCAGGCTTCGGAAATCATCGCTGACGCAGCCAAGCGTTCGGCCCAGTACTACGTCAACGCTCGCTGGCTCGGCGGCATGATGACGAACTGGAAGACGATTTCGAACTCCATCCAGCGCCTGCGCAAGCTCGACGAAATCCTTTCTTCGGAAGCTTCTGGCTTCACCAAGAAGGAACGCCTGAACCTCGAGCGCGAACGCGAAAAGCTGAACCGTGCACTCGGCGGTATCCGCGATATGGGCGGCACCCCGGACCTGATGTTCATCATCGACACCAACAAGGAATCGATCGCGATCGACGAAGCCAAGCGCCTCGGCATCCCGGTTGTTGCCGTGATCGACTCGAACTGCGATCCGGACCAGATCGACTATCCGATCCCGGGCAACGACGACGCTTCGCGCGCCATCGCTCTCTACTGCGACCTGATCGCCCGCGCAGCCATCGACGGCATTGCGCGCCAGCAGGGCGCATCTGGCCGTGACCTCGGCGCCTCTGCCGAAGTTCCGGTCGAGCCGGCGCTCGATGAGGCCTCCGACGCCTGATCGGCCCCAGGCGGCAGCCAACCCTGCCGCCCCCAATGAAATGTCGGGACAAGGCCGTTTGTGATGAAAGTCTGAACGGCCTTGTTCTTTTCAGCCGGGGATGGCGCGATCCGTTCGGGTCGTTGGATCCGGGCAGCGGCCACGATGACGCGTTCATCATGGTGTCACATTGAAAAGCCATTCCCTGCCAAACCTCCTGGCATCGCGCCACGCGCGGGCAACCCCCGCCAAACAGACAAAGAGGCAAAAAAGATGACTGTGACTGCAGCAATGGTGAAGGAACTGCGCGAAAAGAGCGGCGCAGGCATGATGGATTGCAAGAAGGCACTTGCTGAAACCAACGGCGACATGGAAGCAGCGATCGACTGGCTGCGCGCCAAGGGTATCGCGAAGGCCGACAAGAAGTCGGGTCGTACGGCTGCTGAAGGCCTCGTCGGCATCGTCAGCGGCGGCGTCAAGGCCGTCGTCGTCGAAATCAACTCCGAAACCGACTTCGTTGCCCGCAACGAAGCCTTCCAGGAACTCGTCCGCGGCGTTGCCAACGTAGCGCTCACCACCGACGGCTCCGTCGATGCGATCGCGGCTGCAACCTACCCGGCGACCGGCAAGTCGGTCGACGAGACGATCAAGGACGCGATTGCCACGATCGGCGAAAACATGACGCTGCGTCGCGCAGCTCTGCTGCAGGTCGAAGATGGCGTTGTCGCCACCTACATCCACAACGCTGCTGGCGACGGCATCGGCAAGCTCGGCGTTCTCGTCGCGCTGAAGTCGATCGGCGACAAGGAAGTGCTGTTCTCGGTCGGCCGTCAGGTTGCCATGCACATCGCTGCGACCAACCCGCTGGCGATCCGCGCTGAAGAAGTCGACGCCGCTGTTGCTGAGCGCGAACGCAACGTCTTCATCGAACAGTCGCGCGCTTCGGGCAAGCCGGACAACATCATCGAGAAGATGGTTGAAGGCCGTATGCGCAAGTTCTTCGAAGAAGTCGCACTGCTGTCGCAGGCCTTCGTCATGAACCCGGAAATCACCGTCGGCCAGGCCGTCAAGGACGCTGAAAAGCTCGCTGGCGCACCGATCGAAGTCACCGGCATGGCTCGCCTGCTGCTCGGCGAAGGCGTCGAGAAGGAAGAGTCCGACTTCGCCGCAGAAGTTGCAGCCGTCGCCAAGGGCTGATTTCTTCACCCATATTGGGAAAACCTCGGGGCATCGCGTGACAACGCGGTGCCCTTCGTGTATCGGGCTTCGTCAATGCGCCGGACCCGCCGGAAATCACTCCGCAGCGGTTGAAACCGGGTAGCGCAATATGTCCTTATGCGCTGTGCGCCGTCGTCGTGCGCACGCGCACCGATCTGATCAGGAGCGATGATGCCCGCCGAACCAATCTACAAGCGTGTTCTCCTTAAAGCCTCCGGTGAAGCCCTGATGGGTAGCCAGGGCTTCGGTATCGACGTGGCGGTCGCCGACCGCATTGCCGCCGACATCGCCGAAGCACGCGCGATGGGCGTCGAAGTCGGTGTCGTCGTCGGCGGCGGCAACATCTTCCGCGGTGTCGCGGTGGCCTCCAAGGGCGGAGACCGGGTGACCGGCGACCACATGGGCATGCTGGCAACGGTCATCAACGCGCTGGCGCTCGCAACCTCGCTGCGCAAGCTCGACATCGACACGGTCGTGCTTTCGGCAATTGCGATGCCGGAAATCTGCGAAAGCTTCTCGCAGCGCGCAACGCTTCATCATCTCTCGCTTGGCCGCGTCGTGATCTTCGCCGGTGGCACCGGCAACCCCTTCTTTACGACGGACTCGGCCGCAGCGCTCCGCGCGGCGGAAATGGGTGCGCAGGCCATTTTCAAGGGCACGCAGGTCGATGGTATCTATTCTGCCGATCCGAAGAAGGATCCGACCGCGACCCGTTTCGACCGCCTGACCCACAGCGAGGTGCTTGAAAGGGGCCTGGCCGTCATGGATGTTGCCGCCGTTGCGCTTGCACGCGAAAATACCATTCCGATCGTTGTCTTTTCGATCCACGAAAAGGGTGGCTTCGCGGAAATCTTGACCGGCGGCGGTCGCGCGACCATCGTCACAGACAACTAAAGAGCTGCAAAGCGGCCCCCTGCGGCCGGCGAATGTTAGAACGGGAGTTTTGACCATGAGTGAAGGTGTTGAACTGAAGGAACTGAAGCGTCGCATGGATGGCGCCATTTCCGCATTCAAGAGCGATATCGCATCGCTTCGTACCGGCCGGGCGTCGGCGAACGTTCTCGATCCGGTGACCGTTGAAGCCTACGGCTCGCGCGTGCCCCTCAACCAGGTCGCCAACATCACCGTTCCGGAGCCGCGCATGCTGTCCGTTTCGGTCTGGGACAAGCAGATGGTTGGCGCCGTCGATCGTGGCATTCGCGAATCGAACCTCGGCCTGAACCCGATCATCGACGGCCAGAACCTGCGCATTCCGCTGCCCGAGCTCAACGAAGAGCGCCGCAAGTCGTTGGTCAAGGTGGCCCACGATTACGCTGAAAAAGCCAAGGTTGCCGTGCGCCACGTGCGCCGCGACGGCATGGATGACCTGAAAAAAGCCGAAAAGGATGGCGACATCGGTCAGGATATCAGCCGTTCTCAGTCCGAGCGCGTGCAAAAGATGACCGATGAAACGATTTCCGAGATCGACCGCTTGCTCGCCGAGAAGGAAAAGGAAATCATGCAGGTCTGATCTGCTCGTGATCTGAGTCTCCTTTCGCGGACGCCTTATGCAAAACCTCATCTCCACGACCGTTCCGGAACATGTTGCCATCATCATGGATGGCAACGGGCGTTGGGCGAATGCACGTGGGCTACCGCGTACCATGGGGCATCGCAAAGGCGTCGAGACCGTTCGCGATGCCGTCAAGACGGCGGCCCAGGTGGGTATCCGCTATCTCACGCTTTTTGCATTTTCTTCGGAAAATTGGAGCCGGCCGGAGTCGGAGGTGAGCGACCTCATGGGGTTGCTCAAGACCTTCATCCGCCGGGATCTCGCCGATCTGCACCGCGAGAATGTCCGCATCCGTGTCATTGGCGACCGCTCGAACCTGCGTGGCGACATCCTGCCGCTATTGATAGAGGCCGAGGAAACGACGCGGGCGAACACGGGAGTTACCCTGGTCATCGCCTTCAACTACGGGGCGCGTGACGAGTTGACCCGGGCGATGCGTCGCCTCGCAGTGGACGTCGCCGAAGGGCGTTTGCGCCCCGAGGACATCAATCAGGAACGCATTGCAGCCTCGCTGGACACCGCCGACATACCCGATCCGGACCTGATCATCCGCACGAGCGGCGAAGAGCGACTGTCGAATTTCCTGCTCTGGCAGGGCGCCTATTCCGAACTGATCTTCGTTCCCGAACTGTGGCCGGATTTCACGCGTGAGATTTTCCTGTCGGCGCTGGAGAAGTATGCATGCCGGGAGCGCCGTTTCGGCGGACTGGTCGAGCCGACGCGGGCGGTTGGTTCCTGATGCAAACTGAACTCAAGCTTCGCATCGCTTCGGGAGTGGTGCTCGCAGCGGTCGCTCTCGCTGCGACTTGGTTTGGCGGACTCGCTTTCCAGCTACTTTCGGTCCTGATCGCGCTTCTCGTCTACTACGAATGGTCGACGATCACCGGCCTTGTCGAGCGTGATTTCCAGGGCAACGCCTTCGGTTGGCTCTCCATAGTCGTGATCGCAGGCCTCGTTGTCACCGGTTACATTGGCTACAGCCTTCCTTTCCTGGCGTTCGGCCTCGGAGCGGCATTGCTTTGGGTCCTTACTCAAAAGACAAGCTGGTGGCTGCCGGGCGGCATCGCCTATGCGGGCCTCACCGGCATATCGCTCGCAGCACTTCGTGGCGCCGACGATCTCGGCCTGATCGCAACGCTGTTCGTCTTCGCGGTGGTCTGGGCAACCGACATTTTCGCCTATTTCACCGGCCGTGCGATCGGGGGCCCCAAGCTTGCGCCGCGCATATCGCCCGGCAAGACCTGGTCCGGCGCCATCGGTGGCACGATTTGTGGCATTCTTGCTGGCGTCGCCGTCTTTATGGCTTATTTTTCGCTGCAAGATCTTCGGATCCCGATCATCGCCCTGGTGCTCTCGGTTGCCAGCCAGGTTGGGGATTTGTTCGAGTCCTTCATCAAGCGGCGCTTTGGCGTGAAGGATTCGAGCCGTCTCATTCCAGGGCACGGCGGAGTCATGGATCGGGTCGACGGTTTGATATTCGCCTGCGTGGCGGCGTTGATTCTGGTCATGGTTCAGTATTTCGTCAGCGATGGGCGCCAGATCGCCTTCGGTTCGGTCCTGCTTGGCCCTTGATGCCGACCGCAGGGACTTGAGGAACGTTCATGACATATCTGCTTGATGCCTTTCAGCTTCTGACCGGCTACATCATTCCCTTCCTTCTCGTGCTGACCCTTTTGGTCTTCGTGCACGAGATGGGGCACTATCTCGTAGGCCGCTGGTCGGGAATCCGTATCCTCGCCTTCTCGATCGGTTTCGGTCCCGAACTTTTCGGTTGGACCGATCGGCACGGAACACGTTGGAAACTGTCGGTGATCCCGCTTGGTGGCTATGTCAAGTTCTACGGTGACGAGGACGCGGCGAGCGTGCCGGACTACAAGCGTCTGGAGGCAATCGCGCCGGAAGAGCGCGGCAAGACCTTCCTCGGCGCCAGGCTCTGGAAGCGGGCAGCGACGGTTGCCGCAGGGCCGATCGCCAACTTCATCCTCGCGATTGCCATCTTCGCCGTTCTGTTCTCCGTCTACGGACGCCAGGTCGCAGATCCCGTGGTTGCACGTGTGAACGAAAATAGCGCAGCCGCACAGGCAGGCGTTGTTCCGGGCGACCGCCTGATCTCGATCGACGGCTCGCCGGTGACGACCTTCGACGACGTTCGTCGCTACGTCAGCGTGCGCCCCGAGCTGAAGATCACCATCCGAATCGAACGCAACGGCGCGACACTCGATTTGCCGATGGTGCCCCAGCGGACGGAGCTCACCGACCAGTTCGGCAACAAGATGGAGATCGGCGTCATCGGTATCCTGACCGATCAGGAAGCCGGCAACTTCCGCACCGTCACCTATGGCCCGATCGAGGCCGTAGGGCAGGGCGTCCTGCAAAGCTGGCACGTCATTACGGGCACCTTCGACTACCTCGGCAATGTGCTGACCGGGCGGATGAAGGCGGACCAGATCGGTGGCCCGATCCGCGTCGCCAAGGTTTCCGGGCAGATGGCGACGCTCGGCATTCCATTCTTGCTGAATATCGCCGCGATCCTGTCAGTTTCCATAGGATTGCTTAACCTCATGCCCGTACCGGTGCTTGATGGCGGCCATCTGATGTTCTATGCGGTTGAGGCGTTGCGCGGGAAGCCTGTCGGTCCCGCCGCGCAGGATGTCGCCTATCGGATCGGCTTTGCCATGGTGCTGATGCTCATGGTCTTTGCCACCTGGAACGACATATCGATGTTCTTCGGCTAGCGTTCGGTCGGGGAAACGGCGAGGGGAATTCGGCGGATACTGTGAACGATTGGTTTTCAACGGCTTGCGAAGAAAGGTTTTGTTTACGATAACTCGAGGCTGTAGTGGCCGTTAAGCCACGGTTCGAATTGAAGTAAACAGAAATTAACGAGCTGGCTTGCTTGTATGGGAAAAGCGGTTAAAACGGCAACCGTGACCGGAGTCGGCACGAAACTGCCGCGCGACGTTTGGAAAAGGTAAGATTTGAACATGAAAGCTGGTTCAAGGTTTTTGAACGCGGTGTCGGCGGCTGCGCTGTCAACAAGCATTGTTGTTTCTGGCGCTGGTGTTGGGTTGCTCGCAGGCACGTCCGTCGCAGAAGCTGCGGTCATCAATCGTGTCGAAGTACGCGGGGCAACGCGCGTCAGCGCTGAGACGGTCCGTGCGAACATCACGATCGTTCCCGGCAAGGCCTTCAGCAACGCGGATATCGACGCTTCCGTGAAGCGCCTGTACTCCACGGGCTACTTCTCCGACGTCAGCATCAATGTCGCCGGCGGTACGCTGGTCGTCAGCGTGAGCGAGAATCAGCTGGTCAATCAGGTCGTCTTCAACGGCAACCGCAAGATCAAGGACGACAAGCTGCAGGGCGTCGTGCGCACGCAGCCGCTCGGCCCGTACAGCGAAGCGACGGTCGAAACGGATATCCAGTCCATCAAGGACGCCTACGCTGCCATCGGTCGCAGCGACATCACGGTGACGACGCAGGTTGTTCCGGTTGCCGAGGGACGCGTCAACCTTGCCTTCGTGATCAATGAAGGTGAGCGCACCAAGATCTCCCAGATCAATTTCGTCGGCAACGAAGCCTATAGCGACGGTCGTCTTCAATCGATCATCGCGACGAAGGAATCGGGCATCTTCTCGTTCATCACACGCAAGGATGTCTACAATCCGGACAAGCTTCGCGCCGACGAAGAGCTGCTGCGCCAGTTTTATTTCAACCGCGGCTACGCGGACTTCCAGGTCGTTTCCTCGGACGCGGCGCTCAATGAAGCGACGAACGAGTACACGGTGACGATCACCGTCGAAGAAGGTCCGCGTTATGATTTCGGCGCCGTCAATGTCGAATCGACCGTCGAGGGCGTCAATGCCGAAGAGCTGAAGGGGCTTATCCTCAGCCGCGAGGGCTCGGTCTATAAGGCCAAGGACGTTCAGGCGACGATGAGCGAGATTTCGCAGCGTGTCGCTTCGGCCGGATATCCTTTTGCGCGCGTCACGCCGCGCGGCAACCGCGACCTCGCCAATCACACGATCGCCGTCGACTACCTCGTCGATCAGGGCGAGCGTGCTTACGTCGAGCGCATCGAGATCCGCGGCAACACCCGTACACGTGACTACGTTATCCGTCGCGAATTCGACATGGGTGAAGGCGACGCCTTCAACCAGGAAATGGTTGCCCGCGCCAAGCGTCGGCTGGAGGCACTCGGCTACTTCTCGACCGTCAACATCTCGACCGCGCCGGGCAGCGCTGCCGACCGCGTCGTCGTGATTGTCGACGTGCAGGATCAGTCGACCGGTTCGTTCGGTATCGGTGCTGGTTACTCTGCGGGTAGCGGCGGCGGCTTCCTCGTCGAAGCGTCGATCGAAGAAAAGAACTTCCTTGGTCGTGGTCAGTACATCCGCGTCGCCGCCGGTCGCGGTGACGAGAGCCGGACCTACAACGTTTCGTTCACCGAGCCGTACTTCCTTGGCTATCGTCTGGCTGCCGGCTTTGACGTCTTCAAGAACGAGAACGACTTCGACGACGAGGACTACAGCTACGAAGATCAGGGCTTCAGCCTGCGCGTAACGGCGCCGATCACCGAAAATCTGTCGACCACGCTGCGCTACAACTTCACGCAGTTCGACTATAGCGGTAACGTCGCGAAGCTGTCGTCGCCCTACGTTCGTGCAGTTGAGGGTGGAAACTGGGTCCGTTCGTCGGTATCGCAGTCGATCACCTACAACACACTCGACGATCCCCAGCTGCCGCATGACGGCATCCTGGCGACCTTCACGCACGAGTTTGCAGGTCTTGGTGGCGACTCCGACTTCTACAAGATGACTGGTAAGGCCAAGTGGTACTACACGGTCAACGACGAGGCGGATATCATCGCGTCGCTTGCTGGTAGCGCCGGTCATGTCTTCGAAACCGGCAGCGATCTGCAGGTCTTCGACCAATTCCAGCTCGGCTCCAACGATATTCGTGGCTTCGAGCGCAACGGTATCGGTCCGCGCGATCAGGCGACGGGCGATGCGCTCGGCGGCACGACCTACTTTACGGCTTCGGCCGAAGCGTCGTTCCCGCTTCCGGGCATCCCGCGTGACAGCGGCTTCCGCGGTGCGGTCTTCGCCGATGCCGGTACGCTCTACAGCAACAAGGTCGCGACCCTTCCCTCTGAAACGGTGCAGGGCAACGACGCGTCGCTGCGTGCATCGGTCGGTATCGGCCTGATCTGGGCTTCGCCGTTCGGTCCGCTGCGTGTTGACTATGCTTGGCCGGTTGCCAAGGAAGACTTCGACCGGGTACAGAACCTGAAGTTCGGTATTTCCTCGTCGTTCTGATAAAAAGCAGTCCAGAACTGCCGGAAAAAGATCGTTCTGGAGTGTCCATGGAACAGAACTGGTTTTTTCCGCCCCATAAAGGGATTCGTCTGGGTGACCTGGCGAATCAAATTGGGGCGGAGTTGAGCAATGGTGCGGTCGCCGACTGCACCATTCATTCTGTAGCGCCAGTCTATCGGGCCAAGCCCGGCGACGTCTGCTACATGTTGTCTCGCAAGAGCCGAGCCGAGCTTGATACCTGTCAGGCATCCGCGATCATCTGCGACAAGACGATCTTCAGCCTTGTGCCTGCCCATATCCCAGTCCTGCTGGCGGCTCGCCCGCATACGGCCTTCGCCCTTGCCGGCACCTTGCTGCACGAGGCGGCGATGCGTCCTGCGCGCAACACCAGCCTCAAGGGCGTGGCACCGGGTGCTTTCGTGGATCCGACCGCGCGTCTGGAAGACGATGTCGAGGTCGAGCCGACGGCGGTCGTCGGGGCTGGCGCCGAAATCGGCCGCGGCACCCGCATCGCTGCCGGCGCCGTCATCGGGCCGGGCGTGCGCATCGGCCGTGACTGTACGATTGCCTCTGGCGCAAGCGTGCTCTGTGCTCTCGTCGGCAACAGCGTGATCATCCATCCCGGCGCCCGTATCGGGCAGGATGGTTTTGGTTATGCGCCCGGGCCGAAAGGCGGAATGATCAAGATCGTTCAGGTCGGGCGCGTGATCATTCAGGATCATGTCGAGATCGGCGCCAACACGACGATCGACCGCGGCACGATGGATGACACGGTGATCGGCGAGGGGACGAAGATCGACAATCTCGTCCAGGTCGGCCACAACGTGCGCATTGGCCGTTATTGTGGCATCGTCGCCCAAGTGGGCATTGCAGGCAGCACAAAGATCGGCGACGGCGTGATGATCGGCGGTGGCAGTGGCGTCAACGGCCACATCACGGTCGGTGATGGCGTACAGATCGCCGCGATGAGCGGCGTGGCGAGCGATGTTCCCGCCGGCGAACGTTATGGCGGTATTCCGGCGCGCCCGATGCGCGATTTCCTGCGCGATGTCGCGGAGATGGCGATGCGGGCAAGCGACAGACAGAAAAAGAAGAAGGGCGGCGCGAATGAGTGAGGCAGCAACGGTTCTCGGTACGGCGGACATTCAGGAAATTCTGAAACTGCTCCCGCATCGCTACCCATTTCTGCTCGTCGATCGGATCATCGAGATCGACGGCGACAATTCGGCGATCGGCATCAAGAACGTCTCGGCGAACGAACCGCATTTCACCGGTCACTTCCCCGAACAGCCGATCATGCCTGGCGTTTTGCTTGTCGAGGGCATGGCCCAGACGGCCGGTGCGATCTGTGCCCGCAAGGTGGGTAGCGGAACGAACCTCGTCTATTTCATGACCATCGACAATGCGCGCTTCCGCAAGCCGGTCGTTCCCGGCGATCGCGTCGAATTCCATGTCGTGAAGCAGAAGCAACGCGGCAATATCTGGAAATTTCACTGTGACGCAAAAGTTGACGGGCAACTGGTCGCAGAAGCTGATATCGGCGCGATGATCGTCAGCAAGGAAGACGCCTGAACATGATTGCAGCAACAGCGAAGATCCACCCGTCCTCGATTATCGAAGACGGCGCTGCGATCGGCGAGAACGTCAAGATCGGCCCTTTTTGCCACGTGGGGCCGAAAGTCGTTCTTGGCGACGATGTCGAGCTTCACAGTCATGTCGTGGTCACCGGCCGTACGACGATCGGCACGGGAACCAAAATTTTCCCGCAGGCGGTGATCGGCGCCGATTCGCAGAGCGTTCATCATAGCGCCGTCGATACGGAACTGTTGATCGGTGCGAATTGCACGATCCGCGAAGGCGTGACGATGAATACGGGCACCGTCGAACATGGCGGACAGACGGTCATTGGCGACAACAATCTCTTCCTGGCCTATTCGCACGTGGCGCATGATTGCCGGCTCGGCAACCATATCATCCTGTCGAACAACGTGATGTTGGCGGGCCATGTCACGGTCGAAGACCGCGCCATTCTTGGCGGCGGCTGCGCCGTGCATCAGTTTACCCGTGTCGGCCGTCAGGCGTTTGTCGGGGGCCTCTCCGCCGTCAGCTACGACGTCATTCCCTACGGTATGCTCAACGGCAATCCGGGCATACTGAGCGGGCTGAACGTCGTAGGTATGACGAGGGCCGGGATCGACCGCGCGACGATCCACGTCGTTCGCCGCGCCTACAAGCAGATCTTTGAAGGCCCGGAGTCGATCCGCGCCAATGCTGCGGCCATTCGCGAAGAATATGCCGACTGCGCACCGGTCGTCGAAATCCTCGATTTCATCGCGGCCGAGAGCGACCGGGCACTATCGTCGCCGTCTCGCGGCAAGGCGTGAGCGTGATGTCGGCTGCTGCGAGCCACGCAGCGACCGGCGGTCGGCTCGCAATCATCGCCGGCGGTGGCGCGCTACCGCACCACGTAGCCGAAGCTGTGCGCGCGCGCGGCGAAGATCCATTCATCATCGCATTGTCGCGAGAGGCGGAAGAAGCCGATTGGGTCGGCTTCGATCATTCCGTGCTGGGGATCGGCGACTTCGCCAATATCAGCCGAACCTTCAAGGAAGAGGGGATCGATCGGGTCGTCCTGTCGGGTTGGGTTCGCCGCCGGCCGGAATGGCGTGACATTCGCCCGACGCTGAGAACGCTGGCAAAGATCCCGGCCGTCTTGAAGACGCTGGTGTCCGGTGGAGACGACGCCGTCCTGCGCATGGCGATGGCACTGATCGAAGCAAGCGGCGCCCATGTCATCGGCGTTCATGAAGTGGTGCCCAATCTCCTGGCAGAACCGGGGCCGATCGGGGCGGTTACACCTGATGCCGACGATCGCCGCGACATCGAGGCGGGCATCGCTGCCGCCAACGCGCTCGGCGCGCTCGATGTGGGGCAGGGTGCTGTGGCCGTCGGTGGGCGCGTCGTGGCGCTGGAGGGCGCTGAGGGTACCGATTCTATGCTGGAGCGTGTCGTCGCCTTGAAGGCCGAGGGCCGTGTCTCTTCGCGCCGGCGAGGGGTCCTCGTCAAGCTTTGCAAGCCCGGGCAAGATTTGCGCGCCGACCTCCCGTCGATCGGACCGTCGACCGTTGCACTTGCAGAAAAGGCCGGTCTCGCCGGCATTGCGGTCGAAGCAGGCAGGGCTCTGGTCCTGGAGCGCGGCAACGTGATTGATGTCGCCAATCGCGCTGGTCTGTTTGTCGCCGGTGTCGAACGATCGGCCAAGGGAGCCGAGCGATGAGCGCATCCAGCTACAAGCTTGCAGTCATTGCAGGCGAGGTTTCCGGCGATCTCCTGGGCGCCGATCTCGTCCGGGCGCTTCGAACGCAAAGCAGCAGCACGATAGAGCTCGTCGGTGTCGGCGGCGAGGCGCTGGAGGCGGAGGGCCTTCGATCGCTCTTCGACTATTCCGAACTATCGATCATGGGCTTCACCCAGGTCCTGGCACGATTGCCGAAGCTCATTATGCGCATTCGCCAGACGGCAAAGGCGATCATCGCCGCGCGTCCCGACGCGTTGCTGATCATCGACAGCCCGGACTTTACCCACCGCGTGGCACGGAAGGTCCGAGCGGCGCTGCCGGATGTGCCTGTCATCAACTATGTCTGCCCGAGCGTCTGGGCCTGGAAGCCGGAACGCGCGCCGCGCATGCGTGGCTATGTTGATCACGTCTTGGCCGTGTTGCCGTTCGAACCGCAGGCGATGGAGAAGCTGCAGGGCCCGCCGACGACCTATGTCGGCCACCGCCTCGCAAGCGATGCGAATGTGCTCGCGGTTCGGGCAAACCGCCAGCAGCGCCTTGTCGGCGCCATCGATGGGCGGGTCGCGACGTGCCTCCTTCTGCCGGGCTCCCGTTCGAGTGAGGTCGGCCGTCTGTTGCCGACCTTCGGCCGGGTGGTTGAGGAGCTTGCCGGCCGACATCCCGGCATTCGCTTCCTGTTGCCGACCGTTTCGCGGCAGGAAAAGCTGGTGCGCGAAATCACGGCATCCTGGCCCATCCAGCCGGAGATCACCGTAGGGACGGCGGAAAAGTGGGCCGCTTTCGATCGGGCCGATGCGGCGATCGCTGCCTCGGGAACGGTTCTCCTGGAACTGGCGCTTGCCGGCGTTCCCGTCGTTTCAACCTACGATCCCGATTTCCTGGTGAAGCTCTTGCACAAGCGCATCCGCATCTGGAGCGGCGCGCTGCCGAATTTGATCGCAGACTTCCCCATCGTGCCGGAATACTTCAGCGAGTCCATCCGCCCTGGTGCCTTGACGCGTTGGATGGAGCGGCTTTCCGGTGCAACGGCGCAACGCGCCTCGATGCTGGATGGCTATGCACTGGTGCAACAGCGCATGGCGACAACTCATCCGCCTGGTGAGAAGGCAGCCGAGATTGTTCTTGGCTATCTCAAGAGGAATAACAGGTGAGCTTCAAGTTCATTGAGCGAGCGCGATGCTCTCTCGATGCGTCGACGTCGTCGAAAATGTGCGCAAGGATCCCGCCGGCGGAGCCGGTTTGGGACCGGCATTGCTTGCGGCCAGCCCGATGGTGGACGGGGTTCGAACCGATGTTCCCGGACCTACAAAATAAAAGCCCGGTCAGCGATGACCGGGCTTCGTTTTTCTTGGCTGATACCGATCAGCGCTTGGAGACCGGCACGTAGTCGCGCTGCGGGGCGCCGACATAGAGCTGGCGCGGACGACCGATGCGCTGTTCCGGATCTTCGATCATCTCGTTCCACTGCGCGATCCAGCCGACGGTGCGGGCGAGCGCGAAGAGCACGGTGAACATGGTGGTGGGGAAGCCCAGCGCCTTCAGCGTGATGCCGGAGTAGAAGTCGATGTTCGGGTAGAGCTTCTTCTCGATGAAGTACTCGTCGGTCAGCGCGATGCGCTCGAGTTCCATCGCGACTTCGAGCAGCGGATCGTCCTTGTGGCCGAGTTCCGCCAGCACTTCATGCGTGGTCTTCTGCATGATCTTGGCGCGCGGATCGTAGTTCTTGTAGACGCGGTGGCCGAAGCCCATGAGGCGGAACGGATCGTTCTTGTCCTTGGCGCGCGCAATGAACTCCGGAATGCGGTCGGCCGTGCCGATTTCAGCGAGCATGTTGAGCGCCGCTTCGTTGGCGCCCCCGTGGGCCGGGCCCCAGAGGCAGGCGATACCGGCAGCAATGCAGGCGAACGGGTTTGCGCCCGACGAGCCGGCCAGACGGACCGTCGAGGTCGACGCGTTCTGCTCGTGGTCGGCGTGCAGGATGAAGATACGGTCCATGGCGCGCGACAGAACCGGGTTGACGACATATTCCTCGCACGGAACGGCGAAGCACATGCGCAGGAAGTTCGAGGCGTAGTCCAGGTCGTTCTTCGGGTAAACGAAGGGCTGGCCGATGTGGTACTTGTAGGCCATTGCCGCGATCGTCGGCATCTTGGCGATCATGCGCAGCGAGGCAACCATGCGCTGATGCGGATCGGTGATGTCGGTCGAGTCGTGGTAGAAGGCCGAAAGTGCGCCGACGCAGCCGCACATGACGGCCATCGGATGCGCGTCGCGGCGGAAGCCGGTAAAGAAGCGCGACATCTGCTCATGCACCATGGTGTGGTGCGTGACCCGATAATCGAAGTCGGCCTTCTGTGCCTTCGTCGGCAGTTCGCCGTAGAGCAGCAGGTAGCAGACCTCGAGGAAGTCGCCATGTTCTGCAAGCTGCTCGATCGGGTAGCCGCGGTGCAGGAGCACGCCTTCGTCGCCGTCGATATAGGTGATCTTGGATTCGCACGACGCCGTTGACGTGAAGCCCGGGTCGTAGGTGAACATTTTCGTCTGCTTGTAGAGCGAGCCGATGTCCACGACGTCAGGGCCGATGGACCCCGATCGCACCGGAAGATCCGCAGACTTTCCATCGAGTGTTACAACCGCGGTTTTTTCAGTCATCGGACCCTCCGTCTTATGGCAACGTGACATAGAGACATGCCACGACAATGAACGTTGCGAATTTGCTATATGATTTATTTTCGACTGCCAAGCTGTACGAAAGGCAAATTGTGCGATGCGAAAATGTGCATATGGCGACGCAACAATGGCATGTTACGGCAATAAGTCCAAGGAGATCAATAATCTCGTCGGATGATGGTGCGGTACCATTCTATATAGGTTTGCCGCTTTTTTCAGCAGATAGCGCGTCGGTTGCGGTTATGTGCCTTTGGTTGCATGATCGGCCGGGTATTCCGGGGAAAGAGCGCTGGCGCAATGAGCGATACTGAAAGGCGGCAGGCGTCGCAGGACGCTGAGCGCGGCAGCTTCATGTTGTCCGGTTCCGATGCCGCCACTGCCGTTACAGTCTTTGCTCCCAATCGCCGCGCGGCTTGCTTTCGACACAGGTGCGCCGCGGCATGTCGACGCTCTCGGCGCGTCTCGGTCCGCGCGCGGTCAAGGCGTCGGTCGCCTCCGCAATCGAGGAAGAACGCGCATTCGGTCACGGTTTTGTGTTGATACCGGTGCTGCTGGTCTCAGGCGTCCTCACCTGGCTGTCGCTCCCTTTTGACGTCGGAATTGTCAAACTTGCACTGCTGCTTTGCGTTTTCGGCATGGCGGCGGTGGCATGCGTCGGAAAATTTGCACGGCTGCGGGTGCCGCTGATTGGGGCGACACTGTTTGTGGCGGGAATGGTGCTGGTCGCGGCCGAGACGGCGCGGATCGATACGATCGTCCTCGACGCACCGGTGACGACGAACGTGCGGGGTGTGGTGTTTTCGCGTGAGCAGGACGACCGGGGCCAGTGGCGCTACGGGGTCGAGATCCACGAGACGACCAGGCCGCGCCTGCGCCGTCAACCGACGAAAGTCACGCTGGTGGCGCGGGGCCGGGAAGATCCGCTGCCGATAGGTGCGACCATCGAGGGCAGGGCGCGGCTGTCTCCGCCCTCCGGTCCGGCATTGCGGGGTTTGAACGACTTCGCGTTTGACAGCTACTTCCGGGGTATCGGTGCAGTCGGGTTTTTCTACGGTTCGCCCACGGGCGGAAAAGCGCCTGCGACCGGAGAATCGGAAGCGGCCTCTTCCTTTGGTTCATCCCTGGCGACCAGCATCGCCGCGATGCGGGAGGCCGTCGGAGAGCGCATCCGTGCATCGATCGGCGGCGACACGGGAGCGCTTGCGGCAGCGCTGGTGACCGCGGAAGAGCGGGCAATCAGCCGTGAGACGGTCGAGGTGTTGCGGCAAGCCGGGCTTGCGCATGTGCTGGCGATCTCCGGCCTCAACATGGCGCTTGCCGCCGGGACCTTTCTGATTGGCGCCCGCACCGTTCTCAGCATGATCCCTGGCCTAGCGCATCGTGTGCCGATCAAGAAGGTTGCGGCTACCGGCGCACTGCTGATGGTTTGCCTCTACATTCTCATCTCCGGGGGAGCGGTGTCGGCATTGCGCGCCTGGATCATGATTTCCATCATGCTCGTGGCGGTGTTTTTCGATCGTATGTCGATCAGCCTGCGCAACGTTGCCCTCGCGGCGATCGTCATCGTCGCCACAACGCCGTCTGCGGTTGCTGGGCCGGGTTTCCAGATGTCGTTCGCTGCGACCCTTGCGCTCGTTGCCGGCTATGCGCGCTGGCGCGAGCGACGGGAGACGGAGGTACCGACGGCGGCGAGGCAGGGCAAGGGAAGGGGCCCGGTCACCGGCGTGATCGCCGGTGTTGTCATCACCTCTCTCATCGGCGGTTTGGCGACATCGGTCTATTCGATCGCCTATTTTCACCGGTTGCCGGCCTATGGCCTGCTTGCCAATGTTCTCACGATGCCGGTGATCAGCATTGTGATCATGCCGTTCGGCCTGTTCGCCATGCTTCTGATGCCACTGGGACTTGAACACTATCCATTGATGGCGATGGCATGGGGCCTCGACCGGATGCTCGACATCGCCCGCTTCGTAACCTCTCTCGACGGTGAGATCGTCACGGGTCGCATCGGGCATTTCGGCTTTGCGCTGATTGCCGCAGGCGGTGTTCTCGTCTGTGTGTTGCGGAGCTGGCTGGCCCTGTCGGGAGCGGTATTGATCAGCGTCGGTCTCGTCAGCCTCGCAGTCGAGCACGATCGTCTGCCCGATGTCGTGATTGCCGAGGATGGTCGCCTCGTCGGCCTCGTTGCGAACGGCGCGATAGCAACCAACAGGATGCGCCCGTCGGATTTCGTGTTTTCGCAATGGCAACGGGCCCTCGCGGTGGAAAACCACCTCAAGCCAGCGATGCTTCCGCCGCCGGCAGCTGCCGATCCTTACCCGGCTACGGAGCCGGCCGGGAAGGGCGCTCCGCCGCTCGACCAGGAAAAACAGGCCGCGATCCGCGCGGATCTGTCGTCGGCGATCGAGGCGAATGCTGCGGGTGTCTTCATCTGCCGGGAAAAGCAATGGTGTGCGGCGCGCAACGGCTACGGCTGGACGATCCTTGCCATCGAGAACCCGCGGCTCTTTCCGGCCTTGTGCGACCAGGCGGATCTTGTAGTGACTGCGGCGCGGGTCGATGGCGCGGCGTGCCCGACCAACCGCGCCCGTATTGTGAATGCGCAGACGCTGCGTCGCACGGGCGCAATCGAAATTCGAGCGCAGTCGGATACGGAGCACGCGCCGCCCGCAATGCAGTTTCGAACGGCATTCACGGCCCTTGCCCGCCCATGGGAACGGCACCGCGCGTATGACTGGCGGACCGGTTCTTTCATGGACGTTTCGCCAGATTTCTGACCGCAGTCACCGGTCGCGCCCTGAGCGGGCGGGTTGCGAAATTATTCTTGATTGATAAACTCCACAAATCCTTGTCATTCCGCTCCCCTTTGCGTAAAGAGCCCGAAAGCACGCAAGGGATGTGACGGGTGGCGGCAATCCCTTCGCTCTGAAATGACGAAACGGACCAGTACGTGAGGAACAAGATGCCGAACCGAGCCCGATCGACGATCAATCTGCTGGCAGCCGCAATGCTGGGTCTGTCATCGGCTGCTATGCCCGTGGTTGCGTTCGCTCAGTCAGCGAGTGAAGGGGCATCGTCAGCCCCGGCTACGAACGGCACTCAGGGCACTGTCGCACAATCTCCCACGCCGACGCCGGTCGTAGAGGGCCAGACGGCAACCGGCAGCGCACCGGTAAACCAGGCGACGCCGATCACTCAGGTGCAGCCCGCACCACAAGCCGCGTCGCCGGAGACTGCCCCCCTTGCTGTCGAGGGCACTGCCGTTGCGACCGAAGGTGCGGCGAACCCGGTGCTGCCGCACGATCTGTCGCCGATCGGTATGTTCATGGCGGCGGACCTTGTCGTCAAAAGCGTTATGGTCGGCCTGGCAGTGGCGTCCATTGCCACCTGGGCGATCTTCCTGGTCAAGGCACTCGAGCTTTTCAGCGCCAAGGCGCGCCTCAAGCGGGCGGTGCGTCTCCTGTCAGCCGCTAACGGTCTGGCTGATGTCAATACTGCATTCGACGGGAAGTCGGGCCCAGCACCTGAGATGGTGGCTGCGGCGATCGACGAGATGGTGCGTTCGGAAGCGGTTGTCGACCATGCGCCTGCGAGCGGTATCAAGGAACGCGTCTCTTCGCTGCTGACCCGCATCGAGGTTCGCGCCGGCAAGCGCATGACGAGCGGCACCGGTATTCTGGCCTCGATCGGCTCGGTCGGACCGTTCGTCGGCCTCTTCGGCACGGTTTGGGGGATCATGAATTCCTTCATCGGCATCAGCAAGGCGCAGACGACCAATCTCGCGATCGTCGCACCCGGCATTGCCGAAGCGCTGCTCGCCACTGCTATCGGCCTTGTTGCGGCAATTCCAGCGGTGGTGATCTACAACTATTTCGCACGTGCAGTGGGTGGCTACAAGGTGATCCTTGCCGATGCTGCGGCCGCCGTTGAACGGCTCGTCAGCCGCGACCTCGACCACCGCATGGTCCGCAAGGCGCAGCCCCGCCGGCAGGAAGGCTTCGTCCATGCCGAAACGACCATCGCACGGATCGGGTGACCCATGGCCGGAAAAGTAAGCCAGGACGGCGGCGATCTGGACGAGAACAGCGAAATCAACGTCACGCCCTTCATCGACGTCATGCTCGTGCTGCTGATCATCTTCATGGTGGCGGCGCCGCTTGCCACGGTGGATATGAAGGTGGATCTGCCTCAATCGGCGGCAAAGCCAGCGCCGCGCGACGACAAGCCGGTCTTCGTGACCTTGAAGGCCGATCTGGCGCTGGCCATCGGCAACGAGGAAACGGCGCGTGAGACCTTCGCCGACGAGCTGAAGCGCCTGACGGAGGGCAACACCGAGACGCGTGTCCTGCTCCGGGCCGACAAGGCCGTGGACTACGGCGAGCTGATGACGGTCATGAACCTCATCCAGAACGCCGGCTACACCAAGATCGCCCTCGTGGGCCTGGAAGGCGCACCCGGGCGCTGAGTTTGCCCGCGGTCCACGTGCCAGCAATGCGTCGCGCCCATGTCCGCGCGTCGCCGCCATGATCGATCAGGGCTCTTCTTCCCCGTTTTTCCGGCGCAATTTGCCGCTGTCGCTTGAATCCCGCGGGGCGGCGATTTAAGAGCTTACGTCAAAGGCTTTCCGTTGAGAGCCACAAGACGATCGCGCGGGCTTCTCCGAAAAGCGGCGCCGCGCCTATCCGGATACGAGGGCACCAGCATGAATTTCGAAGCAGCGCGCACCAAGATGGTGGACAACCAGATCCGGACCACGGATGTGACGTCTCACTCGGTCTTGTCCGCCTTCCTCACCGTGCCGCGCGAGGAGTTCGTGCCCGCGAAGATGAAGGAGCTCGCGTATATCGACACCGACATCGCGCTTGACGCCGCCAACGGCGGAGGGCCGCGCTTCCTGATGGAGCCGTCGCCGCTTGCCAAGCTTCTGCAGCTCGCCGAGATCGCCAAGTCCGACGTCGTGCTCGAGATCGGTTGCGGTACCGGCTATGCCTCGGCACTGCTTTCCCTGATTGCTGGTTCCGTCGTCGCGCTCGAAAGCGATCAGGGTCTTGCCGCCACCGCGACCGAAACGCTGGCACGTCTCGGCTATGACAATATCGCCGTCGTCACCGGCGAACTCGAGAAGGGCTACGCTGCCGAAGCGCCTTACGATGTCATCTTCGTTCACGGTGCGGTGGAAGTGTTGCCTGCGGCTCTGTTCGAGCAGTTGCGTGATGGCGGCCGACTCGTGGTGGTCGAAGGATTTGGCAACGCTTCGCGCGCTAAACTCTATGTGCACGAGCACGGAAAAACCTCCGAGCGTGCCGACTTCAACACTGCGGTGAAGCCGCTTCCCGGCTTCCGCCGCGAGCAGGAATTTGTTTTTTGAGGTCCCGCTTATTGAGGGATATCAACATTTGAATGTACTGCTAAAATAACAATGTTGCCAATTCGCAACGCGGTACTTGTTTCTTTTTGAAATGCCTGCGCAGAGTAGGGCTGCGCAGTTGTCGGAATTTGGAATCCGGGTTTCAAAGAGTGCAGTGGTAGTGATTTGCTCACCAGTGGGCGGTGTGAGCGCTCATCGCCGTGTCTAGGCAGCGCCGTTTTGTAACGAGGACAGCGCTGCGGGAAATGAGGGCAGGCTTTGCCGCCCCCGATCGGAGAGAGAAGTAATGGTGTCGATTGTCCGCAAAGCGGCCCTGTGGGCCGCCGTCTCGACGAGTGTGCTGCTTGCCCCGCACGCAGTACTGGCCGAGACGATCTTCGGCGCAATGGCCAAAGCCTACGCAAACAACCCGGATCTGAACGCTGCGCGGGCGGGGCTGCGCGCCACCGACGAGAGCGTACCGATCGCCAAGTCCGGCTTTCGCCCCCAGGTGGCTGGTTTCGCCAGCGGGACGCTTTCGACCATCGACAGGGAGAGTTCCGGAACTCAGGACGTTCACCAGGGGCAGGTCGGCATCTCCATAACGCAGATGGTCTTTGATGGCTTTCAGACGCTGAACAATGTTCGCGCGGCCGAATCGAATGTGTTTGCCACCCGCGAATCGCTGCTCGCCAACGAGATGCAGATCCTGCTTTCGGCGGCGACCATCTATTCCAATATCGCCCGCGATCAGCAGCTCGTGTCGATCCGCAAGCAGAACATCGCGTTCCTTCAGGAACAGGTGAACGCCGCGAAGGCGCGGCTTGATGTGGGTGAGGGCACCCGTACGGACGTGAGCCTGGCAGAGGCTTCGCTCGCCAACGCGCAGTCGCAGCTTATCGTCGCTGTTGCGCAGCTGAAGCAGAGCGAAGCGACCTATGTGCGGATCGTCGGCGACTTGCCGAAGAACATCAAGCAGGCGTCTCCCGCATCGAAGAGCCTGCCGCGCTCGCTCGACCAGGCGGTCGCAAGCGGCCTGCGCGACCACCCGACCATTCTGGCGGCGCAGTACTCGGTTGATTCGGCCGGTTACCAGGTGAAGTCGGCTGAGGGCACGATGCTGCCCGGCGTGACGCTTCAGGGACAGGTCGGCCGCACCACTGGCAATGTCGGTGATGGCATCGACAGCAACACATCGAGCATCACTGCTCGCCTCGAAGTCCCGATCTATCAGGGCGGCCTCGAATACGGCCAGATCCGGCAGGCGAAGGAACGCCTGGGGCAGCAGCGCATTCTGGTTGATTCGGCGCGAGCATCGATTCAGGAAACGATTGTTTCGGCCTACGCACAGCTCGAAGCAGCGATCGCGCGTATTTCCGCCAACAAGGCGCAGATCTCTGCCGCCAAGCTGGCACTGGATGGCGTCATTGAAGAGCGCAAAGTCGGCCAGCGCACGACCCTCGACGTTCTCGATTCGCAGCAGGACGTGCTGCAGGCGCAGGAACTCCTGGCGCTTGCGCAGCGCGATGCGGTCGTCGCGAGCTATACCTTGCTTGCAGCCTCCGCGAGGCTGACCGTGAAGAGCCAGGGTCTGCAGGTGGCCGAATATCGCGCCGAAGAACATTACGAGGCGGTCAAGGATAAATGGTTCGGTCTTCGAACCGTCGACGGTCGCTAAAGAAAACGCCCCGGTCTCCCCGGGGCGTTTCTATTTTTCCCCCTGAAAACAAATCTGTGCAAGGATCTGAGTGGCTGATTCGTGGCGTATGTTTCGTCCGCGAACTCACATAAGGTTTGTCGGAAATCGGCGCATGTCCTGTTTTGAAACACATGCCGGCCGCGTCAAACGGGGATAGAAATGGCACAGCTCAATGTCGCGCGTGAACCTTCGATGGATGAGATCCTGGCATCCATTCGCAAGATCATCGAGAGCAATGAGCCTGGGCAGGCCGGGCTTTCGCCGCAGGAGCATTTCGAGGACGAGGCGGGTGACGAGATCGAGCTGACGATCGACAGCGAGATCGAGACCGTAGCCTTCGGGCGGCGCGAGGAATCTGCCGAAACATCGAGGCCCGCCCCCGCGGCTCCTGCCGTAGAGCTTTCCATCGTCTCGTCCGAGGCCAGCGCGTCGGTTGCACAGCCGCCGCTTTCGCTGGCTGATGTCGCAGCACGCGTTCGTGCGGCTTCGGAGCGTCACGCAACGGGGTTTGCCCCGCGCGAAACGCAGCCAGTCGCGCCAGCGCCGGCGATCCAGGACAGCCCCGTCGTAACGTCGCGCATGGCCGCGGTATCAGCGCCCAAGGCTCCGGCCGTTCAGTCGATCGTGGCCCCAGAAACACACGAGGATGCGGAAGCCGTCGCTGCCCCAGAGCCATCGGAGCGTCGCGACAGCGTCGAATCGCCAGCGCCGGCGCCGGCGCCCGTGATCGACACGGTGGCCCCCGAGAAGGCGATCGCAGCCATCGTCTCTCCGGAAGTCGGCCGGAAGGTCGCGCAGTCCTTCGACAACCTCGCTCTCGCGGTCGATCAGGGCGCAAGGCGCTCGTTCGACGAAATCGCCCAGGAAATGCTGCGGCCGATGCTACAGGAATGGCTGGACGACAATCTGCCGACACTCGTCGAACGGCTGGTTCGCGAGGAAATCGAGCGTGTTGCCCGCGGGCCGCGTCGCTGAAATTCAGATCTTTTGATGCGTGGGGCCGCGGCGACCGTCGCGGCTTTTTGCGTTCGTGTTGACTTGCACCGGCCGTTCCGGTTTACAAGACACAGACATCACTCTCCAAAATTGGCTCCAAAATGCTTGATAAGACCTACGATTCCGCATCCGTCGACCCACGTATCGCCAAGAAGTGGGACGAAGAAAACGCGTTTCGTGCAGGCGCGGGTGCCAAGCCCGGCGCCGATAGCTTCTGCATCGTGATCCCGCCGCCGAACGTAACCGGTTCGCTGCACATGGGCCACGCGCTCAACAACACGCTTCAGGACGTCATGGTTCGCTTCGAGCGCATGCGCGGCAAGGACGTGCTGTGGCAGCCGGGCATGGACCATGCCGGTATTGCGACCCAGATGGTCGTCGAGCGCAAGCTGATGGAAACCCAGCAGCACCGTCGGCAGATGGGGCGCGAGGCCTTCATTGAGAAGGTCTGGGAGTGGAAGGCCGAATCCGGCGGCTTGATCTTCAATCAGTTGAAGCGGCTCGGCGCATCCTGCGACTGGTCGCGTGAACGCTTCACCATGGACGACGGCCTCTCGGAAGCCGTTCTGGAGGTCTTCGTCTCGCTCTACAAGGAAGGGCTGATCTACAAGGACAAGCGCCTGGTCAACTGGGACCCGAAGCTTCTGACGGCGATTTCCGATCTGGAGGTCGAGCAGCACGAGATCAACGGCAATCTCTGGTATCTGCGCTATCCGCTCGAACCGGGTGTCACCTATGAACATCCGGTTGCCTTCAATGAGGAAGGCAAGGCGACCGAATGGGAGAAGCGCGACTATCTGGTCGTCGCGACCACCCGCCCGGAAACGATGCTCGGGGACAGCGGCATTGCCGTCAACCCGGACGACGAGCGCTATAAACCGCTCCTCGGCAAGCATGTCATCCTGCCGATCGTCGGCCGGCGCATTCCGGTTGTCGCCGACAGCTATGCGGATCCGACGGCCGGCACCGGCGCGGTGAAGATCACGCCTGCGCACGACTTCAACGACTTCGACGTCGGCAAGCGCGCAGGCCTCAGCGCGATCAACGTCATGACGATCGAAGGTCGCATCACCATCAAGGACAACGAGGAGTTCCTCGAAGGGCTTTCCGATCCGGCAGCCCTGCATGGTGCGTGGGACGAACTCGAAGGCAAGGACCGCTTCGAGGCGCGCAAGATCATCGTCCGCATCTTCGAAGAGGCTGGCCTGCTCGACAAGATCGAGCCGCACAAGCACATGGTCCCCCATGGCGACCGTGGCGGCGTGCCGATCGAGCCGCGCCTGACGGAACAATGGTACGTCGACGCCAAGACGCTCGCGAAGCCTGCGATTGCCGCCGTCAAGGAAGGCCGGACGAACTTCGTTCCGAAGAACTGGGAAAAGACCTACTTCGAGTGGATGGAAAACATCCAGCCCTGGTGCGTCTCGCGCCAGCTCTGGTGGGGGCATCAGATCCCGGCCTGGTACGGCCCGGATGGTCAGGTCTTCGTCGAGAAGACCGAGGAAGAGGCGCTGCACGCCGCGATCCAGCACTATCTCGCGCATGAAGGCCCGATGAAGGCCTATGTCGAGGACCTGCTCGAAAACTTCAAGCCGGGCGAAATCCTGACTCGCGACGAAGACGTGCTCGACACCTGGTTCTCGTCGGCGCTCTGGCCGTTCTCCACGCTCGGCTGGCCGAACGAGACGCCGGAACTGGAGAAGTACTATCAGACCGACGTCCTGGTGACAGGCTTCGACATCATCTTCTTCTGGGTCGCCCGCATGATGATGATGGGCCTGCACTTCATGAAGGATGCCGACGGCACCCCGGTCGAGCCGTTCCATACGGTCTACGTCCATGCGCTCGTTCGCGACAAGAACGGCCAGAAGATGTCGAAGTCGAAGGGCAACGTCATCGACCCGCTCGAACTTATCGACGAATATGGGGCCGACGCACTGCGCTTCACGCTGGCGATCATGGCTGCCCAGGGCCGCGACGTGAAGCTCGATCCCGCCCGCATCGCCGGTTATCGCAACTTCGGCACGAAGCTCTGGAACGCGACGCGTTTTGCCCAGATGAACGGCGTGGTCGACAGCGACGGTTTCATCCCCGAAGCCGCGTCGCTTACCATCAACCGCTGGATCCTGACGGAGCTTTCGCGCACCATCCGCGACGTCACCGAGGCGATCGAGGCCTATCGTTTCAACGAAGCCGCCGGCAGTCTCTATCGTTTCGTCTGGAACCAGTTCTGCGATTGGTATCTCGAACTGCTGAAGCCGGTCTTCAACGGCGAGGACGAGGCGGCCAAGCGCGAGTCGCAGGCCTGCGTCGCCTATGTTCTCGATGAGATCTACAAGCTGCTGCACCCGTTCATGCCGTTCATGACCGAGGAACTCTGGGGGCAGACGGCAGGCGAGGGCCGCGAACGCGAGACGCTGCTCTGCCACGCCGAATGGCCGGCGGCTTCCTATGCCGATGATGCGGCCGCCGATGAGATCAATTGGCTGATCGACCTAGTCTCAGGCATCCGCTCCGTCCGTTCGGAGATGAATGTTCCGCCGGCAGCAACCGCGCCGCTGATTGTCGTCGGTGCGAACAATCTGACGCGCGAGCGCCTGCAGCAGCATGCTCCGGCGATTGCGCGCCTGGCGCGTGTCGAACACATCGACTATGCGACTGTCGCCCCGCGCGGCAGCGCCCAGATCGTTGTGGGCGAGGCGACCGCGTGCCTGCCGCTTGGCAACCTGATCGATCTCTCCGCCGAGAAGTCGCGCCTGGAGAAGGCGATCGCCAAGGTGGATGCGGAGCGCGAGCGTATTCTTGGCAAATTGGCCAATGAAAAGTTCGTCGCGAACGCAAAACCGGAACTGGTGGAAGCGGAGCGTGAGCGCCTGGTGGAACTCGATCTTCAGAAAGATTCGCTTGGCGTCGCGCTCACGCGCGTGGCGGAAGCCGGTTAGGAAGCACGCTAAGGGTGCAACCGCCCACCGGGTTGATCGGCCAAGGAATTCAAAATCCGCGACAGGTCCGTCGCGGATTTTTTATTTTAGTATGATTTTATATACTTACCGAGGCGCGCTTTGCGATCGAATCGCTGAGCTGAATACTGTCGGCTGTTCACGAAATCGCTTGGCATCGGCCGGCGGAGTTTCAACGGCCATTTTTGTTGATCTCCAGCAAAAACCAATATTGTTGTTTCCGCGACACAGCTTTCGCGGGTGTTGGAAGTTTGTCCTATTTTATTGGCTTATTTACCTATTTTTCGGAATATCATTTCGGAAATGCGCGAATGTGTCTAAATCATGAGAATCTTACGTAAATTATGTGACGCATAGTGCCGCACCGACTCTGCATCTGGCATTTGCGATTTCACATGTTCGTGAGAATACTTCCGCCACACGCGGCATGAGGTGGAATGTCGCAGATTGCAGTGCAGGGGAGGAGCTTGATGGCTCACATGAATTTTAAGCGTGGCGTCCTGACGGTGGCGGCTGGTTTGCTGTTTGCGTCGGCGGCCCACGCCGGCGGTCTTGAGCGCGGTGGTTACAACATCGATCTGCTGTTCGACCCGTCGGACTACGCCGGTGAAGCTTCGGCGACCTACGTCAATCCGCAGCGCGAACTGAAGAATGTCAGAGACACGGATACGACGTCTGCGGTTTTCCCGTTTAATGGAACGGGGCCGGGTGCTGGCGGTGGTAACTTGAATTCCCGACCGAATACCGCCGACGATACCGAGAGCTATTGGGTTCCGCGCGTTGGGGTCAAGGCGCGCTTTGCTGACGATATCGACTGTATGGCCGACTATTCGCAGCCCTGGGGTGCGCATACCAACCCGGGCCTCAACTGGGCCGGTGCAAACAACAACGTCGAGACGAAGGTCGAAAGCGACAACTACGCCGCAACCTGCTCCTATAAATGGGACGTCGGCCAAGGTCAGTTCCGCATCATCGGCGGCGTCTTCTACCAAGAGGTCAGCGGCTTCAAGGAGCGGTTGGTTCAGGATTTCACGGGCGTGCCACCGGTATTGGCCGCCGGGCGTACCGGCATCGGTCGGCTGGATCTCGAGGGGGATGGTTGGGGCTGGCGCGCTGGCGTCGGCTACGAAATTCCTGAATACGCAGTGCGGGCGAGCCTCGTCTACAACAGTGCCGTGGACCTCGACAACCTTGCGGGAACGATCGACCTGCGTGACGTTCGCGGGCCGGCTCCGGTTAACTTCTATGGGGTCTCCGGCTTTGCATCGATGCCGGATTCACTCGAATTGAAGATTCAGTCCGGTATTGCGCCCGACTGGGTCGCCTTCGGCTCGGTCAAATGGACGGATTGGAGCCAACTCCAGGTTCTCAAGTTTTGCCCTTCGTCGGGCGGAACCCTGGCTCAGCCCTGCACCTCGCTTGACCTGCTTTATCGAGACGGCTGGACGATTTCAGGCGGCTTTGGTCACAAGTTCAACGATCAGTGGAACGGCGCTATTAGCCTGACCTGGGACCGCGGTACCAGCCACGGCTATGGCACTCAGTCCGATACTTGGTCGCTTGGCTCGGGTGTATCCTATTCGCCAAACAAGAATATCGAGCTTCGACTGGCTGGTGCAGTGGGCATCCTGACGAGCGGCAGTTCGGGCCCCGTTAACTTCGACGGGCAGGTTATCGGCGGCGATGTGTCCTACGACTACGGTAACGATTTCTTCGGCGCCATATCGACGTCCCTTAAGGTCAAGTTCTGATCCTTCGCCAATCTGAGTGTTTGGGCCCGGTTTCGACCGGGCCTTTCTTTTTGATGTGGAACTGTTCGCTGTTGCCTTTGCACCGTTCGCTAATGTGACGATTCAGCAACACATTTAATGCTAGAGTTTGCTAGCATCGGACTCGTCCCGGCTATGTCCATTTCCCGCCACAAACAGGGAGCAGCGATAGTAGGGACAAACCTGCAACCGTGAAAACGAAACCTGCGGCGTTTGGTGTGAAGTGAAACTTGGACCGTCGATGTTCATGTCAGATGTGGCCTTCGGCACTTTTGTGCAAGTGGTCGACTGAAATGGTCTTTTCGGTGCATGTGTCGAAGTTTCGTTCTGGAATGGTGCGTCGATGTTCTCGGCGGAATTGGTGAAGTTTTGGGCGGCGACGGGTCGTCCGGGCGTTTGTGTTTGCAGCGGTGATGAGTTCGGCGTGGCCGGCTGGAACGGAAGAATTAGACTGTGATGCTTGCGGGTGAACTGAAGTCACTGAAGGTTGCGATACTCGGCGTGTCGCTGGCGGTCTGCGGGACCAGCACCATGCCGGCCCTTGCCTTTGATCCGGGGGCAGGCGTCACGAAGGAATCCGGTCCCTTCGCGCTCTTCAAGTTCGGTTTCTCCGCTTACAAGAACGGCCGCAAGGACGAGGCCGTCGAGGCCTACAAATACGCTGCGGAGAAGGGGCATACCGGCTCCCGCTGGGCTCTGGCCAACATGTATGCCTATGGCGACGGTGTCGCCGAAAACGACCTCGAGGCCTTCAAGATCTACAGCGAGATCGCCCAGCAGGGTGTGGAGCCGGGTTCTGAGGATACCGGCTATTTCGTCAACGCGTTGATCTCTCTTGCCGGCTACTACCGACGCGGCATTCCCGACAGCCCGATCCAGTCGGATATGGCCCAGGCGCGGCAGCTCTATTTCCAGGCGGCGTCGACCTTTGGTGTCGCTGAGGCGCAGTTCCAGCTTGCGCGCATGCTGCTGTCGGGCGAGGGCGGTAGCGTCAACGTTCAGCAAGCCAAGAAGTGGCTCAACCGTGCCCGCAAGAGCGGCCATGCCGGTGCCATGGGTGTCTTCGGCAACGTAATCTTCCAGGAAGGCCAGACCATTCGCGGTCTCGCCTATATGACCGCCGCGCTCGATCAGTGTTCGCCGAAGGATCGGCCCTGGCTCCAGTCGATGCAGGAGCAGGCATTCTCGCTTGCCACCGAAGATGATCGCCGTACGGCAATCTCGCTTTCGCAGAATCTACATATGCAGGGCGACGACGACTGAGTTCGCCGCGCGGCTACTCCTCAGCCAGCACCGAATAGCCGAACGGCAGATCCGCACCTCAGGCGGCCGCGAAAGCAAACTCGCCGATAACAGGAACGTGGTCCGAGGGCTTTTCCCAGGCGCGAACATGTTTGTCGATCGACGTCGAAACCAGTCGATCGGCTGCCTCCGGCGACAGCATCAGATGGTCGATGCGAATGCCGAAATTCTTCGGCCAGCAGCCGGCCTGATAATCCCAGAACGTATAGAGCGGCACCGCGTCTGAGGTGGCCCGCACCGCGTCGGTGAAACCGAGATTGCGCAGGCGCCGATAGGCCGCGCGCGTCTCCGGCAGGAAAAGTGCGTCGTTCTGCCAGACTTTGATGTCCCAGCAGTCGTGCTCCTCCGGGATGACGTTGTAGTCGCCTGCCAGGATGAAGGGCTCTTCGAGCAGAAGGCGCTGCTCGGCATAGGCGGTCAGCCGGCGCATCCAGGCGAGCTTATAGGGGTACTTCTCACTATCGACGGGATTGCCGTTCGGCAGGTAGAGCGAGCAGACACGGATCACGCCGCCGGCAACCGAGAACACGCCTTCGATGAAACGCGACTGCTCATCGGAGTCGTCGCCCGGCAGGCCGCGGTTGACTTCGTCCGGACGCAGCTTGGAGAGCAGGGCGACGCCGTTGAAGCCCTTCTGGCCGTGGGTCTCGACATGATAGCCGAGGGCTTCGATCTCCAGACGAGGAAAGCCGTCGTCGACAGACTTGATCTCCTGCAGGCAGACGATGTCCGGATTGGCTTCCTTCAGCCATGCCAACAGGCTGTCGATTCGCGCCTTGACGCCATTGATGTTCCAGGTGGCAATCTTCATGGCTCGAAACGCCCTTCCATACAGGTGAGTCCTTGCGGCGGGACTCTTCTAGCCGCTCCGGATTCTTTTGACAAATCCGATACCTGCGGACTTTCAGCGCTGGGCAGAGCTGCAACGACGACGGGCGACGCCGCGCGCAGTTTATATACGGTATAGGTGCGGCTGCTTGAATTGATTCCGATCCATGGCCGGCTATAGTCCGGCGCATGATCGATCTCGTGCAGAACTACTGGCCGCATATCCTGGCGCTGCTGTCCTTCGCGCTTGGCATCCCGGCTGCCATTCACGCCGCCATGACCAAGGACGACGTTCGCGCCGCCGCAGGTTGGGTCGGTGTCGTTCTGCTCTCGCCGATCGTCGGGGCATTGCTCTATGCCGTTGCCGGCATCAACCGTATCCGCCGCTCCTCGATCGGCTCGCAACGCGCACTGCTGCGCGGGCAAGGCCCCGATCAGTTCGGCAGGTTCGATATCTCTGAAACAGATATTGCCGGAAGTTTCGGGAATCGTTTTGCCGCGATGAAAATTCTCGGCGACCGTGTTTCCCGGCACCGCATGTGTTCCGGCAACGGCATCGAGGTGCTGGCCGGCGGGGATGCTGCCTATGAGGCCATGCTGGTGGCCATTGCCGGTGCGCAGCGCAGCATCCTGATAGAGAGCTATATCTTCGATCGCGACGTGGTCGGCCTTCGCTTTGCCGACGCCTTGATCGCCGCGATCGCGCGTGGCGTCCAGGTGCGCGTACTGATCGACGCAGTCGGCGCGCGCTACTCCGTCCCCAGCATTGTCGGTCATCTGAAGACGGCCGGCGTTCCGACGGCCGTCTTCAACGGCAATATCATCATGGGGCTGAGGTTGCCCTATGCCAATCTGCGCACGCACCGAAAGATTCTCGTGGTCGACGGCCGCGTCGCCTTTGCCGGCGGCATGAACATCCGGGCGGGCTTTAGCAGCGAGATTGCCGGCGAGGAGCCGGCCCTCGACACGCACTTTCGGGTAACGGGCCCGGTGGTCGCCGACATCTTTCAGGTCGCCGCCGAGGACTGGCAGTTTTCCAGCGGGGAGATGCTGACGGGCGGTGCCTGGGCGCTCGAAGAAATGCCTTTGCCGGCAGAAACGTCTTCTGTGCTGATGCGCGCCATACCCTCAGGGCCGGACGCCACGAACGAAACCAATCACAAGATGCTGATGGGGGCGTTCTCGGTGGCGCGCAAGAACATCCGCCTGATGTCGCCCTATTTCCTTCCGGACCGCGAACTGATCAGCGCCTTGGTGACCGCGGCGCGCCGGGGCGTCGAGGTCGACATCATCGTGCCGGCGGTCAACAATCTGCTTCTGGTCGATCGCGCAATGACCGCCCAGTTCGATCAGGTATTGAAAGGTCATTGTCGGGTCTGGCGCGCCGAGGGCGCCTTCAACCATTCGAAGCTTCTGATCGTGGACGAGCGCTGGGCCTATGTTGGGTCGACCAATCTCGATCCGCGTTCCCTGCGTCTCAACTTCGAGTTCGATCTCGAAGTGCTGGACGATGGTTTCGCCCATACGATCGGCGGCATGATATCGGATGTGCTGGCTTCGGCCGAACCGGTCACGCTCGAGGCCTTGCGCGCCAAGCCACTTATCGACCGGCTGGCGAACCGTGTGCTTTGGCTGGGGTCGCCGTATCTCTGACGGCGACCCCAGGCAGGCCAGGTGGCCGTTGGCTCAGATGGAAAAACTCGTTCCGCATCCGCAGCTTGCGACCGCATTCGGATTCTTGATCTGAAACGACTGGCCGAGCAGGTTGTCGACGAAGTCGATCTCTGAGCCGCCCATATAGACGAGCGACAGGCTGTCGATCAGCACCTTGGCGTCGTTCTTCTCCAGCACCAGATCGTCGTCGTTGGCGCTGTCGACCAGGTCGAACTTATAGGAGAATCCCGAGCAGCCGCCGCCTTCGACGGACACCCGCATCGCGTTGTTGTGACTGTCCGAACGAAGGATCGTGGCGATCCGCTTTGCAGCAGCGTCCGAAAGGGTCACGGTTTCTTGCGTCATATCTGCCTCCTGCCGGGGTCAAGAACCGGAGAGATTTGATTGTCGTTTGCAGCACCGCCTCGGCCAACGCCGGGAGGTCGTTTCAACCCCCGCGGCCAAGCCGTTGCTTTCGCTTGCGGAATCGGTCGATGCTTGCGCGACGCGTTTCCGTGGCTTTCACTATAGGTATGAAGGCTTCAATGTCCCGTCAATGGGATGACGATTTGGGTGGAAAATGACATTCGACAAAAATGCGCTGGGCTTCGGTTATGGTGAACACGCGCCGTTCGCGTCGAACCCCTGGGCGACGCGCGGCAGGCTCTATCCGGAAGCGTCGAGCGCGACACGTTCGGATTTCCAGCGCGATCGCGATCGCATCGTCCACACGACGGCCTTTCGCCGGCTGAAGCACAAGACACAGGTCTTCATCGCTGCCGACGGCGACCACTATCGGACGCGGCTGACGCACACGATCGAAGTGGCGCAGATCGCCCGCGCCCTGGCGCGTGCCCTCAAGCTCGACGAGGACCTCGCCGAAGGCGTCGCCCTCGTTCACGATTTCGGTCACACGCCGTTCGGCCATACGGGCGAGGACGCCCTGCACGAGATGCTGAAGCCCCATGGCGGCTTCGACCACAATGCCCAGTCGCTGCGCATCGTCACCAAACTCGAGCGGCGCTACGCCGAGTTCGACGGGCTGAACCTGACCTGGGAGAGTCTTGAGGGGCTGGTCAAGCACAATGGGCCGTTGCTCACGCCCGACGGGCAGGGCACGCGTGGACCGGTCCCTCAGCCGATCCTGGACTACTGTGCTCTTCACGATCTGGAACTGGCGAGTTACGCGAGCCTGGAGGCGCAGGTCGCGGCCATCGCCGACGATATCGCCTACAACACCCATGATATCGATGACGGCCTGCGGGCCGGCTACCTGACCTTCGAGATGCTGGAAGACGTGCCGTTCCTTGCCCGTCTGATGCGCGAGGTTCACGATCGCTATCCCGGTCTTGAAAGCAGCCGCTTCACGCACGAAATCATGCGCCGTCAGATCACGGCAATGGTCGAGGACGTGATCGGCGTCGCCCAGCAGCGTATCGCGGACATTCGCCCCGAGAGCGTAGCCGAGGTACGTCAGGCGGGTACGGTCATGGCGACGTTCTCCGAGGAGATGAGCGAGACGGACAAGCAGATCAAGCGTCTGCTGATGACCCGGATCTATCGCCACCCGGAAGTGATGCGGGTGCGGGAAGGTGCGGCGTCGATCGTCTGCGATCTCTATCATGCCTTCATGGACGACCCACAATTGATGCGGGAGCACTATTGGATCGATCAGATCTCGGGCATGGCCGAACCGGCGAGGGCCCGTCATGTCGGCGACTATCTGGCCGGCATGACCGATACCTTCGCGATCAGCGTGCACAAGCGCTTGTTTGACCACACGCCGGATTTGCGGTAGGGACGCCCCGCCCGGAGGCTTACGGTTCAAGCGAACCGAGCCTCCTTTTTGAGTTTTGCGCCGGCCACATGTGGTCGGGAAAAGCGGACGGATCAGATGAATCTCTTCACGGACTTCGAATCAAGAATTAAGGACATTCTCGAAACGCTTGACAGCGTTCGAGAAAAGCGATCCGAGCTTGACTTCGGCCGTGTCAATGTCGAGCCGCCGCGCGATCCAAGCCACGGTGATGTCGCGACCAATGCCGCCATGGTGCTGGCCAAGCCCCTCGGCCTGAACCCGCGGGCGCTCGCTGAGCTCATCGTTGAGAAGCTCAAGCAGGATCCGGAAGTCACCGAAGTGACCGTTGCCGGCCCGGGCTTCATCAACGTCCGGCTTTCGGTTTCCTATTGGCAGAAGCTGCTGTCGAACATGGTGCGCACCGGCCCCGACTATGGCCGCAGCACTGTCGGTTCGGGCCGCAAGGTTAACGTCGAATATGTCTCGGCCAACCCGACGGGACCGATGCATGTCGGCCATTGCCGCGGCGCCGTGGTCGGCGACGCGCTTGCCAACCTTTTGGCCTTTGCCGGTTATGCGGTGACCAAGGAATACTACATCAACGACGCCGGGTCGCAGATCGACGTTCTCGCACGTTCTGCCTTCATGCGGTATCGCCAAGCGCTTGGTGAAGACATCGGCGAAATCCCGCCGGGTCTTTATCCGGGTGATTATCTCGTTCCGGTTGGCGAAGCGCTCGCCGATGAATTCGGCACGAGCCTGCGCCTGATGCCCGAAGACAAGTGGATGCCGCTCGTCAAGGACCGGACGATCGATGCCATGATGGTGATGATCCGAGAGGATCTCGCGGCGTTGAACGTCACTCACGACGTCTTCTTCTCCGAACGCACGCTTCACGCCAATGGGGCGGCTGCGATTCGTACGGCAATCAACGACCTGACCTTCAAGGGGCACGTCTACAAGGGTACGTTGCCGCCGCCGAAGGGGCAGCTCCCGGAGGATTGGGAAGATCGCGAGCAGACGCTGTTCCGCTCGACGGAGGTCGGTGACGATATCGACCGGCCGCTGATCAAGTCGGATGGAAGCTACACCTACTTCGCCGCTGACGTTGCCTACTTCAAGGACAAGTTCGACCGCGGCTTCGACGAGATGATCTATGTGCTGGGCGCCGACCATGGCGGTTACGTCAAGCGGCTTGAGGCGCTGGCGCGCGCCGTGTCTGGCGGTTCGTCGAAACTTACGGTTCTGCTCTGCCAACTGGTCAAGCTCTTCCGCGACGGTGAGCCGGTGAAGATGTCGAAGCGCTCCGGCGATTTCGTCACGCTGCGCGAAGTCGTCGATGAAGTCGGCCGTGATCCGGTTCGTTTCATGATGATCTACCGGAAGAATTCCGAGCCGCTCGACTTCGACTTTGCCAAGGTTACAGAACAGTCCAAGGATAATCCGGTCTTTTACGTGCAGTATGCGCATGCGCGTTGCCGGTCTGTGTTCCGCCAGGCGGCGGACGCGTTCCCGGATCTGGACATCGAATCGCTTGATTTCGCCGGTGCGGTTCAGGGGCAGATCGAGGATCCGACGGAGCTTCAGCTCGTTGCCAAGCTCGCAGAATATCCGCGCGTGATCGAGGCCGCGGCACTGGCTCAGGAGCCGCATCGTATCGCGTTTTACCTGTACGATCTTGCCGCTGCCTTCCACGGACACTGGAACAAAGGTAAAGAGAATCCGGAATTACGTTTTGTTAACGATAAAAATAGACAATTAAGTACTGCCAGACTCGGGCTGGTGCATGCTGTCGCTTCGGTATTGAAGTCCGGCCTGTCTATTACAGGCACCTCCGCACCGGAGGAAATGCGATAAGTATTGTCACCATTTTCCCACAATGCACTGGCACATAAATACAGGCAATTGTGAGTGGAGAGCATGGCAGACAAACAATTCGCACGAAGCGGGCCGGCTGAATTCGATGTATTGGCAGACGATGATCCGTTGGCCGAACTCGCCCGGATCGTCGGTTACGATGCCCGTCCGGCCGTACAGCAATTGCAAGAGTTGCAGCGACATCAGGAGGCGGTCCGTCAGGAGCCCGCCTTCGATCTCGAAGACGAACTCCTTCGCGCTTTCGACAGCTACGATGCGCCCCGTGCTGGGCAGCAGCCTGCTGTGGAGCCGGTTTCGGCGCCGCAGCCGGTCGAAGAGGCCCGGATCGAGCCGGTAGCCGAATTCGCGGAAGAGTACGAGGCGCCGATATTCCGTCAGCCCGAGCCGGTCGCAGCACCGGCCGCTGTCGCCGAAGAGGAACCGGAGCAGGTTGTCGAGGTGCAGTCGTTCTCGGCCGCCCCTCAGGCTGCCGAAGTCGATAACGCCGAATTCGTCGCCGACGAGCCGGCGTTCGATCTGGAGCGCGAGCTCGAACTGTCGCTCGGCGAAGCCGATCTGTTGCCGTTCGAAGAAGAGCCGGTATCTGAGGCGAAGGAACAGGTAGTCGACGACTGGCAAGCGCCGGCCGCAGATTTGTCGACGGCTTGGGCCGAGCCCGCTGCTGTCGCCGAAGCGTTCCCGGTTTACGACGAGCCGAGCCTTGAGGTTGCCAACCTTGACGTTGCTAGCCTTGACGTCGCTCCGGAGGAGCGCGTGGACGATGCCGTATACGTGAGCGAGACAATCCCGGAAGAGCCCGCTGGCCATGACACTGCCCGCGACGATCTTCTTGCGGATATCGAGCGCTTCCCGGTTCCGCCGATCACCGCCGTGGTTGCCGCTGCCGTGCAGTCTCATCCGGCCCTTCACGCCACGCAACAGCCGGTCGTTGCTCCCGCCGCCGCGCCGGTAAACACGGTTGCGGCGCCGGCGAAGAAGAGTCCCTATCCCTTTACGCCGACCTTCAGCCGGGCGACGCCCGTTGCTTCGCCCTCGGGCGCCAGCCAGCAGCGCGCCTTCGCCGGTCCGCTCGTGACGCAGGCAGCGCCTGTTGCGGCACCCGCAGCTGCCGCAGTCGCCACGCCTGCCGTTTCGCCGGTGGTTGAGGCTGTCCAGCCGGTCCAGCCCGTTGCAGAACAGGAGAACGAGCCGGGCTTCGACATCGAGAACTTCGAAATGGAGCTCTCCGATGCCGCACTGAAGCTCGATCTTGCGGACCTCGGGCCGACCGAACCGATTGCCGTCGCACCTGTGGTCGTGTCGCAGGCTGCTGCGCAGCCGGTCATCGAAGCGGTTGCTCCGCAGCGTGAACCGGAACGTTCCGTCGAAACCTTCGTGGCTCCGGCCCCGGTGGAGCAGCAGGACGTGCAGCCTGAAAGCACGCTGCCCTTCGATCCCTCGATGATCGCCGAAGCCGAGAATGGCGTTGCGCCGATCGCCGACATGGACGTGCCGCAGCTGCCCGTCATCGAAACGGAAAAGCCGGTCGCCTATCCAGCAGACTACGATCTCGATATCGACGCGGAAATGGCGCAGCTGTTCGGCACGCCGGCTCCGGCCGCCAAGGATCCCCGTCCGGCCGCGGTTGAAAAGGCCGAGGTGGCTCGTCCGACCTCGGCAGCAAATGCAAATCCGTCGTTCGGAGGCGGCGCGCTCGACGATTTCGACGAATTCGAGAAGGCGATGGAAGAGGACTTCCGCCGCTCCATGACCGAACGGAAGTCCCCGACGCGTGATGCCGAGCGGGTTTCCCCGGTGCAGAGCCAGGACGATGCGGGCGACTATCGCGACTACGGCTCGGGCCGGCGGTCGCAGCGTACGATGCTGCTCGCGGCAAGCGTTGCTGGCGTCATCATTCTCGGTGGCGCGGCTGTCTACGCCTGGATGGGCGGCAGTGGTGCGGTAACCTCTGCCGAGGGTCCCAAGATCATTCTCGCCGACAAGGGGCCGGTTAAGGTCGTGCCGGAAGAAAAGGGCGGCAAGACCGTTCCGAACCAGGACAAGGCCGTTTACGACCGCGTCGCTGGAGCCCAAGCCGGTGCGCCGCAGCAGGAAGCATTGGTTTCTTCGACCGAAGAGCCGATGGACGTCGTTCAGAAGACGCTGACGCCGGAAACGCTGCCGCTTGAAGGCAGCGACGACTCGGATGGCCTGCAGGCCAACCTGCCGGCCGATGACGAGGACGGCGCTCGCTTGCTGCCGGATGGCGGCACCCAGACTGCCGCTCAGGAAGAAGACAAGGCACCGGCCGTTGCACCGCGCAAAGTGCGCACAATGATCGTCAAGCCGGATGGCACGCTGGTTGCTCGTGAAGAGCCGGTTGCCGCACCGGNGTGCGACGCAGCCGCTGCCGGAAGCGCCCTCGAAGGAAGTCGCTTCGGCTGATGTCACTGCTGCCGGTCAGGCATCGGCCAATGTCGATCAGGTGGCGCTTGCCGCAACGGGCAATGCCGATATCGAACAGGTTCCGGTTCGCAGCGTGACGACGACGGCAACAGGCGACAAGGCGCCAACGCCGCAGGCGCGTCCGGTCGAGCAGCCGGCTAATGTTGCCGGCACTGCTACCGAGCGCAGCAACGTGCGTCCGGCCGAAGAGCCGGCGGCTGCCACTGCAGAAGCCCAGCCGGCGCAGCAGGTTGCAACCGCATCGGTTCCGACCGGCGGATACTTCATCCAGGTCGCATCCCTGCCGTCCGAAGCCGAAGCACAGAAGTCCTACAACAGCCTTTCCAGCAAGTTCGGCAGCGTCATTGGCGGCCGTGGCGTCGATATCCGCAAGGCGGAGATCGCCGGCAAGGGCACCTACTATCGTGTCCGCATCCCGGCCGGCTCCAAGGAAGAGGCAAATGCCCTGTGCTCCAAGTACAAGGGCGCTGGCGGAAGCTGCCTGGTGACCAAGTAAGCCGGGCACAACGGATAGAGTTGAGGAGGGCGCGGCTCATAGGCCGCGCCCTTCGCATTTCAGGGTTTTCGTTTGCCCCATGGCCTTGTGCATGAACGACGGGGCTTCGTCTTTGTGGCTTCGCGCCGGGCGACGCCCGCTCTATGCTCTCTCAATGAGCGAATCAAAAGCATTTATCTCGGGCTGCAAGGGCCTTTCTCTTAACGAAGACGAACGCCAGTTCTTTGCCGGCGAGCGGCCATGGGGCTTCATCCTGTTCGGGCGCAATATCGGCGAGGAGCAGCAGATCGCCGATCTGGTGGCGTCGCTTCGCGACAGCATCGGCAATCCGAACGCACCTGTGCTCATCGACCAGGAAGGCGGGCGCGTGCAGCGCATTCGCCCACCGCTCGTCCAGCAATACCCGAATGGCGCGGCGATCGGCGAAATCTACCGACGCGACCGGGAGCTCGGTCTGCGCGCTGCCTGGCTGATGGGACGCCTCCACGCCTTCGACCTGATGCGCTTCGGCATTACCGTCGATTGTCTGCCGGTGCTCGATGTGCCGGTGCCCGGCAGCCACGACGTCATCGGCAATCGCGCTTATGGTCACGACCCTGAGACCGTAACGGCGATCGGCCGTGCGATGGGCGAGGGGTTGAAGGCCGGCGGCATGCTGCCTGTCATGAAGCACATGCCCGGTCACGGCCGCACCTTCGTCGACTCGCACCACAATCTGCCTGTGGTCAGTGCTACTTTCGAAGAACTTGCTGGCAGCGACTTCCTGCCCTTCGTTGCCATGAAGGACGAGGTGATGGCGATGTCGGCGCACATGGTCTTCACGACGATCGACCCGGACAATCCGGCGACAACCTCGGCGAAGGTCGTCCGCGAGATCATTCGCGGTCACATCGGTTTCGACGGTCTCTTGATGTCGGACGACGTCTCGATGAACGCGCTTGCCGGCGATATGACCGCTCGCGCGCGCAACATCATCGCCGCGGGGCTTGATCTCGTCTTGCATTGTCATGGCATAATGGAAGAAATGAAGGCCGTCGCCGACGTGGTGCCGGTTCTCGCCGGCGAGAGCCTGCGTCGGGCGAAGGCTGTCGAAGCGGCGTTCCGGGCGCCTGACGATGCGAGCGAAAGCGATCTACGGACGGAGTTTAACGGCCAGTTCGCGACGGTGTAAGGTAGGCGCGGCCGGCAGGAAAGGATTGGACTGTCAGTGAGCAATGCGGGCGAAAGACAAGGCAAGCCTGCGTCGAAGGCGCCGATGGAGCCCCTGTGGCAGGAAGAGACTTCAGAGCGCGGGCTGCATGAAGAAGCGCTGGTGGTTGATCTTGCCGGTTTCGAAGGCCCGCTCGATCTCCTGCTTCATCTTGCCCGCAGCCAGCGTGTCGATCTTTCGCGCATCTCCGTACTTGCACTCGCCGAGCAATATATCGCCTTCATCGAGCGGGCGCGCAGCATCCGCATCGAGCTTGCCGCCGACTATCTCGTCATGGCGGCATGGCTTGCCTATCTGAAATCGCGCCTGCTGATCCCACAACAGGCGAAGGACGACGGTCCAACGGGCGAGGAAATGGCCTCGGCCCTGGCTTTCCGGCTGAAACGCCTGGAGGCGATGCGTGAGGCGGCAACAAGGCTCATCAATAGAAACCGGCTCGGCCAGGATGTCTTCGTTCGCGGTGCCCCGGAACATATCGTCACCGAGAAGAAGTCCGGCTTCGATGCCTCGCTCTATGATCTCCTGAGCGCCTATGCGAGCCTGCGTCAGCGTCAGGCGATCACGCAGGTGACGATCGAGAAGCGCCATGTGTGGTCGCTTGCCGACGCGCGCCTGATACTGGCGCGCATGATCGGCGGTCTCGACGATTGGACAGCGCTCGATCATTTTCTCATCCGCTACATGACGACGCCGAAGGAGCGGGCAACGGCGATCGCCAGTTCCTTCGCAGCTTCGCTCGAGATGGTTCGCGAGGGCCGGCTGGAGATCCGCCAGGAAGAGGCCTTTGCGCCCATCTATCTTCGGCGCGGACCGAACCCGATCGATGCGGAGACGCTTGCCGAAATGGAGGCAGCCCGTGGCTGAAGCCCAAAAGTACGTGCCCGAAGCTTCCGACGAGGACGATGAGATCGGAGCGACGCCGACCTTCGATCCTCGGATGGAGCAGGAAGCCGAGCGGATCGCGGAAGCCCTGGTGTTTGCTTCGGCGCAGCCGGTGTCGGAGACCTATATCGAAAGTCGCCTGCCGCGTGGTGCCGATGTCGGTCGCATCATGATGCGGCTGAAGGCGCTCTACGCGACGCGCGGCGTCAACCTGGTTCAGGTCGCCGACCATTGGGCTTTCCGCACGGCAGCCGATCTCTCCTTCGTCGTGCAGACCGACGAACAGGAGGTCCGCAAGCTCTCGCGCGCTGCGCTCGAAGTTCTTTCCATCATTGCCTACCACCAGCCGGTGACCCGCGCGGAGATCGAGGATATCCGCGGGGTTCAGACGTCGAAGGGCACGCTCGACGTGCTGATGGAAGCGGGCTGGGTCCGCTTCAGGGGACGCCGGCGCACGCCGGGCCGGCCGGTCACCTTCGGCACCACCCGCGATTTTCTCGATCACTTCGGTCTCGAAGAACTGCGCGACCTGCCGGGTATCGAGGAGCTGAAGGGGGCGGGGCTGCTTTCCGGCCGCGTGCCGTCCAATCTCAATATTCCCGTTCCGGTAGGCGAAGACGAACTTGCCGAGAACGAAGACCCCATCACCCAGCTGGACCTTGAAGAACTGGGGCTCTTGACACCGAAGGGCGAAGAAGCTGATTAAAACCTGAATGGGGATATCGGCTTTCCCTGGCGCCCGGCCGTTTCAGCGGGCGCGACTGGTGTCAAGGAATGCGAGCATGGTTTCAGATCCGCAGGACGCTCCCGTCATGACAACGCGACGGACGGCGGGTGTATCCTTCGCGGCGAGCCTGGCCTTCGAAGATATTCATCACAGCTATCACGCCAAGGAAACGATCAAGGGCGTCAGCCTGGCGGCCAAGGCCGGCGAGGTCCTTTGCCTGCTCGGTCCGTCTGGGTCCGGCAAGACGACCTTGCTGCGTATCGCCGCAGGGATCGAGAAGCAGAGCACGGGACGCCTTCTGCTCAATGGCCAGGAGATTTCCGGCCCCACGGTTTTCCTGCCGCCCGAAAAACGCGGTGTCGGGCTGATGTTCCAGGACTTCGCGCTCTTCCCGCACATGTCCATTCGCGACAACGTCCGCTTTGGCCTGACGGCGCTGCCAAAGAAGGAAGCCCTGAACCAGGCGGACGCGGCACTCGAGCGTGTGGGGCTCTCCCACTACGCTAACCAGTACCCGCACGTGCTTTCCGGCGGCGAGCAGCAGCGTGTGGCGCTTGCGCGCGCGCTTGCGCCGCGTCCTGCCGTGCTTCTGATGGATGAACCGTTTTCCGGCCTCGACTCGCGTCTGAAGGATTCGATCCGCGCCGATACGCTCGCTATCCTCAGAGAGACCCGGGCGACGGCGATCGTCGTCACCCACGATGCGGAAGAAGCGATGCGCATGGCCGATCGAATTGCGCTGCTGCAAGATGGGCGACTTGTCCAGGTTGGTACGGCAGATGAGCTTTACCGCCATCCGAGAAACCTCTTTGCGGCCGGTTTCTTCTCGGAAATCAACGTGTTCAATGCGCAGGTTCGCAATGGCCGCGTTGATACGCCGGTCGGCACCGTAGCGGCCGGGCGCCACGGCGAAGGGGAGCGCGTTTCGGTCGCGGTGCGGCTTTCCGGGGTGCGCGTCGGCGAGGAGAATGGCGACACGCCTGCGCGCATCGTTTCCCGCCGGTTCATCGGTGTGGTGGAGTTGTTGGAACTGGCCGTGCCGGGCTGCGAGGACATTGTGCGCGCCCGTATCCGCGCGGACCAATTGCCGCAAGGATTGCGTGACGTAATGCTTTCGGTTAACGAGCGGGATATATTGCTGTTTGAAAAAGACGCATCAACGTCTTAGGGTCGATCGCAAGGCGCGATTGTCCGTGGCACGCCTGAAATTTGACATGTGGCAGGCTCTTAATTTTGATGAGAGCCTCAAGGGAGTAAGAGCATGGGGTCCTTAAGCATCTGGCACTGGCTAATCTTTTTGGCGGTGGTCCTGCTATTGTTCGGCCGTGGCAAGATTCCGGAATTGATGGGCGACGTTGCCAAAGGCATCAAGAACTTCAAGAAGGGCATGAGCGAGGACGACGCCGGTTCGGCTGACAAGACGATCGACAACAAGACGGTCGACCACAAGTCAGACGAAGTTCGCTAACGATCAAGCGTCCGTAGGGCCCGGCTGGCATTGATGCCAGGCGGGCTGGGTCATGGATTTGCAGGACATATCAAATGCTTGATATCGGCTGGACCGAGCTTGTCGTCATTGCAATCGTTCTCATTGTCGTTGTCGGGCCGAAGGATCTGCCGCCGATGCTGCGGGCATTCGGGCGCATGACCACGAAATTGCGTGGCATGGCCTCCGAGTTCCGTCAGCAGTTCGATGAAGCGTTGCGCGAAGCGGATCTGGACGACGTCCGAAAAACGATCAGCGATGCGCAAAGTCTCAACCCGGCCAATGCGCTCAGGGATGCGATGAATCCGCTTCGCCAGATCGGCAACGATATCAAATCGGACCTGCAGAAGGCTGCGACGCCTGACAAGCCCGCCACGACGGGTACCACCGAGCCCGCGACTGCGGAGCCGGTCATGGCCGCTCCGGTAGCTGTCGCGGAAGCGAAGCCCGCAGATGCGGTCGCCGCTGCGGCCGTAGGCTCTGCCACTCGTCAGCTCGAGCGCGCCGAGGTTGCCGTCCCGGCTGAAAAGCCCAAGCGGATGCCAAAGGCGAAGGCCGATCCGGCACCGGTGGCAAAGAAATCTGCAACGCCAAAGGCGGCTGCGCCCAAAACTCCGGCAAAGGCACCCGCAAAGGCGGTGGCCGAGAAGAAGTCGTCGAAGCCCGCTCCAGCCGAGCCGGCTACCAAGACGTCCAAGCCGCGCGCCAGCACGCGCAAGAAAGGTGAAGCATGAGCGGCGATATCGAGGACCGGCCGCAGCCGCTGATCGAGCATCTGATCGAATTGCGCAGACGCCTGATGTGGGCCGTCGGCGCGTTCTTCATGGCGTTCCTCGTCTGCTTCTACTTTGCCAAGGGCCTCTTCAACCTTTTGGTGCTGCCGTTCAAATGGGCAGTGGGCTGGGCCGGCCTGAACCATCGCAATGTCGAGCTGATTTATACGGCCCCGCAGGAATTCTTCTTTACCCAGATCAAGGTGGCGATGTTCGGCGCTATGGTCATCGCCTTTCCCGTGATCGCCGCGCAGATCTACAAGTTTGTCGCCCCAGGCCTCTACAAGAACGAACGCGCTGCCTTCCTGCCATTCCTGGTCGCGTCGCCGATACTGTTCCTCATGGGGGGCGCCCTGGTCTATTTCTTCTTCACGCCCATGGTTATGTGGTTTTTTCTGGCCATGGAGCAGGGCGGCGGCGAAGGGCAGGTGGCAATCCAGCTCCTGCCAAAGGTATCGGAATACCTGAGTCTGATCATGTCGCTGGTCTTCGCTTTCGGCCTCGTCTTCCAGTTGCCGGTGGTGACGACGTTGCTTGCGCGCGTCGGGCTCGTCACTTCCCAGGGCCTCAAGGATAAGCGAAAGTACGCGATCGTCATTGCGTTCTTCGTCGCAGCCATCTTGACGCCGCCCGATCCCGTTTCCCAGATCGGCCTTGCACTGCCAGCCATCCTTCTCTACGAAATTTCGATCTATACGGCGCGACTCATCGAAAGACAGCGGGCAGCGGACGCGCTCAAGAGCGAAGTTGCCGAGTCGCAGGAAGGATCTTCCGGAGAGGTCGGCCCCGCCAAGGGCTGAGCATTCGAGATTTCGCGCCGTGAGTTGACCAACGCGTGGAACGACAATGCTTGATATTAAATGGATCCGTGAAAATGCCGAGATGCTGGACGCCGCCCTGGCGAAGCGGGGCGCGGAGCCTTTGTCGGCGTCGCTGATCGCCCTCGACGAACGCCGCCGCACGATCCTTCAGTCGCTGCAGGACATGCAGTCGCGCCGCAACGCTGCGTCCAAGGACATCGGCGCCGCTATGGCGCAGAAGAACGCCGAGCTTGCCGAAAAACTGAAGGCCGAGGTGGCCGAACTCAAGAACGCCATGCCGGCGCTTGAGGAAGACAGCCGCAAGGTGGAAACAGAGCTCAACGACGCGCTCTCCCGCATTCCGAACATCCCGCTCGAGGACGTTCCGGTCGGCGAAGATGAGACCGGCAACGTCGTCAAGCGCGTGGTCGGCAACAAGCCCACCTGGAATCACCAGCCGCGCGAGCATTTCGAGATCGGCGAGGCGCTCGGCCTCATGGATTTCGAAGGGGCTGCCCGCATTTCCGGCTCGCGCTTCACGATCCTGAAAGGCCAGCTGGCCCGGTTCGAGCGTGCGCTCGGCCAGTTCATGCTCGACCTGCACACCCAGGAACACGGCTACACCGAAGTGCAGCCGCCGCTCCTCGTGCGCGACGATGCGATGTACGGTACGGGACAGCTGCCGAAATTTGCCGAAGACCTGTTCCGCACGACGGACGGTCGCTGGCTGATCCCGACTGCAGAAGTGCCGCTCACCAACATCGTTCGCGAGCAGATCCTCGAAGGCGAAAAGCTGCCGCTGCGCTTCACCGCGCTGACGCCGTCCTTCCGCTCGGAGGCGGGTTCGGCCGGTCGCGACACCCGCGGCATGCTGCGCCAGCACCAGTTCAACAAGGTCGAATTGGTTTCGATCACCGATGCCGAAACTTCGGTGGATGAGCACGAGCGCATGACGGCGTGTGCGGAAGAGGTGCTGAAGCGCTTGGGTCTGCACTACCGTGTGATGACGCTCTGCACCGGCGACATGGGCTTCGGTGCACGCAAGACCTATGATCTGGAGGTCTGGCTGCCGGGACAGGATACCTACCGCGAGATTTCGTCCTGCTCGGTCTGCGGCGATTTCCAGGCCCGCCGGATGAATGCCCGCTACCGCACCAAGGAAGACAAGGGCACGCGCTTCGTTCATTCGTTGAACGGATCCGGTGTCGCCGTCGGGCGCGCGCTGATCGCCGTCATCGAAAACTATCTGAACGAAGACGGTTCGGTATCGGTGCCGGATGTGCTGGTGCCCTATATGGGCGGCCAGACGCGCATCGAGAAGGCCGTCTGAGCGGACGTCAAGGGAAGGACGGCAACCATGCGGATCCTGCTGACAAACGATGACGGCATTCATGCTGAAGGTCTCGCTGTGCTCGAAAGGGTCGCCAGGACGATCTCGGACGATGTCTGGGTCGTGGCACCCGAAGCGGACCAGAGCGGTTTGGCGCATTCGCTGACCCTGTCGGAGCCGCTGCGGCTCCGGCAGATCGCCGAGAAGCGCTTTGCCCTCCGGGGCACGCCGACGGATTGCGTCATCATGGCGGTTCGCAAGGTGCTGGATCGCAAGCCTGATCTCGTGCTCTCCGGCGTCAACATCGGTGCCAACATGGCCGATGACGTGACCTATTCCGGCACGGTTGCGGGCGCTATCGAGGGCACGTTGCAGGGCATTCGCTCGATCGCGCTCAGCCAGGCCTATCACCACGCCGTCGGCAAGTCCGTGCCTTGGGATGTGGTGGAGACGCACGCGCCGGGCCTGATCCGCAAAATGATGGCCGTGGACTTGCCCGATGGCACGTTCCTCAACGTCAATTTCCCGAACTGCTCAGCCGACACCGTTGCCGGGATCGAGGTAACGTCGCAAGGCAAGCTCGACTTTGGCCTGTCGATCGATGAGCGGACGGACGGCCGTGGTTTTCCCTACTTCTGGCTGCGCTTTGGCGAGCGGTTCGGCGATTTTCGCGCCGGAACCGACATTCATGCTCTGCGCGAGAATCACATCTCGGTGACGCCGCTCAAGCTCGACCTGACGGACTATAGCGTCCAGGACCGTCTGATGCGGGCTTTGAACGAAGGGGCTCATTGATTGAGCGTGCGCGTTTCGGAACAGGAAGGCTTTGCCAGGATGGTGCTACGGCTGCGCGCCGCCGGCATCATCAATCATGACCTCCTCAAGGCGGTCGAGCAGACCGCGCGCGGCCAGTTCGCGCCGCCGCAATATCAGGCCGAGGCTTACTCGCAGCGCACGATTCCGCTCGAGTGCGGCTCGTTCATGGAAGGCTATGATTTCGCGGTGCGGTTGCTGCATTGTCTGAACCTGAAGACAGGACAGCGCATCCTCGAGGTCGGTACCGGCAGCGGCTTTACCGCAGCTGTGATGGGGCGGGTGGCTGAACGCGTCCTGACGATCGACCGCTATCAGACACTCGTCGGTACGGCGCAGAAAAACCTTGAGAAATCAGGCGTTCGCAACGTCATCGTTCGCCATGCGGATGGCAGCGCCGGGGTGCCGGGCGAGGGCACGTTCGACCGCATCCTGATCACCGCTGCCTTCAATAGCCTGCCGCGCATGTTTTCCGATCATCTCGTCTCAGGCGGAACCTTGGTGGTGCCGATCATGATGAGTGAGACTCATTGCCGGGTCGTTCGGGTCAACCGAACGGGAAGCCGCTTCGATCGCGAGGATCTGTTCGATGCGCCCTACCTTCCGATCGTGCCGCAGCTCGCGTCGTTCCTGTGATACGGCCGCTGCCGAACATCTCCGCCGGCACTTTGGTGCGTTAAGGAATTCTTAACCGCGTCCAGCCTCGCGCAAGCTTCGCGCCATACCCCTCCACTGCACGATAGGTTCCGCCCGCGAGTCGTCGCTCTTGCACGACTGGGATGTTGCTGCCGGATCGTGAGATTGACGGAGACGGCAAATGCAGATCGCGAACAGGCTGACGGCCGCAGCATCGGGCGACGGGCTGAATAATCTTGCAGGGCGCAACGCCGGCCAGGCGAATTCCGCCGGCAAGGACGAACAGTCCGCACAGGCGCTCGCGGCGAGTTTCTTCGACCCTACTCCGCGCATCTCCCTTTCCGCCGATGCTCTGCTCTATCTCAGCCAAACGAAGAAGGCATCGGACGGACAGCCGGCGCTCAGCCGCGACGAGTGGAACAACCGCCTGTCTCCGCAGCTGGCGTTGCGCGAATACCAGGCCTTCGGCAAATTTCTCGATGCCGGGGATCATGAGGGCTACTACAAGAACTTCATCGACTACTACGACAGCCTTCGTCCCGAAGATCAGGACAGCCTGCGCTATTTTGGGACGCGTGAGGCCGCCGTGGCCGGTCTGCGGTCGCTTGAATATGAACGGGCGAGCGGTGCGGACGGCGACACCACGTTCCAGACGCTGGTGAGTGTCCTGCTTGAAGAAGACAAGACCGCTCAGTCCGAAACCCCGGTCCGTCCCGAGGGGCGTCCGATTTTCGCCTGGGATCTGACAAGCATCAGCTATGAAGATGAACCAACGGAGCGGCGTTCCGTTTCGGAAATCGAGCGTCTCTATTCCGAACTGAGCTAGGTTCTCGCGATTGCCGCACGCGGGGCTTCTGCGCCCGCGAAGCGTGGCGGGACGCTCGCGGCGTGCGGCCAGGCCGATCGGCATTCTCAGATGGCCGGCCGGGCCTATGGTTAGCGTTTCGTCAAATTAGTCCTTTGGTGGTGCTGACCTTAACCGGGCGGTAACTCTAATACGCTTTAATCATCCCACATCGAGTTGCGTTCGGAGTGGGTAAGCGTCATGCGTCAGTTTGTATCTCCCGGGGTTGGAAAGTCCACGATCCGCCTTTGCGTGGCGGTCCTGCTAGCAGGCGCCGCAACGGGCTGCAGTTCGGATGCCAGCCGATTTGATGGCCTGTTCTCCCGGTCGGACAACATCACCACAAATTCAATTCCGCGCGATGCGACGCCGGTTCCGCGTGGCGACGTGGCAGTCGGCCAGATGGCGGCAGCTTCTCCGGCGGATAACGGTGCTCTCGGCCAACCCTATCCGACTGCAAGCGCGCAGGGTGGCTATGATCCAGTGAATACCGCTTCCACTCCGGTGTCGGCTGCCCGTGGTGCGTCAACGCCGATCTCCGTCCAGCGCACGACCCTGGCCGATCCGAGCGCGACGACGCGTCAGCGTCCAGAAGCGCAGCCGTTCCCCGCTGCTCGTCAGCAGGCGGCAATCGCGACGCAGCAGACGCTCCCGGCGGCCGTCAACGAAACCGCAAGCAAGAGCGGCTGGACGACGCAGAATGCGCCGACGATCATGGTTCGGCCCGGCGACAACGTCGCAGTTCTCTCCAAGCGCTTCGGCGTTCCCGAGAAGGAAATTCTGAAGGCCAACGGTCTGCAATCGGCTGCTCAGGTCGAAACCGGCCAGCGCCTGGTCATCCCGACCTTTGGTTCCGTCGGTAGCCCTGCGAAGGGGGCTGCGACCAACTCGATCGCTGGTCTCGATGGTAGCAAGCGCCAGCCTTCGCCCTTGCCCAACGATCAGCGCGACGTTGCAATCCTGCCGGGCTCCGCCCAGTCTCGCGACAAGAACGCTGGCAAGACGGATGTCGTTGCGGGCAAGCCGGCAACGAACGGCGAAGGCAGTGGCGGCGGCACCTACACCGTGAAGCCCGGCGACTCGCTCAATCGCATTGCCAAGACGACGGGCGTGTCTGTCGCAGCCCTCAAGCAGGCGAACGGTCTGAGCGCAGAATCGATCCGCGTCGGCCAGACGCTGCAGTTGCCGGGCGNCCGGACCAGGTCAAAACCGCATCGGTTCCGAGCAAGAAGACTGAGCAGCCGCAGGTTGCCTCACTCGAAAAAGGTAAGCCGGCAGAATACCAGCCGCCGGCCGCCAAGCAGAGCGTTACGGACGTTGCTGCGCTCAAGGCGGATGTCGATGAGGACTCGCCGAAGTCGACCGGGATCAGCAAATATCGCTGGCCTGTTCGCGGCGCAGTGGTCGCCGGCTACGGCGCCAACGTCGACGGCAACCGCAACGACGGCATCAACATCTCGGTGCCTGAGGGCACGCCGATCAAGGCGGCCGAGAACGGCGTCGTCATCTACTCGGGCAGCAGCCTGAAGGAGCTCGGCAACGCTGTCCTGGTCCGCCATGACGACGGCACGGTCACGGTCTACGGCAACGCTTCCGAGCTCAAGGTTCAGCGCGGCCAGAAGGTACAGCGCGGCCAGACGCTCGCGGCTTCCGGCATGACCGGTCGCGCCAGCCAGCCGCAGGTGCACTTCGAGGTGCGCAAGAATGCGACGGCGGTGAACCCTTCGACCTTCCTCGAATAGTCCGGCCTCCGGGTCCGACTGGATCTACTGCATGTCTCCTTAAATCGACCTCGATCTAAGGACAAAGACATGCAGAAAATCAAAGTGCTACAGCGACCTTTGCGCGTCTGATAAGACGCGCGGCGCTGTAGGAAGCGTAAGAATCAGAAACCGCCCGCCGGATTTCGGCGGGCGGTATTTTTTGTCCATGGTCGAGCAGATTTGGCCAACGATCCGATCGCTAACGCCTATGCGTCCAGTCGATGGCGCATGCGTCCGGCAAGATCCTGAATGAATTGCCAGGCGACGCGGCCGGACCTTGCGCCGCGGGTCGTCGCCCATTCGAGTGCTTCCGCATGCAGGGTCTCGGCCTCGACCGCAAAGCCGTAATGCTTTGCATAGCCATCGACCATGGCAAGGTAGTCTTCCTGGCTACACTTGTGGAAGCCAAGCCACAGCCCGAAGCGGTCGGACAGCGACACCTTTTCCTCGACCGCCTCGGAAGGATTGATGGCGGTCGACTGCTCGTTTTCCATCATGTGGCGCGGCAGCAGATGGCGCCGGTTCGATGTCGCGTAGAGCAGCACGTTCGACGGCCGACCTTCGACGCCACCGTCGAGTACGGCCTTCAGCGATTTGTAGGACGTGTCGTCATGATCGAAGGACAGGTCGTCGCAGAAGACGATCACGGGCACCGGTGCGGTCTTGAGGATGTCCATCAGCGCGGGCAGGGTGGCGATGTCTTCCCGATGCACCTCGACGAGCTTGACCGCGACGCCGGTATCGCGGGCGACCTGCGCATGCACGGATTTCACCAGCGAAGACTTGCCCATGCCACGGGCGCCCCACAGGAGAACGTTGTTGGCAGGAAAACCTTCGGCGAAGCGCAGCGTGTTGTCGAGCAGGATGTCACGGACGTGATCCACTCCTGATATCAGCGACAACTCGATACGGTTGGGCTTGGCAACCGGTTGCAGGTGATGTGTGGCTGGAGCCCAGACGAAGCATTCGGCGCCGTCCCAGTCATTGCTTGCTGCGGCTGGACCGGCCATGCGCTCGATCGCCGCGGAAAGCTTCTGCATTTCCCTGATGAGAACGTCGATCTTTGCATCCGGCATATGTCTATCTCCAACAACTGAATCAATCATTTGGTCGCACTGCAATGAAAACGGGGCGCCTGAAACGGCACGCGATTGCCCCGCAATTGCGACGCTACCGTTAACAGACACCCGGTAGCACGCAGGTTTGCGCTGGAAAAGGCCGCAGAGCCCCGTGCGGGGGGTTCTCCTCTTGTGCAAATTGTGTCAGAGGCACAGGAACGGGTAAGGGTGCCGCCGCTTTGCAGAGCGGCCGCGCGCCCCTATATTCCGGCCGATTTGGTGCGGAGGAACCGCCGATATTTGAACTCAAGGAGTGATCGATGTTCATTACCGAAGCTTTTGCGCAGACAGCCGGTGCCCCTTCCACCGGCGGCGCGGACATTCTCATGTCCATCCTGCCGTTCCTGCTGATCTTTGTTGTCATGTATTTCCTGATCATCCGTCCGCAGCGCGCCCAGATGAAGCGCCGCGAGGAGCTGTTGAAGAACATCCGCCGCGGTGATCAGGTGGTGACCGGCGGCGGCATCGTCGGCAAGGTTACGAAGGTCGTCGATGACAACGAACTCGAAGTCGAAATTGCCGAAGGCGTGAAGATCCGCGTCGTTCGCAGCGGCGTATCTGAAGTTCGCGTCAAAGGCGAACCTGTGAAAGAATAAGGGACGCGGACAGCCACCATCCGACGAACAACTGGAGCGTTTGAGGCATGCGCAGATTTCCGCCGTTGAAACGTATCCTCGTCTGGTTGGTGGCACTCGCCGGCATCGCCTGTGCGTTGCCGAATGTTCTGAGCCGTGAAGAGGCAGCCGGATTACCGTCCTGGCTGCCGCATCGCCAGGTGGCGCTCGGCCTTGATCTCCAGGGAGGCTCGCACTTCATGCTGCGGGCCGCGCGCAGCGACATCGTCGCCGAGAGGCTCGAAGCGGTCGCCAGCGAAGTCGGAAAGTCCCTGCGCGATGCCGATATCGCCTATATCGGCCTATCGGGCGAAGGTCAGTCGATTTCGTTCCGGGTTCGGGACCGTGCGCAACTCCCCGCCGCTCGCGATAAGCTGAAGACACTGACGGCGCCGGTCGATGCCGGCGGATTTGGCTCCGGGTCGATTTCCGAAGTTGTGTTTGACAGCGCCGACGAGGATGAACTCGTCCGTCTGCGCCTGACCGACGAAGGCATCGACTACCGGCTGTCACTGGCCCTTGCGCAATCGATCGATGTGGTGCGTCGCCGCGTCGCTGAAGTTGGCGTTCTGGAGCCGCTGATCCAGCGCCGTGGCGAAGATCGGCTCATCGTCCAGGTGCCGGGGCTCGACGACCCACAACGACTGAAAGATCTGCTCAGCCAAAGCGCACATCTGACTTTCAGATTGCTGGATACGTCCGTGCCCGTTGAGCGAGCCGTCGATGGCCAGGTGCCAGCGGGCGCAGAAGTCCTCTTTTCCTATGACGATCCGCCGGTTCCCTATCTGGTCCAGAAGGAACCATTGCTGGCGGCGGCCAGTTTTGTCGCCGCGCAGCCGGAAGCAGATGCCGGCGCCGATACGGCGTCGGTCGCGGTCAAGCTCGAGGCGGCCGCGCAGCAGCGGGTTACCGCCGTCACGGCGCAGCAGCCGGAGGCGAAGATTGCGATCGTTCTTGATGGCCAGGTTGCCGCAACGCCCAAGCTTTCGGAAGCCGTCAAAGGCGACACGGCGCGCATTTCTGCCGAGCTTCCGGCCGACTCTGCTGCGGATCTCGCCGCTCTCATCAGGACCGGACCGCTCCCAACACCGCTGACTTTCGTCGAGGAGCGGACGGTCGGCCCGGGTGTCGGTGACGACGCGATTGCCTATGGCCTCAAGGCCGGCTTTGTCGCGGCGATCGCCGTCGCCGCCTCGATGATCTTCTTCTACGGCGTTTTCGGTGTCTTTGCCATCATCGCGCTCGCCTTGAATATTGTCTTGATCCTTGCGACGCTTTCCGTGTCGGGGGCGACGCTGACCCTGCCGGGGATTGCCGGCATCATCCTGACGATCGGCGTCGCGGTCGATTCGAACGTGTTGATCTACGAGCGCCTTCGCGAGGAGGTTCGTGGTGGCGAGCCCTTGCTCCGCACGATCAACAACGCCTTCTCTCGCGTCTTCAGCAGCATTTTCGACGCCAACCTGACGATGCTGATCGCCAGCGCCATCCTGTTCTACCTCGGTTCCGGGCCAGTGCGCGGTTTCGCCGTCACTCTCGCGATCGGCAGCGTCACGACGCTTTTCACCGCCTATACGGTGACCCGTCTGATCGTGAAGCGTTGGCTCCGGCAGTGGAAGTCGGAACGCCTGCCGAAGGGCATTCGAACCGGGCGCTTCAGCGATCTGGACATCCGTTTTATGCAGATCCGTAATCCGGTGTTCATCCTGATGGCCGCCTTGTCGGCGGCCTCGGTGCTCCTGCTTGCGGGTATCGGGCTCAATCTGGGTGTGGACTTCAAGGGCGGCTCGATCATCGAGCTGCACTCCAAGGGCGGTCCCGTCGACGTTGCCGACCTCCGCACCCGCCTCGACGAGCTGAACTTTGGCGAGGTCCAGGTCCAGCAACTGGGCTCGGGCGAGGATGTGCTGGTGCGGGTTCCGTCTCAAGAAGCGGGCGACAATGCCGAGCAGACCGCAGCCAGCGTCATCAGGACGGAGCTGGCCGACGAATACGACTTCCGCCGCGTCGAAGTGGTTGGCCCGGTTGTTTCGAGCGAGCTGACGCGCGCGGGAACGCTTGGGCTCGCAATCTCCTTCGTGGCGATCCTGCTCTATGTCTGGCTGCGTTTCGAGTGGCGCTTTGCCGTCGGTGCGATTATCGCAACCGTGCACGACGTGCTGCTGACGATTGGGTTCCTGGTGCTGACGGGCATCGAGTTCAATCTCGGCAGTATCGCCGCCGTTCTCACCATCGTCGGCTACTCGTTGAACGATACAGTTGTGATCTACGATCGCATTCGCGAGAATCTCGGCCGCTATCGCCGCATGCCGCTTTCGGTGCTGATCGATACGTCGATCAACCAGACACTCTCGCGCACGATCCTGACGGCGCTGACGACCATTCTGGCGCTCGCCGCGCTCTATCTCTTCGGCGGCGGCCTCATTCGCTCATTCAGCATCACCATGCTGTTTGGTGTCGTCGCCGGGACGATCTCCTCTATCTATATCGCCGGCCCGATCCTCATCCTCTTCGGGAAGCGGACCGACCACATTCCGGGGGACGAAAACGCGTCCGGCGCGGATACGGGTGCTGCCGGCGCGGCAAAGGGTACAGTTTGAAATGCCCAAGGGTATTGAAATTCGCGAAGCGCATTTTCCGGGCCGCGCACCGATCGATGCCTATGGCAACGGCGGCTTTCGCTTTGCGGACATGTCGCATCGCGGCTCGATCCTGATGCTGCCCTCGGGCGTCTATGCGTGGGACGTGGCCGAAGGCGATCCCCTGGCCGTCGAGAAATTCCTCAGGGTCATCGATGAGGCGAAAGACATCGAAGTGCTGCTGGTTGGCACCGGTAAGGACATCCGCCCGCTGCCCGCAGACCTGAAGGCCGCGCTGCGTGCCGTCAATGTATCGTCGGATCCGATGAGCACCGGGGCTGCGGTTCGCACCTACAATGTGATGCTGGCCGAATCGCGTGCTGTCGCCGTCGCGCTGATCGCCGTCTGATCGGGCATTCGGGGAAGACGACGTGCAAGATATTTCCGCTCAGATCCTGGCCGACCTCAGGGATACGGACCGCGACCGCTATCTCGCCTGCCTGCTTGCCCCCGCCGACAAGCAGCGCTCGCTCGCGGCACTCTATGCCTTCAACGCGGAAATCGCGCGAATTCGCGATCTCGTGCATGAGCCGATTCCAGGCGAAATCCGCATGCAGTGGTGGCGCGATCTCATCGGCAACGATGCAGCCTCCGGTGAGGGGCATCCGCTCGCCGAAGCGCTTCTGCAGTGCATTCGCGAGCACAGGCTGCCGGTCTCGGTCCTGCAGAACATGATCGATGCCCGGATCTTCGATCTCTATGACGACCCCTTGGAAGACCGCTCGGCGCTCGAAGGTTATGCCGGCGAGACCGCTTCGGCCTTGATCCAGCTCTCGTCGCTGGTGCTCGACCCGCAGAATGCGGCCAAATCGGCGGAAGCCGCTGGTCACGCCGGTGTGGCGCAGACTGTCGCCGGCCTCCTGATGCTGTTGCCGCTGCATCTGAGACGCGGCCAGGTCTATTTGCCGGCAGAACTGCTGCGCGCGACCGGCCTTGATCGGGAAACGCTTATTGCCGGCAAAGACAGCGACGGTATCGGCCGGGCGATTAGGGCATTTTCTGGGTTCGGGCGGGATCATCTGGCCAAGGCACGGGCTCAGATGGCGGCGATCTCGCCGTCGAATTTTCCGGCGTTCGTGCCGCTCGCGCTGGCCGAGCCGATCTTCGATCGCGCCGAGGCGGCTGGCGCTGGACTTTTAAAGACACCCATCCGGCCGGCGCAATGGCGGCGGCAATGGTGGATGTGGCGCGCCGCTCGGCGGCGTCGCTTCTAGGGCGGCAAAGCAGACGCGCTACTTGTTAAGAACCCGATGCGTTCCGCGTCGGCGCGCCCGACGGGACGCCAAATTGGCACAAGCCTCGTAGTCTATAGAAGCGGTTTATCGGCGTCATGCCGAGCGAAGGGGAGCGCCCGCGGATGCTTTGGTTATTGCTCATCGCCGTCATTGTTCTGGCCGGCGCATTCTACATGTGGATGAACGCTCGTGCCGAGCGGGATTGGGACAATCCCGATGCAGGTTCTGCGATGGTGGAATTCGGGCGCGCATTTCCGGATGAGGCGATCCGGGCACTGCATTCCACCGCGGATCGGAAGGCGATCTTCCTGAGGCTGCACGACGGCAAGGCGGGCTTCATCCAATCGCATGGCACGCACTATGTCTGCCACGTCATCCAGCCTGGAAAGGTCCGGGTGAACAGCTCTGAGACCGGCCGTGGGCTGATCGTGCATTTCCCCGACTTTGCCTATCTGGACAATGCCTTCGAGTTCCAGAACGCCGGCGAGGCGGCGGAAGTTTCTCTCTGGCTGCTCGGCAGCTTCAACCCGAAATCGGAATTCACGCAGCCCAACTCGGAACCGTCCCCTGCAGCGCAGTCGAGCGAGTAGCGACTTCACAGTTCCATTCAAAAGAAACGGCCCGCTGGCGGTATCACGAGCGGGCCGTTTCGTTGTTCTGGTCTCATATTCGCCGTCAGGCGGACTTGCCGAGCCATGCGGCGCAATCGGCGAGCGCACGCGACGCCGTTGCCTGCTTCTTGGCAGCGGCCTTTTCCTTGCCACGGAAGCGCTTGGCGCCCTCCGGCTTGGTGATTGCTCCCGGATCGAGCGGCGGGAACAGGCCGAAATTGACGTTCATCGGCTGGAACGAACGTTTGCCCGGCTCATCGTCGGAAACGATGTGCCCGCCGGTGATATGGTTCAGCAGCGCGCCGAAGGCGGTGGTCGCTGGCGGTGCGGCCAAAGTCGCGCCCTTGCGCTCAGCGGCGGCGAAGCGCCCGGCGAGCAGGCCGATGCTGGCGCTCTCCACGTATCCTTCACAGCCGGTGATCTGACCGGCAAAGCGCAGGCCCGGGCGCGACTTCAGCGTCAGCGTTCGGTCGAGCAGCGTTGGCGAATTGATGTAGGTGTTGCGGTGCAGGCCGCCGAGGCGTGCAAATTCGGCATTCTCCAGGCCCGGGATCATCCGGAAGACTTCCGCCTGGGCGCCGTATTTCAGCTTCGTCTGAAAGCCGACCATATTGTAGAGCGTGCCAAGCGCGTTGTCCTGGCGCAGCTGCACGACGGCATAGGGCTTGACCGTGGGGGTATGGGCGTTGGTGAGGCCCATCGGCTTCATGGGTCCGTAACGTAGAGTCTCGCGGCCGCGTTCGGCCATGACCTCGATCGGCAGGCAGCCATCGAAATAGGGCGTACCTTCCCACTCCTTGAAGCCGGTCTTGTCGCCGGCGACCAGCGCGTCAACGAAGGCGTTGTACTGCTCCTCGGTCATCGGGCAGTTGATGTAGTCCTTGCCGGTGCCGCCGGGGCCGACCTTGTCGTAGCGCGACTGGTACCAGCAGACGTCCATGTCGATCGTCTCGGTGTAGACGATCGGCGCGATGGCGTCGAAGAAGGCGAGCGCATCGGCGCCCGTTTCCGTGCGGATGGCTTCTGCAAGATCGGGTGCCGTCAACGGGCCGGTTGCGATGACCGCAAGATCCCATTCCCTCGGCGGCAGGCCGGTGATTTCTTCGCGCACGACCGTGATCAGCGGATGGGCGGCAATCGCGGCGCTGACGGCGTCAGAGAAGCCGTCGCGATCGACGGCGAGCGCGCCGCCGGCCGGAACCTGGTTGGCATCGGCGGACTTCATGATCAGCGAGCCGGCAAGGCGCATTTCCGCGTGCAGCACGCCAACCGCATTGCTGGTCGCGTCATCCGAGCGGAACGAGTTGGAACAGACGAGTTCGGCGAGACCGTCGGTCTTGTGCGCATCGGTGCCGCGCACGCCGCGCATCTCGTGCAGAATGACCGGGACTCCGGCCTCGGCGATCTGCCAGGCAGCCTCCGAACCGGCAAGGCCGCCGCCGACGACATGGATGGGAGAATGGGAAGAGGTGTCTTTGCTCATGGGCGGCTTCCTATCACGGCTCGGCCCTTCGTTCCAATGTCAATAAACGAAAACGGCGCCCGAAGGGCGCCGTTTTGGAAGTCAGTTCGAACCGTTGAGATTAACGGAAGGAACGGGCCGCAATGTTGCGGATATCGTAGCGGGTGATGCCGATATCACTGAGAGCGTGGTTCGACAGGTTGCCGAGCTCGCTGACGGTGCGGCGGTAGTTGATCCAGCTTTTTGCGATACGAATCGGGTTCATGACTTTTTCCTCAAGATCGGTTTGTCGCGACAGCCATCTGTCTGCGTCGTTGAGGTTCTTATACGCTTGTCTAATTAGAAGGTGGAGTGCAAAGAAAATGCAGCTGCTATGCATTTGTGCAGTGCATCGCCGCATAGATGGGCACCGCTTCAAAAGGTGGCATCAATTAACGATTGATTAAAATGCGGATCACTACGCTCTAGTGTTTTGTTTTTCATATGTTTTTGGAATTGGAGCGCGAGCGGTTGCAATGCGTGGCACGAGGGTGGTGCTCGCTGCTCGCCGGCGAGGTGCGCAACAGCATTTCGCACGTGCGAAAGGGCGGCGGTGATGCCAGAGCAAGAGGCAAAAGAAAACGCCCCCCGGAATGAACCGGAGGGCGTTTACTGGAGGTCGGTCGCGCTTGAAGCGCAGCCTGAATTACTTGATCGCCTGGCGAGCAACGTAGGGGATGTCGCCGCGGCCGATGCCGAGGTCGCTCAGCTCACGGTCGCTCATGCGGCCGAGTTCGTTGCAGGTCTGACGATACTTGCGCCAATTGTTGAAAGAACGTGCGAGGTTCATGATCCTATCCTTTCTAGGGTCGTGTGCCAGCGCTCATCTCTCTTGCTGGCCGTCATCTGATGGTCTGGAATATAATCGTTTTGAGCAGAAGTTACAGAGATAATGCTGCATCGCACCCATGCAGCACGTGCAAGCCTGAGCGCGGCGGACAGATGTCGGATGGCGTTCGAAACGCATCTGCAATCAGGTTCTGATGATTGAAGCTTTCGACCCAAATCGAGGGCCGGAAAACAAACAACGCCCGCTGGGGGAGGAGATCCAGCGAGCGTCGCTTTGTTCTGATCGGCAACCGGGAGGAGGAGTGTCGCCGATCCAAATCGAGGGGCGCTGGGAGGAGGAGTGCGCCGCCCCGATCGATGAGTTGAAGATAGTATGGAGTCGGGCGGAAGGGTAGCGCTGATCCAGAATGGCACCTATGCATCGAGTGCATGGCTGCGAGCGAATACAGAGAAAGTGTGCACGAATATTGTGCAATTGCGCAAAGTCGGAGATTTTCTTGCTGGGGGAGGGCTGAAAACAATAACGCCCGCTGGGGAGGAGGTCCAGCGAGCGTCATTTGAAGTGATTGGCAACTGGGAGGAGGAGTGTTGCCAATCTGATCGGAGGAGCGTTGGGAGGAGGAGTACGCTCGACCGAATTCTCTCGGGTTTTGCCCGGGCCTTTCTCAGTAAACTGAGGCGGTTGGCCGCTTCCGCCGGCGACCGTCTGGCTTCATGCCGTCGTTCGCCTTTGATGATTTGAATATAGGCGCTTTAAATCGATTTGTGCAGTGCAATATCCGCATGGAAGATATGCGCATCGCGCAAGCCGTTCATCAGTGCCTTTCGGCTCTGGGGCCTCAGTCGCGACAGAGCGATTGTGTTTCCGAGCCGATACGTGGTTAGTTGGTGACGCAACTGGATCATTTCAAGCATTGGATTCTTAGGGCTGGGGGCAGGATGTATCGCGCGCGTCTCGAGCGAGACTTCAAACACTGGATCGACAAGGGGCTGCTGCAGGAAGATGCCGCGCGCGCCATGCTTGCCGAGTATGACGGACGCGAGTCGACGTTCCGGGCAGGGCGCGTCCTGCTTATGCTGGCGGCCCTTCTGTTATCCGCATCGATCCTGTTGCTTGTTGCCGCCAATTGGGAGGAACTGCCGCGCCTCGCGCGCGTCGCCGGCATCGTCGCCTTGATCTGGGGCTTCCACTTCGCCGCTGCCTGGCTGATTCAGAATGGCAGGACGACATTTGCCGCCGCGGCGCTGGTTCTGGGCGCGGCGGCCTTTGGCGGCGGCATCGCGCTCATCGGGCAGATGTATCATTTGTCGGGCGATGCGGCGGATGCAGCGCTGCTCTGGTTCGTTGGCGCCTGCCTTTCGGCGCTCGCGTTTCGCTCTGCAGCGATGGCAACGGCCGCCGGCGGGCTCGCTTGGTTCTATTTCGGTACCATGTTGACGGAAAATGGTTTCAGCACGGCTTCTGACTGGCACTTGTGGTCCGTGCCGGTTCTGGCCGTGATCGTCGTTCTTCTGGTCCGCTTCACGGAGGCGGGCAGGGCCCGGCATCTGGCCTATCTGCTCGTCCTTTCCTGGCTCGGCTGGCTTTATCTGGATAGTCCGTCACTTGCTTTCGCGGTCGGCCTCGCAGTCCTCGGCCTTGCGGCCTTTCTGGCGGCGACCCTGCCGGGTTCGCCCGTGCGCCAACTTGCGCTCGAGGCGGGTTCGGCGCCCGCTTTCTATTCCTTCGCGCTCGCCCTGCTTGGTTTCACCGGACTTCAATACGAGGCGGTTGGGGTGACGACGGAGGTCGCGACCGGAACAGGCACGCTGTTGGTTGCGCTCCTGGGCATTGCGCTTGCCGGTGCGCAGAACGGGGCGGTGCGTTATCTCGGTTACATCGCCTTTGCCGGCGAGCTTCTCTATCTCGCCTTCGAAACCTTGGGATCGATGCTTGGCACATCGGGCTTCTTCCTGATTTCGGGCGTGGTCGTCGCGTGCGTCGCCTGGCTGGTCATTCGGATCGAGGGGCATATGGCGCGAACGCGCCAGGCGGAGGTTTCTCAATGAACAGTGGTGCATCGACCAGACGTTGGCTGAACCCGTTGCTCGCCGCCCTGCTTGCGGCCGGCGTCCAGACGGCGGCGCTCGGTTACATGATCGAAAGCAGGGCTTCGATCCTCAGAAGCGGGCGGGATGTCCTTCTGAAGACCGTGCCCGTCGATCCGCGCGACCTGCTCAGAGGCGACTACGTGATACTGAGCTATGATATTTCAATGTTGCAGCCGGAACTGTTCAAAGGTGGACTTCCGACACAATCGGGCGAGGTGATGCTCTATGTTCGGCTGGCGAAGCAGCCAGACGGTTTCTGGACGGCGACAGAAGCGTCGTTCCAGCCGCTGCCGGTGACCGGCGACAGCGTCGTGCTCCGCTCGCTTCCATTCTCCTACTATCCGTCGCCGTCGCCGCTACCCTTGACCGTGGACTATGGCATCGAGCGCTTCTACGTGCCGGAGGGCGAAGGGCGCACATTGGAAGAGGCGCGCAATGCCGAGGCGCTCTCCGTCAACATCCGCGTAGATGGCAAGGGCAGAGCACAGATCCGCGAGATCGCGGTCAACGGAAGTCCGGTCTATGAAGAGCCCTTTTATTGAGGCTCCGCGAACGCGCTCCGATCCGTCGTGGAATTCCGCATTTTCCCTTTGATCCCGTGAAAACGAGTGATATAGAGACGCCGCGCTCGGGAAAGCCCTGAACTTTCAGCATGCCCATTGTATCCGCGGTATTCCGCTGGTTGGACTTGCGGAAATACGGTCAGGCGGTGCGATTGTCTGAACGCGGGTATGGTGAAATTGGTAGACACGCCAGATTTAGGTTCTGGTGCCGCAAGGCGTGGGAGTTCAAGTCTCTCTACCCGCACCAGACAGCGATCGCGCCTAAAGTCCGGATTCTGCGAGGATGAAGGGGGCTGGAGTGCCATTTTGCTTGCAAAACGGTTGCAGAACTGCGTAAAGCCACTCCCGGCAAATGGATCGGCTCACGTGCTCGCCAGACCTTTCGAAGGGGAAGAGCACAGTCAACGTGAAATGAAGGTTTGAACATGCAGGTTATCGAAACGCTCGCTCAAGGGCTGAAGCGCGAACTCAAGGTCGTTATCCCGGCCAAGGACATGGAAGCTCGGATGAACGAGCGCCTGGCCGAAGTGAAGGACCGTGTGAAGATCAACGGCTTCCGTCCGGGCAAGGTGCCGGTTGCGCACCTGAAGAAGGTCTATGGCAAGTCGATCATGGCTGACCTCGTCAATGAGATCGTCCGCGAGAAGCCGACCGAGATCCTGTCGGGCCGCGGCGAGAAGTCGGCGACCCAGCCGGAAGTCGCGATGACCGAGGACGAGGCCGAAGCCGACAAGATCCTCAACGCGGAAGCTGACCTCGAGTTCACCGTTGCCTACGAAATCATCCCGGCGATCGAACTCAAGGACGTGAGCGGCATCAAGGTGACCCGCGAAGTCGTCGAGATCGCTGACGAGGAAGTCAACGAGCAGATCCTGAAGATCGCCGAAAGCGCCCGCAGCTACGAATCGAAGAAGGGCAAGGCCGCCAACGGCGACCGCGTCACGATCGATTACCTCGGCAAGGTCGACGGTGTTGCCTTCGACGGCGGCAAGGACGAAGACGCTGAACTGGTTCTCGGTTCCAACCGCTTCATCCCGGGCTTCGAAGAGCAGCTCGTTGGCCTGAAGGCCGGCGACGAAAAGACCATCACTGTCAACTTCCCGGCTGACTATCCGGCTGCAAACCTCGCCGGCAAGGAAGCGACCTTCGACATCACCGTCAAGGACGTCGCTGCCGCCCAGGACATCGAAATCAACGACGAACTGGCCACCAAGCTCGGCCTCGAATCGGCTGACAAGCTGAAGGAAATCGTCCGCGGCCAGATCGAAAGCCAGTACGGCAACCTGACCCGTCAGAAGGTCAAGCGTCAGATCCTCGACCAGCTCGACGAACTCTACCAGTTCGAAACGCCGGAGCGCCTCGTCGAAGCCGAATTCGAAAACATCTGGCGCCAGATCAACACCGACCTGCAGCAGGCCGGCAAGACCTTCGCTGACGAAGAAACCACCGAAGAAGAAGCCCGCGCCGAATACCGCAAGCTCGCTGAGCGTCGCGTTCGCCTCGGCCTGGTTCTCTCGGAAATCGGCGAAAAGGCCGGCGTCCAGGTCAGCGACGACGAACTGCAGCGTTCGCTGTTCGAACAGCTCCGCCAGTTCCCGGGGCAGGAAAAGCAGATCCTCGACTACTTCAAGAACACCCCCGGTGCTGCTGCTTCGCTGCGCGCTCCGCTGTTCGAAGAAAAGGTCGTCGACCACTTGCTCGGCGAAATCTCGGTAACCGACAAGACGGTTTCCAAGGAAGAGCTGACGGCTGACGACGAAGAGGGCGAAGGCAAGGCTGCCAAGAAGGCTCCGGCCAAGAAGAAGGCCGCTGCCAAGGCTGAAGCCGCCGAAGGCGAAGAAGCTGCCGCTCCGAAGAAGAAGGCTCCGGCCAAGAAGAAGGCCGCTGACGACAGCGCCGAGTAATCGGACCGAAGCCTTAGGAATCGAAAAGCCCTGCCGCTTGCGGCAGGGCTTTTTTCGTTTGAGGGGCGTCGGTGACGTCGCCGTCTCAGCGGCGTGGCGAAATGGCCCAGCCGATGTCCAGGAGGAGGGCGCGATGGTCGGAGACTTCCGGCCGTTCGACGACATCGAACCGGGCGACATCAACCTCGCCACCCACCAGCATGTAATCGGCAAAGCGGCCGCCCTTTAGATAGTGCGACGTCCGAGTATCCGTGTGGCCACGGGAAGCGACCAGGTCAGTCAGCCCTAGCTCTGCGAGCACCTGAAAGGTCACGCTGTCCGGGAGCACGTTGAAGTCACCGCACACGACAAGCCGCTCATCGCCCGGCCAGACCTGACGGATGAGGTTTACCAGCGCGTCTGCCTGCGCGTGCCGTGCCGGTGTGTCGTTCTTGCCGCCGATCTCCCGTAGGCCATGCATCTGGGCGATGGTGATTGCCGTGCCGGCATCATGGTCGAACAGGCGGATGCAATGGGCATTGCGGGCACGTGGATGTGGCCCCCAGCCCTCGGATGAAAAGCTGCCATGCACGAAGCCGAGCGCCTGACCGATGACGGAATGGGAGCGTCGGACGAAGGTCGCGAGCCCAAATTCCGAGGCCACCGGCCTGTCGCCGTCAAAGAGCGTGCCGCGCGCCGTCGGGCAGAAGCAGCCATCATGCCAAGGAAGTGCTGCCGCGATCTCATCGAAGAGGTTGGCGCGCTGCGGCAGTTCGACATCTGTATCGCGATAGGTGAGCCATTCGGCGTCGGTCGTCGGCGACCGCGCGATCTCCTGCAGACACAGGACATCGGCGTCGACTTCCGCCAGATATCTCATCAATGGGGAATGGAGCTTGCCGCCCCAGGCATTGAGGGAAAGGATGCGCATGGCGTTCATGTCTCTTCATCAGGAGCGGCAAGGCTACCCGATTTGCCGGCATGGTGGCGTGCACGCAATCTTGAACGGCGCTCTGGGCGATAGGTGACAAAGCGCTATTGCTCGTCACCTATCGAATTGGATTCCTTTGACTGCCGTTGTCGTCGTTTGATGCGTGCTCAGCTATGTCGCTGGCGGCTTACGCTTTCGGTAGTTCCTGCTTGATCTCGCCCATGCGGTTCCAGGCGTCGAGACCGGCAATCTTGTAGGCTTCGGCAAGCGTCGGGTAGTTGAAGGTGTTCTCGACGAAATATTCGACCGTGCCTTTGAGGTTCAACACGGCCTGGCCGATGTGCACCAGCTCGGTCGCGCCTTCGCCGATGATGTGCACGCCGAGAAGACGGCGGGTCTTCATCGAGAAGATCATCTTCAGAAGACCGGATTCGAGACCCATGATGTGACCGCGCGAGGTCTCGCGAAAACGGGCAATGCCGCATTCGTAAGGGATGCCGCGTTCCTTCACCTCTTCTTCCGAAAGGCCGCAGGTGGAGATTTCCGGCACCGCGTAGATGCCGTAGGGGAAATACTTCTGCGGTTCCATGGCAATCGCGCCGACAGCAACGCGAGCCGCAATGCGGCCCTGTTCCATAGAGGTCGAGGCAAGGCTCGGGAATCCGACGACGTCGCCGGCGGCATAGATGTTCGGGATCGATGTCTGGAACGTCTCCGGATTGACCTTGAGCCGCCCGCGGCTGTCTGCCTCGAGCCCGGCGGCCGGCAGGTTGAGCGTATCGGTTGCCCCCATGCGTCCGGCGGCGAAAAGCACCATGTCGGTGACGATCTTGCGGCCATTGTCGAGCGTCAGCAGCACCTTACCATCGTCGAGCCGCTCGACCGTCTCGGCCTTCTGTCCGAGATGCAGCTTCATGTTGCGATCGCGCAGCTGGTAGATGAAATCCTCGACGATCTCCTTGTCGATGAAGTCGAGCATCGTTGTCTTCGGGTCGATGACCGTCACGTGCGTGTCGAGCGCGCTGAAGATCGTCGCATATTCGATGCCGACGACGCCGGCGCCGATGACGACGAGCGAACGCGGCAGTTCTGCGATATCGAGCAATTCGTCACTGTCGAGCACGCTCTTGCCGTCGAAGGGCATGTAGTCCGGACGGAAAGGCTTGGTGCCGACGGCAAGCATGATGCTGGTGCCTGAAACAAGCAGGGTCTCGCCGTCGTCCTTGACGACCTCGAGCGTGGTCGGATCGACGAAGCTTGCCTTGCCGCGCATCTGCTGCACGCGGTTACGGGCAAACTGGTGTTCGAGGACCTCGACCTCGTGATTGAGCGTGATGATCAGCCGTTGCCGGAGATCGTCGGCGCTGATCTCCTGCTTGACGCGATAGGCCCGCCCGTAGAAGCCCCGCTCGCGCCAGCCGGAAAGATTGAGCGCCGTCTCGCGCAGCGTCTTGGAGGGGATGGTGCCCGTGTGCACCGAAACGCCGCCGACGCGCTTTCCCTGTTCGATGACGAGGACCTTCTTGCCGAGCTTGGCGGCCTGGATGGCGCCGCGGCGGCCGGCGGGCCCGCTTCCGACGACGATGAGATCGAACTGAGTCATGGGCATTTCCGTTTGAAGGGAGGAATCGTTGTGCATCGCAAAAACTCTCGCTTGCAAGCGTCTATACCGTCAATGGCACGGTTTAATGAAGTGGTTTTCATAGCCGAAACAGCTGGATGAGAATATAAGGGAACGTGCGTATGCTGGCTTCGTTACGACATGCCGGGCCCATCGGTGTCGTATTTGCCTGGGAGGGGGCGATGGGATTGGAGTTGACGAACAGAGCGGTGCGGCAGTCTGAGGGCGAGAGCGTCATCCCGCAAGCGGAGCATCGGTCGGGTGTCGTTGCGGCGGCGGTCTATGAGAACGGCGTAAGGGTACGCGATATCCGCATTGAAGATGCCGGAAAGTGGCGCTCGCGGCCGGGCGCCGTGGTCTGGATTGGGCTGCATGAGCCTGATGCGGAACTGCTGCGCCAGATACAGCAGGAGTTCGACCTGCACGACCTGGCCATCGAAGACGCCTGCAAGGCGCACCAGCGGCCGAAGCTCGAGATCTATGGCGACTCGATTTTCGTCGTGGCGCGCACCGCCCACATGGTCGGCGACGAAATCGCGTTCGGCGAGACCCATCTCTTCGTCGGACGCGGTTATGTCGTCTCGGTCAGGCACGGCGCATCGACCTCCTACATGGCCGTCCGCCAGCGCTGCGAATCCTCCCCGGCAGCACTCGCCCATGGCGAAAACTATATCCTCTATTCGATCCTCGATTTCATCGTCGACAACTATATGCCGGTCATCGAGGCGATCCATGAGGAGGTCGAGGAACTGGAAGATCGGCTGTTGCGGGAGCGACTGGTCAAGGGTGACATCGAACGACTCTACCTGATGCGCCGCAATCTTCTCAGATTGCGCAATGCCGTGGTGCCGCTCGTCGATGTCTGCCGCCGGCACGAGCACATCGATCTGCCAGGCATGGATGCGGCGCTACAGCCGCTGTTCCGCGACGTGACGGACCACGTGCGCCGGGTGCAGGAGGATATCGATGCGTTGCGCGAGGTGCTTGCCTTTACCTTCGAGGCGAGCCTGATGGTCGGGCAATCCGAACAGACGGAAATTTCGCGCAAGCTGGCGTCCTGGGCCGCGATCCTTGCCGTGCCGACGGCGATAGCCGGTATCTACGGCATGAACTTCGACGATATGCCGGAGTTGAAGTTCCGCTACGGCTATTTCGTCGTGCTGGCGGTGATTATCGGTTTGTGCCTGACGCTCTTTCGCTTCTTCCGTCGCGCGAAGTGGCTGTAGTCCTGTAAACCGGGGCGGACGTCAAAACAGTCGCGGGCATTTTCCGGCTGACATGCCCATCCTTGCCGATAATGATGTGATCGTGCACGGCGATCCCCAGCGGTTTCGCCGTTTCGACGATCAGCTTGGTCATGTCGATATCCGCGCGCGACGCAAACCGAATGACGACTTTGTCGATGGATCAGAGATGAAGATCGACTACATCGAGGCGTACTCATTGGACGCGGATTGGTACATTTAGCGGATAATGGGGATCGGCTGCATCCAGAGTTGCCGGTCCGCACCCACGCAACAGGCCCTTTTTGCCTGAGATCAGCGCTCGCCGTATATCCGTTCAGCCGCCGACCGCGCTTCGCCGATGTAACGAAATCGATCCCGCAGATCTGTGCCAAGCACTGTTACGTAGTAGAATCCACTGTTCGTGTTCGTGTCGTTCTTATGCTTGATGATCGTCGCAACGACATCTCCGCCGACGAAACCGCGTGAAACGCGATTGTGTCCGTGGGCTATTCGATGGCCATGCTTGGATCTTTCTACTTGTAGGATTTCTCGGCCGCCACAATCGTTCGAACTGTATGCGCCAATTCCTCAAGTGTCGCCGTGACCCGATTTATCTGAGACAGTCCATTTCAGGTCCGTATCTGGTGACGAGATACTCCCTGTTATCGGACAACGTCGCCAAGTGCGCAACAGTGCGCTTGCGCAGAACCAGGCCAGCATCCATCGCCCGTCGTCATCGCTCGCCCATATCGTGCTGAAGTCCGCGGATGGTCTCTCGATCTACACCTTTGGCAAGCAGAAAAGCATTCAGATAGAGTTCAAATTGCGTGGAGAGCTAGAAAGCGTCGAGGAATCAAAATCAGGTCAAACTGGGGACGGACGAGATGACGCCGCCCTTAACGCACGTCGAGCGGTCGCGCCGGCCCGACCGCCGCTATTTCGACTTCCAGTCCCATAAAACTGGATGGCAGATCGACGATTGCGCCGGCCTCGACACATCTCGGCGAGGCCAAGTCAGCGCTTTCGAGGCGGTTTCTCGCGGCGGACGTCGCGTGGTATCGCCCTCCCCGAACATCAATCTCCAGGGCATCGGCATCGGCTTCAAAATCGTGTCGGGCCGGACAACCTCGGAGCCGGCGCTAAAATTCTGCGTCCGACGCAAGCAACCTAAGTCCGAGATTGGCACGGGCGATCTGCTGCCCGAGCAATCGACGGCATACCGACCGACGTGGAGGAGATCGGCTTTCTGCAGCCGCTCGCAAATCCACGTTCGCGCATGCGACCGGCGCAGCCGGGCTGTTCAACGGGCTTTGCCGACGCCAACCCGCTCAATTCGCTCGCGGGAACTTTCGGCGGGCTCGTGGCAGACAGTCTCGGTCGCTACATCCTGTCAAACAACCATGTGCTCGCGGACCAGAACCGGCAACCGTTTGGAACGGCCGTATTCGAACCGAGTCCATTCGATGCCGGCAATCCAACGAAGGACAAAATCGCCGAACTGGAAGGATTTGTCCCTCTCGACACATTGCAGCCGAACTACGTCGATGGCGCTATTGCTCGTCTGCTTAAGCGGCAACTCGCCATCCCCGATATTTTGGCAATCGGCCCGCCTGTCGGTGCCAAGTCCGCGGCACTGAACACGATCGTCGAGAAATTCGGGCGCACAACCGGCTACACGACCGGCTACGTAGACAGCGCCAGCACGGACCTCAAGGTACCCTACGACATCGGGACGATTCTGTTCCACGATCAGATCGCGATTAAATCGATCGACGCCCTCCCGTTCAGCGAGGAGGGCGATTCCGGGGCGCTCATCCTTGAGCAGACAACGGGCATGGCAATTGGACTGCTGTTCGCGGGAACTTCAACCATTTCATTCGCGAACCACATCGCCGACGTGCTCGACTCGTTCGGCGTGGAGCTGGCGACGTCCTGACCTTGCCAGTTGTCCGCATGGCCTGGGCAATGTGCACAAACTGTAACGTGCCAAGGGCTTAAGCCCGTGGGGCCGGCGGGGATGGGGGCTTTTGGTCTTTGCGAACCCGCGATCTGTGGCGATGAAGCGCTCGAGCATAGGCACAATCAGTTTAAGAGGATTGCTGACAGGACGCCCGGTCTCGCGACCGAGCTGTTCCGCACAGTCGACGAGGTCGCGATGCAAGGTTGCAGGCAATTCGACGCTGATCTTCACCGGCTTGTCGTCCGCGACCGGCCCGAGTTTCAGCTTCGCCATCAGGATTCTCCATAGGGTTCGAGTACGAGATCGCGTGTGACGAGCACGCGAACCGGAAAACCGGGCCGGATGGTCAGCGTCGGGACAATGTCGAGCTGGCGCTCAACGATCTTCTGGCCGGTCTTACTGATGCTGTCGGATGCGCCTCGGCGAAGAGCTCGGACGATATCGCTTTCCTCGCTGGAAGAGCCCGCCTCGGCGCGGATGCTCAGCAACGTCGAGAGGGCAGTGGCCCAGAACAGTTGGCCCCAATGATAGTCCACGCGGTCCTCGAGGCCGGCGTAGCCCGCGCTGTCAGCGCCGGGTTGGCGTTCGAGCACGATGGAGCGGCCGTTCGGCATGATCAGTCGGTTCCAGACGATGAGCACACGTCTCTGGCCGTAGCCGACGCCACTATCGTACTGGCCGATGAGCCGCGCGCCCTGCGGGACCAGCAGGATGCGGCCCGTCGGGCTGTCATGGACGTTCTCGGTCACCTGGGCGGTGATCTGGCCGGGAAGGTCGGAGCGGATACCGGTGATGAGCGCGGCCGGGAGGACGGCGCCGGCCTGGAGAATGTTCGGGGAGGCTGGCGTGGCGACACGATCCGGCGCGACCGTCCGCTTGTCAGGGGTGGCGTTCAAAAACGCGAGCCGCCGTTCCTCTGCTGTGGGTGTCGCGGGCTCAGGAGCGATGTCAAGGCTTGCAAGATCGGACAGGGCGGTTGAATTACCGGCCGGGGGCGTGGAGCTATCCGAGTCCACGGCTGCCGGCGTTGTTTCGGTACTGGCGAAGAGCCGGCTCGTGCGTGCCGCCTCCATCTCCTCCTGCCGGCGCCGCTCCTCCTCGCTGAGGCCTGGCTCAGGCATGACGACCTCGGGTGCGGGAACCGCCTGCCCGCGTTTCTGCGCGTCGAGAATAGGGCGGCCGAGATCGCCAGGGAGCGGAGGTCCGAGGATCGGACCGGTATAGTCGCGCGGCAAGTTGGAAAGCCCGTCGGCCGTGGTGCGATTTTCGGTCGAGTAGAGCTCCTCGGCAGGCCCGCTCCCATCAGATGTCTGGAGAGCGTAGATCAGCGCGCCGCCGAGACCGAGGCCGGCGATCAAGGAAACACCGGCCAGGAATTTCCGCGACAGACGGGTCACGCGCGGCGCCTTGGGGCGCAGCCGCATGGAGATCACGGGCTCGCCCGTCAGCGGGCGAGCCTCATCAGGTTCCAGACCTTCTTCGTTCCGGGGTTCTTGATCACTCACAACATCCGTCTCCCGTCGGTCCGCAGGATCCGCACTCGCATCTGCGTCCGGCCGGCGCCGAAACGAAGCTCAGCGGCGGCAAAGAGCCGGTCGACGATCATGTGGTGGCCGCGAACCCGATAGTTCACTAGTTCGGAGTCGTTGCCGTCGGGGCCGACGACGAAGAGAGGCGGCATTTCGCCCTGACCGATGCCGCGCGGAAACTCGATGAAGACCTGCCGGCCGTCGTCGAAGGCGCGAAGCGGCCGCCACGGGGCGCGGTTGCCTTCGATCGCGTAGCGAAAGTTGAGGCGCGCCAGATCGACACCCGAGGCGACGGGCTGCGCGGCTTGAGCTTCGATATTCTGGCGACGAAGCGCGATCAACTGGTCCTGGGGATATTGCCATGACACCGATGCCATGTAGGTGCGCTCCCCGGATCGCAGTTCCAGGTGATAGGTCCGGCGGTCGGTATTGATGATCAGGTTCGTCGTGAGATCGGGCCGCGTGGGCTTCGCGAGGATGTGGATCTGCCTGGTCGTGCCTGATCCGCTCTCGGTATCGCCGATAACCCAACGCACCGTGTCGCCGGCGGCGACCGGGCCAGTACCTACTAGTTGCTCTCCAGGTTGAAGCGCGATGTCGGTGATCTGACCAACGGCTGTATAGACCTGATAGAGCGCCCCTTGTGTGAAGGGATAGACCTGCATGGCGTTGATGAAGCCGTTGCGAACCGGCTGCACGCGGGCCGCCGCATTGGCCTGGTGGATCCTGGCCGCCGGGTCGGCGGGTTCGGGCCTCAGCCGGCTGATCTCGATCGGCTTCATCTGTCCCGGCAAGGGCAGGGGCTTCGCAATCTCGACGACCCGAACTGGAGCTGGAGGATTGATGGTCTGCACCGCCGGCGCGGCATCGTCGTAGGAGATCTCCGGAGGCTTCTTCGCTGTCGCGCATCCGGCGAGCGCCGTGGCGGACAGGATCGCGAGGACGACATTTGCGCACAATGCGGCGGCGTTTCCGCCTTTCCGCGAACTGACGCGCGTGAGGAAAGCAGGTTGCGTGGCTTCAGACGGCGGTTTCATTGTCCCAGCTCCTTCGACCAGTTGATCGCGTTGACGTAGATCCCGAGCGGATTGCGCTTAAGCTTCTCGGCATCGCGCGGTGGCTCGACGACGATCGTGAGGATCGCGGTCCAGCGGGAGGCCTCCGCGAGCGACCCGTCCTGATAGCGGCGCTCGCTCCAGGCGACGCGAAAGGAGTCGGGCGAGGCGCGGATGACGGAGGAAACGTCGACGGCGATCTGCTCTCTGCCGACCTTGGTGAACGGGTCGCTGGTGCGTGCATGGTCGTTGAGCGCCAGCGCGCCGCGATCAGTGGTGAATTCGTAGGCGCGCAACCAATTCTGCCGCACGATGATCGCGTCGGCCGAGATACTCCTTACCTCTTCGATGAAGCGCGCGAGATGCCAGGCGATCTGGGGATCGGTCGGGCGAAAATCCGCTTCTGCCGGGGCGATTGCCTGCGCCTGTCCGAGCCGGTCGACCTGAACGACCCAGGGGACGACCGTGCCGCGGGCCGACTGCCAGACGAGGGCTGCCGCAAAGCCGGCCGAGAGGATGAGCGAGCCGAATGCCATGAGCCGCCAGTTTTTCGCCTGGATGCGGGCCGAGCCGATGCGATCGTCCCAGACCTGGGCGGCGCGCTGATAGGGTGTCTCGGGCTCTGGCGTCTTTCCGTAATGCGTGGAGGGTCGTCGGAAGGGATTCATGAGCGGTCGCCTTCGGAGAGATTGACGGAGGAGCCGCCGCCGTGGGCGTCTCCGGAGCGGATTGCGTGGGCAGTTGCCTGAACGCCATGTGACATTTGCTGTGCGCGCTTCATGCGCCTGGCCCAGTCGGGCGGACTGTCGCCATGCAACGGACCGGTGGTTTGCGAGGCATCGCCGGCAGCCCGACGATCGCCGTCACCTCCTGCGGAGGCGGACTGGGCTCCACTGGCGCGGCTTGAGCTCAGCCTTTCGGCGGCGCGAGCGCCGATGCGCTTCAGGGGCGAGACCGCGGCGGCCGCGCCGGATCTGGCCGTGCTGCCGAGCCCGGATGCGACGCCGGTGACACCCGACTTGCTGGCCGCACCGAGGCTGTAGGCGGCGGAGGCTCCACCGGCGAGGGCCGCGCCGCCGCGAGCGGCAGCCGCGGCAGCGCCAAGGAGCGCCGCGCCACCGGAGATGGCGGCGCCGGCAGTCGCCGCTCCGGCCGCGACGACGCCTCCAGCGGCCAGCCCGGTGCCGACTGCGCTTCCCGCTCCGAGTTGCGGACCGCCTGAGACGAGGCCGTTGGCGATACCCGGTCCGAAGATGCCGAGGCCGAGCAGCGACAGCGCCGCAAGCACGATCGCCATGGCCTGATCGATGGTCGGCGTTTGGCCCCCGAAACCTTGAGTGAATTGCGAGAAGAGGGTCGAGCCGACACCGATGATGACGGAGAGGACGAGCACCTTGATACCGCTCGAAATCACGTTGCCGAGCACCCGCTCGGCCATGAAGGCCGACTTTCCGAAGAGACCGAATGGAATGAGCACGAAGCCGGCGAGCGTCGTCAGCTTGAACTCGATGAGTGTGACGAAGAGCTGGACGGCGAGGATGAAGAAGGCGAGTAGCACCAGCACCCAGGCGAACATCATGCAGGCGATCTGGATGAAGTTTTCGAAGAAACTCCAGTAACCCATTAAATCGGAAATGGATTCGAGGAGAGGGCGTCCGGCATCGAGGCCTGTCTGGGCGACCTTGCCCGGCCGGAGCAGATCAGCCGTCGAGAAGCCGGTCCCGGACGCCTTGAGGCCGAGGCCCGCGAAGCTCTCGAACACGATACGGGCGAGATTGTTCCAGTTGGAAATCAGATAGGCGAAGACGCCGATGAACAGGGTTTTCTTCACCAGCCTCGCGATAACGTCATCGTCGGCACCCCAGCTCCAGAAGAGTGCGGCGAGCGTCACGTCGATCACGATCAGCGTCGTGGCGATGAAAGCCACTTCTGCACCGAGGAGGCCGAAGCCGGAATCGATGTATCGGGTGAAGACCTCGAGGAACTGGTCAATGACGCCGGTGCCGCCCATATTCTCACCGGACCTCGTCCGCGTTCGGCCCGGCGAGCGGCGCGGTCACCTTGACGGGCGCCCCGGGCTGCACGGCTTGCGCAGGTGAACTGAGCGAGGTGTCGGGAAAGGCCGGACGCTCTGCGTGTCCGGGCCTGAGAAAGCGCTGCCGGTTCTCAGCCCAGACACGCAGGCACGAGGCATCGCGGGCACCGGCCTCTCCCATGCCGACACAGCGCCTGAGTTCCGATCGAAGGGGATCTGCGGAGGCCGGGCCCCGTCCGCCGACCGCTGCCTCCAGCGGCCCGTCCCCTTTCCGGCTCATCGCGATCGCCGCTCCAAGAAATGCGACGGCCACGAGGGCTACGGCGGCGACCCTGATCAACCGGCTCCCGCCCATGCCCGCCTCCATCACCGGTACATCCGGGCATTGCCCGGCTGGTAGCCGACGCCCGGGGCGAGAAAGCGGCGACGCTGTTCGCGCCCTTGCTCGGCGGCGGCCGCACGCTCGGCGTCGCTGAGCGCCGTGGCCCGTCCGTTGGCTGCAACCACTGCGGTCAGGTCGGCGAGCTGTTGTGCCTGCAGTGCTAGCAACTGGTTTCCGGCCTGGGTGGCTTGCAGGGCGCCGATGGCGCTCTGGCTCTTGCCGACGAGCGCCGACATCTCTCTACGATTGGTGTCGATGTTTCCGATGACGGTCGCCTGCACACGCATCGCATCCTGCAGACCGCCGACCGTGTAATGCCAGCGCGTGCGCGCGTTGGCGACGAGCTGCTGGTCGCTCGTAGAGATCGGGGCCCTGCGATAGGTGGTCTCGAAGGCACGGTCGATCTGGCGGACGTCGAAGGCGATGTTCTGCGCCTGGGCGAGGAGCCGTTGGGTGCGTTGAACCGACTGCTGCAGCTCCTGAAGGGACGAGTGTGGCAGGCTCGCAAGATTGCGGGCCTGATTGAGCAATATCTGAGCTTCGTTCTGTAAAGAGTTGATCTGGTTGTTGATCTGGTGGAGCGCTCGCGCTGCCGAGAGCAGGTTCTGCGCATAGTTCTTCGGGTCGAAGACGATGAGCGCCTGCGCCGACGCCGTGAGCAGAGAAATCACTGGCGATGCGGCAAGCAGGGCTGCGGCAACGCGAAGCGCCCGAAAATGCGGACGGTAACGGTTGGTCATGATTGTACCTCGAGGGCTTCAGGGATGAGATTGGTGAGGTCGGGTATGAGGTCGGCGGCCCAGGTGGCGCCGCGGTGGCGCAGCCACGCGGCGAGGAAACCCTCCCGGCCGTGCTCGGCGACAATCTTGTCGATGGCGGCCTGGTCGGTCTTTGACGATGCGGCGCACAGCGCGAGCGCGACGTCCGAGAGGCCGAGTTCGAAGAGGCGATTGCCGCGCCGCGACTGGCAGTAATAATCGCGTTTGGGCGTAGCCCGCGCGAGGATTTCGATCTGCCTGTCATTGAGGCCGAAGCGGTGATAGATCGCCGCGATCTGCGGCTCGATCGCGCGTTCGTTGGGAAGGAGGAGACGCGTCTGGCAGCTTTCGATGATCGCCGGCGCGATCGCGGAACCGTCGATGTCGCTGAGCGACTGGGTGGCGAAGACGACGGACGCGTTCTTTTTGCGCAGCGTCTTCAACCATTCGCGCAGCTGTCCGGCGAAGCCTTGATCGTCGAGGGCGAGCCAGCCCTCGTCGATGATCATGAGAGTGGGGCTGCCGTCCAGCCGGTCCTCGATGCGGTGGAAAAGATACTGGAGCACGGCGGAGGCCGCACCGGTGCCGATCAGTCCCTCGGTCTCGAAGGCTTGGACGGAGGCCGTGCCCAGATTCTCGCTTTCCGCATCGAGAAGGCGGGCATAGGGACCGCCGACGCAATAGGGGCGCAGCCCCTGCTTGAGATCGTTCGATTGCAGAAGGACGGTGAGGCCGGTCAGGGTGCGCTCGATGGTTGGCGCGGAAGCGAGCGAGGTGAGCGCCGTCCAGATGTGCTCCTTCTCGTCCGGCGAGATTGCGACGCCCTCCCGGTGCAGGTTGGTGACGATCCAGTCCGCCGCCCAGGCGCGTTCTGCGACGTCGTCGATACGGGCGAGTGGCTGCAGCGAGACAGAACTCTCGGTCAACTCGCCGCCGAGGTCGTGCCAGTCGCCGCCGATCGCGAGAGCCGCGGCGCGGATCGAACCGCCGAAGTCAAAGGCAAAGATCCGGGAGCGCTCATAGCGGCGGAACTGCAGCGCCATCACCGCCAGCAGAACGGACTTGCCGGCGCCGGTAGGTCCGACCACGAGCGTGTGACCGACATCGCCGACATGGATGGAGAACCGAAACGGGGTCGAGCCTTCGGCCTTGCCGAGCAGCAAGGGGGGCGCTTGGAAGTGCTCGTCCCGTTCCGACCCTGCCCACACGGCGGAGAGCGGCACCATGTGGGCGAGGTTCAAGGTGGAGATCGGTGGCTGCCGCACATTGGCATAGGCGTGCCCCGGCAGGCCGCCGAGCCAGGCGTCGACGGCATTGATGGTCTCCGTCATGGCCGTGAAGTCCCGGCCTTGCACCACTTTGTCGACGAGGCGCAGCTTCTCGTCGGCGGCGCGCGGATCGGCATCCCAAACCACGACGCTCGCCGTCACATAGGCCTGTCCGGCATGGTCGGCGCCGAGCTCCTGCAGCGCGAGGTCCGCGTCCGCGGCCTTGTTCGCGGCATCGCTATCCACGAGCACGGACGTTTCGTTGGTGATAACCTCCTTGAGGATCGCGGCGATCGACTTGCGCTTGGCGAACCATTGCCGGCGGATCCTCGTCAGCAATCTCGTCGCATCGGTCTTGTCGAGCATGACCGCGCGCGTCGACCAGCGATAGGGAAAGGCAAGGCGATTGAGGTCGTCGAGAATGCCGGGCGTCGTCGCGGTCGGGAAGCCGACGATGGTCAGCACCCTGAGATGCGCGTCGCCGAGGCGCGGCTCGAGACCGCCCGTGAGCGGCTGGTCAGCAAGTAGGGCATCTAGATAGATCGGGGTGTCGGGGACGCGCACCCGGTGACGCCTGGTCGAGACGGTCGAGTGGAGATAGGTGAGCGTCCCGGCGTCGTCGAGCCAGGCGCATTCTGGCATGAAGCCCTCGACGAGTTGCAGTACACGGGTCGTGCGGTCGATGAAGCCGTGCAGGATCTCGCGTGGATTCACGCCGGTCTCGGCCTTTCCCTCGTAGAGCCAGTTTTCGGCGCGGGCAGCCTCGTCTGCGGGCGGCAGGTAGAGGAAGGTCAAAAAATAGCTCGACTCGAAATGCGCGCCGGCTTCCTCGAAGTCCGCCTTCCGCTCGGCGTCGACAAGAGCCGAAGCGGGGTCGGGGAAACGGCTTGCCGGATAGGCGGCGGCGGGATGGCGCTGCGCTTCCACAAAGATCGCCCATCCGGAACCAAGACGGCGGAAGGCGTTGTTGAGGCGCCCGGCGACGGCGACGAGTTCGGCCGGCACGGCCGAGTCAAGATCGGGACCACGGAAGCGTGCTGTGCGCTGGAACGAGCCGTCCTTGTTGAGGACGATGCCTTCGCCGACGAGAGCTGCCCAGGGCAGAAAGTCGGCGAGGCGGGTGCTTTTGTTGCGATATTCAGCGAGGTTCATCATGGGCGCGCTCCCTTAGATCGACAGGTGACCGGGGATGCGCAGATGCCGGCGAACGACGTCGACGAACTGCGGATCACGCCTGGCCGCCCATACGGCGGCGAGATGTCCGGCAAGCCAGAGACCGAGGCCGACCAGCCAGAGGCGCAGGCCCAGGCCTAGTGCAGCTGCGAGCGTTCCGTTGAGGATGGCGATCGCACGGGGAGCGCCGCCGAGCAGGATCGGTTCGGTCAGCGACCGGTGAAGGGGAACTGCGAAGCCGGGCACATCCTCGGCGGGAGAGGTGGTCGCTGCCATCAGACGAGCGCTCCGCCGCCGAAGGAGAAGAAGGAGAGGAAGAAGGAGCTCGCGGCAAACGCGATCGAGAGGCCGAAGACGACCTGGATGAGGCGCCGGAAGCCGCCTGAGGTGTCGCCGAAGGCAAGCGTGAGGCCGGTTACGATGATGATGATCACCGCGACGATCTTGGCGACCGGACCTTCGACGGACTTCAGGATCTGCTGAAGCGGCTGCTCCCAGGGCATGGAGGAGCCTGATGCGTGGGCCGCGGGAGCGAGCGAAAGGGTCAGTAGGCTGACGGATACCGTCGTCAGAAAGCGACGGCGAAGGTGATGCAAACGCTGAATCATGCAAGAGCTCCTGGTACGGTGGAGGTGACGGGATTGATCAGGTAATCGCCTGAAGGAGCGAGCCCCACGACGCGGACGAGTTCCGAAAGACGGCGCGATGAACCTCGTCCGGATAGGACCGCGACGAGATCGATAGTTTCGGCGATCAGCGCCCTGGGGACGGTGACGACGGCTTCCTGAATGAGCTGCTCGAGACGGTGCAAGGCGCCGATGGCGCTGCCAGCATGGATGGTGCCGATGCCTCCGGGATGGCCGGTACCCCAGGCTTTCAGGAGATCGAGGGCTTCGGCGCCGCGCACTTCTCCGATCGGGATGCGGTCGGGGCGCAGCCGAAGCGACGAGCGCACGAGTTCGGACAGAGACGCGACGCCATCCTTGGTGCGCATGGCGACGAGGTTTGGCGCTGCGCATTGCAGCTCGCGGGTGTCCTCGATGATGACGACGCGGTCGGCCGTCTTCGCGACTTCGGCGAGAAGGGCATTGGTGAGCGTGGTCTTGCCGGTGGACGTACCGCCAATGACGAGGATGTTGGCGCGTGACGCTACGGCCTCGCGCAGCGCCTCGGCCTGTCCTGCCGACATGATGCCGGCGGCAACATAGTCATCGAGCGTGAAGATGGCTACGGCTGGCTTGCGGATCGCGAATGCCGGCGCGGCGACGACCGGCGGCAAGAGACCTTCGAAGCGCTCGCCGGTTCCAGGGAGTTCCGCGGAGAGACGCGGTGCCCCGCTGTGAACCTCTGCACCGACATGGTGCGCAACAAGGCGAATGATCCGCTCGCCGTCGGCGGCGGAGATGCGCTCGCCGCTATCTGCGAGGCCGGCCGACAGCCGGTCGATCCAGAGGCGCCCATCGGGGTTGAGCATCACCTCGACGATCGAGGGGTCTTCCAGAAATCCCGCGATGGAGGGACCGAGGGCGGTGCGCAGCATGCGCACGCCTCGCGTCACGGCTTCGGATTTCGGATGAGATGTCGCCATGTCGTCCCCGCTCTCTCGCGGGCCGCACAACGCGCGGCCCTGGATCGGGGATAATTAAGAGAGCCAGTAATTCAGCTGCCGCAACAAGATTGGTGGCGTAGTAGCGCCGTGGCGCGGAAAGACAGGCAATCGGCTGAGTTGTGGTTCGCCGTGGGCAAAGCGCCGAAGGGCGCGGGCGTCCTTCGGCGGGACGATCGCTGATCTGCTGGATAATGCCCTTCTGGCGCGGATGCTTCGCCGCGCGCTCCGGCGTGGTTGCCTAATCCTGTTGAGATCAACGTAATATGATAAGAAGCCAATTTGACGGGCGGGTCGGAGGATGGGTCAGGGCATGGCAACGAGCGAGACATTTATGCAGCAACGCGACCTGCGCGAGGAAACCGCGCCCCTTCGGGCGCGAATTCTCGACATGCTCTCGCAACTGCCGTGGGACGGTGTTCGCTACGGCCACCCTGTTCCGGAGCTTTCGCTCTATCGCATCATCGAGCCAGCGGGCCCGTTTTCCAGCGTCTCCGAACCCAGCGTGGCGCTCATCATCAAGGGAAGCAAGCGTATCCATGTCGGTAACGAAATGCTCGTTTACGATGAATCCTGCTTCTTCATGACCGCCATCGGCCTGCCGATGACCGGCCAGATCTGCGAGGCGAGCGAGAGTGAGCCCTATGTGGCAGCCACGCTGCGCCTCGATCTCGAAAAGCTGCGGCGAATTATCGCCGATTACGACATACAGCCGCCGGATGCCCCCGAACGCGATCTCGGCGTCGCGGTCGGCGCCGCCACACCGGAACTGTTCGACGCGTTATTGCGATTAATTTCGCTCGCGACCACGCCGGCAGACATCCCGTTCCTGGCCAGTCAAATCCAGGGCGAGATCCTCTATCGGCTGCTCACCGGCGAGCAAGGCGCGCGGCTGCGGCGTTTCGCGCTTGCCGGCACGAACAGTAACCGGGTGGCAAAGGCCGTCGCGTGGCTGAAAGAAAACTATGCCCGGCCGCTTCGTGTCGAAGAACTCGCGGAGATTGCGAACATGGGGATATCCACGTTGCACCACCATTTCCGCGCCATGACAGCCATGAGCCCACTGCAGTTCCAGAAGCACCTACGGCTGCATCATGCGCGGGAATTGATGCTTTCAGAATCGCTCGACGCCGCAACCGCCGCGCTGCGCGTCGGCTACGAAAGCCAGACACAGTTCAACAGGGAATATCGGCGCGCCTTCGGTCATCCGCCGCTCAGAGACATCAAGGCAATCCTCAACTCCAGCGACTCGAAAAGACGCGACTCCATCGGTTGACGGGCTGCCGAACACAAGTGGAGCGCCCGTTGGTGCGCTGGCGCATCTTTTGTCATGATCACAATTTCGTCAGGCCGAGAGGAATAGGCAATAATCTGACAGGATCGAACCTACCAGCGTGCAGGATGGTCTTCTAAGCTGCAGCCGCGGTCTGGCGAATGGCCGCGGCGCGTGAAGCAGGGTTTCCGGATAAGCATCCCGAGACCACGCGCCCGAACGCGAGGAGAGCATCATGGCAATTGTAACGATCAACGGCGTCGAACACACGGTCGAGGCCGAGGCGGATATGCCGCTTCTTTGGGTGATCCGCGATCTGGTTGGACTAACAGGGACGAAGTTCGGCTGTGGCATGGCGCAGTGCGGTGCCTGCACGGTCTATGTCGACGGTTCGCCGGTTCGGTCTTGTCAGACCTTGGTCGATGACATCGAGGGGGCAAAAGTGACGACCATCGAGGGCCTCAAGGGAAAGGTCGCGCAAACGGTTCAGGCAGTCTGGGCCGATCTCGACGTCCCGCAGTGCGGCTACTGCCAGTCGGGGCAGATCATGTCGGCGACAGACCTCCTGGCGAACAATCCGAAGCCGAGCGATGAGGACATCGACACGGCCATGTCGGGCAATCTCTGTCGTTGCGCCACCTATCACCGAATCCGAGCCGGCATTCACGAAGCCGCTAAGCGTCTGGAGGCTTGAGCCATGCTGCCCAAACTCATGCAATCGGTTTTCCTTCCGGCCGCGGAAGCGCAGGCATCGCGGCGACAGTTCCTCATTGGTGCCCTTGCTGCAGGTACTGGTATGGCCGTCGGCTTTCGCCTCCTGTCCGCGTCCCCGGCGGTAGCGGGCGAGACAGCGACGACCAGCGCTTCACATGCCTTTTCCCCCTACGTGACAATCGACGGCGATGGAAAAGTGACCGTACTTTCGTCGCAGTTCGAGATGGGCCAGGGCTCCTATAACGGTATTGCCACACTGGTGGCGGAAGAACTCGAGGCCGATTGGTCGACGATCGAAGTGAAGGGGGCCGCCGGCGATGTGAAGGCCTATGGCAACATCGCCTTTGGAGGTGCCTTTCAGGGCACCGGCGGGTCCACGTCGATGGCGTCCTCCTGGGAGCGCTATCGCAAGGCGGGTGCCGCGGCCCGCTCCATGCTGGTCGCCGCCGCTGCCTCCGAATGGGGTGTTGCCGCGGCAGAGATCACCGTCGAGAACGGCATTCTTGCCCATCCGTCAGGCAAGAGCGCCGGTTTCGGTGTCTTCGCCGCAAAGGCGGCGACAATGCCGGTGCCCACGGACGTGGTACTTAAGCAACCGAGCGACTGGAAGCTGATCGGCAATGCCAGACTGAAGCGCTTCGACAGCGCCCGTAAGGCAAACGGGACGGAGCAGTACACGATCGACATCAAGCTTCCCGGCATGCTGACCGCCGTGATGATCCATCCGCCGCTGTTTGGAGCGAAGGTAAAGTCCTTCGACGCCTCGTCCGCGCGCACCGTCAAGGGGGTGGTGGACGTCGTCGAAACGCCTCGGGGCGTTGCCGTCGTCGGCGAAAACATGTGGGCGGCGATCAAGGGCCGCGAGGCGGTCACCGTCAGTTGGGACGAAACGGCGGCGGAAAAGCGCGGCACGGCCGAGCTCATGTCCGCCTATCGGGAGCTTGCGAAGAAGATGCCGGCCGCGCTTGCGCGCAACGATGGTGACGCAGAAACAGCCTTCGCCGGCGCAACAAAAGTAATCGAGGCAAATTTCGAGTTTCCCTATCTCGCGCATGCCGCGATGGAGCCGCTGAATGCCGTGGCGCGCATGAACGAGGACGGTACGCTCGAGGTCTGGGGTGGGCATCAGTTCCCGGACGTATACCAGATGCTTGCCGGCCAGGTGGCCGGGATTGCCCCCGAAAAGGTACGCCTCATTGTGATGAAGACCGGCGGCAGTTTTGGCCGGCGGGCCGTGTTCGACGGTGACGTCGTCGTCGAGGCGGTGCATGTGGCCAAGGCCCTCGGTTTCCGCGCGCCGGTAAAGGTGCAGTGGACTCGGGAGGACGACATGCGCGCGGGTCGCTATCGACCCGCGTATGTGCATAGCCTCAAGGCCGGTATCGACGAGAACGGAAAGCTCGTTGCATGGAGCAACCACATCGTCGGCCAGTCCATCATGGCGAAGACTGCGTTCGATGGAATGGTCAAGAATGGGGTCGACCCGACCTCGGTCGAAGGGGCCAACAATCTGCCCTATGCCATTCCAAACCAGACGGTGGGCTTGACCACCACTGAGGCCGGCGTTCCGGTTCTGTGGTGGCGCTCCGTCGGCTCGACCCATACGGCCTTCGCAGCTGAAACCTTCCTGGACGAGGTCGCCGAGACGGCGGGACGAGATCCGATCGAATTCCGTCTTTCGATGCTTGAGCCGCAGTCGCGTCACGCGACCGTCCTCAAGCTGGCGGCGGAAAAGGCGGATTGGCAGAAGCCCTTGCCGGAGGGGCGCTTCCGAGGCGTTGCCATCGCCGAGAGCTTCGGCTCCGTTGTGGCCGAGATCGCCGAGGTTTCGACTGACGGAAATGGCCAGATCCAGGTCGAGCGCGTCGTAGTCGCTGTCGATTGCGGTCTGGCGATCAATCCGGACCAGGTCCGCGCCCAGGTGGAGGGCGGAATCGGCTTTGGGCTGGGTGCGATACTCGGCGAGGAGATCACGCTGACGGACGGCAAGGTCGATCAGAGCAATTTCGACCTTTACACGCCCCTCAGAATTGATGCGATGCCAAAGGTCGAAGTTCACATTGTCGCCTCCGCCAATCCGCCCTCCGGCATAGGCGAGCCCGGCGTTCCGCCCATCGGCCCGGCAGTCGCCAATGCCGCCTACAGGGCGCTCGGCAAGCGGATCCGCGTCATGCCATTCGCGAGATCGCTCAACACGTGATCTCGCATGCCCGGCCGGCCGCGTGGCCGGTTGGGCATGGGGCGAGACCTTTGGCGGCTGGCGCAACTGATAGGCTGCCCCGCGGCCGGCATGGTTAAAGGGCGTGTGCTCGGTGAGCCAGTTTCGCCAACGACCCCTAATCATCGGTCGGCAGCTCCGCGACATCCTCCGAAATCTCCTGCCGCAGCTTCGGCCCCTTGACGAGACGACGGCCGAGGGCAGCGACGAAAGCGTCGTAGCGCTCGCCGGCCCTGGCTCGAGCGGCAGCCTGAGCAGGTTCGGGCAGCGGCGGATTGGTCGTCAGCCAGAAGCGCACGAAGACGGCGAGTGTCTCGACCGCTATGCCGAGATCGCGTTCCAGGCGGGTCATACGTCGGTCGAGCTGATCAAGCCGCTTTGTGGTCGCCGCCTCCTGGCGCTCCGCCGCATCGGGCGAAAGGAAAGAGGCGATGGATGCCTCAGCAACGAGCGAACGCGATTGATCGCGGCGCGCCGCATACTCGCTGAGGGCCTTCATGACAGGCGGGTCGAGATAGACGGAGAGGCGTTGTTTCTTCGCTGCTTTTGTCATCGGGTGTGTTTCAAAGCTCCATTCCGTCATTTGGGTCGAGGGAGACTTGCCGGGCAACACCCTGCATGAGCCGGGTCATACGGCGGTTGCGAAGGGCGTCTTCTTCAGCCTCCTCCGGAGGCTCGTAGTCGAACTCGTTGTCGATTGGCTCTTTCTTCTCGATGACATCGGTCACCTTCAACTCAGGCTGCTGACGCCGTTCCGAGCCGGTCGGATCCTCGTCGTCGGAATTCGCTTCCAATTGGGCTGGGTCAGAAACGGCCTGCTGCGGAGCGGACAAGGTGCTCCAGTCGTCGACGCTCCCGCGGGTCCTGATCTTCAGTTCGGGCGGCGGAAAGATGCGCTCCTTAAAAACGGGATCTTCATAGTAACGGGCTTTTTTTGCGCGAATCGGTGGCGTGCCGGCGACCATCACGATCTCATCGGCGGGTGGAAGCTGCATCACTTCACCGGGGGTCAGCAGGGGGCGCGCGGTTTCCGAGCGCGAAACCATCAGGTGGCCGAGCCAGGGCGAAAGCCGGTGCCCTGCATAGTTCTTCATCGCCCGCATCTCGGTGGCCGTTCCCAGGGCGTCGGAGACGCGCTTGGCCGTGCGCTCGTCATTCGTCGCGAAGGAGACGCGCACATGGCAGTTGTCGAGGATCGAATTGTTAGGCCCGTAGGCCTTCTCGATCTGGTTCAGCGACTGCGCGATCAGGAAGCTCTTGAGCCCATAACCTGCCATGAAGGCGAGGGCGCTTTCGAAGAAGTCGAGGCGGCCGAGCGCGGGGAACTCGTCGAGCATGAGAAGAAGTCGGTGGCGGGCGGCCTTTCCTTGCAGGTCTTCGGTGAGCCGCCGGCCGATCTGATTGAGGATCAACCGGATCAGCGGTTTTGTCCGATTGATGTCTGATGGTGGGACGACGAGGTAGAGCGTCGTCGGCCGATCGCCTCCGACAACATCAGTGATCCGCCAGTCGCAGCGTCGCGTGACTTCGGCGACGACCGGATCGCGATAAAGCCCGAGAAAGGACATGGCGGTCGAAAGGACGCCGGAGCGCTCGTTGTCGGACTTGTTGAGCAACTCGCGCGCGGCGCTGGCGATGACGGGATGGGGACCTGCCTCGCCGAGATGCGTGGCTTTCATCATGGTGGCGAGGGTGGACTCGATCGGTCGTTTAGGATCGGAGAGAAATGCCGCGACGCCGGCAAGCGTCTTGTCCGGCTCGGCATAGAGAACGTGAAGGATCACCCCCACCAGCAGCGCATGGCTGGTTTTTTCCCAGTGGTTTCGCCTTTCGAGTGAACCCTCCGGGTCGACGAGGATATCGGCGATGTTCTGGACATCGCGCACCTCCCATTCACCGCGGCGCACCTCGAGCAGCGGGTTGTAGGCGGCGGATTTTGAATTGGTTGGATCGAACAGCAGCACACGGCCGTATCGAGCCCGAAAGCCGGCAGTGAGCTGCCAGTTCTCGCCCTTGATGTCGTGGACGATGGCCGAACCCGGCCAGGTCAGGAGCGAGGGAACGACGAGACCTACGCCCTTGCCGGACCGTGTCGGCGCGAAGCACAGCACATGTTCGGGACCGTCGTGTCGAAGATACTCGGAACCCAGCTTGCCAAGAACCACACCGTCGGGCCCGAGGAGGTCGGCCGACTTCACTTCTTCAGGGCTCGCCCAGCGCGCGGACCCATAAGTCTCGACGTTCTTTGCTTCCCGCGCACGCCAGACCGACATGCCGATCGCAACCGCTATGGCGATGAAGCCGCCGGATGCTGCAATCATCCCGCCCTTCCAGAAGACATCGGGCGCGTAGGCGTCGTAGAAGTACCACCACAAGAAAATCGAGGGCGGATAGTAGACGTGCAAGCCGGCAAACTCGAACCAGGGCTGGCCAAGCTGAGCCTGGAATCCGAGCTGCCACGCCGTCCATTGTGTCGCGGTCCATGTCGTCAAGAGCACGATCAGGAGAACGGCGAGGATCTGGCCCCAGAGGATCTTGGTCGCGGACATGCTCCGACCTTCGTTGCAGCAAATGGTGTCAAGATCACGGATAGCGGCATGCGTGTTCAAGCTGCCCCAGGCGGGGAGCGAGCAAACGGCGGGCAGTGCGCGGAATTACAGGCCGTCGGCGCGATCCTTCTACCTCCACGAACCGCGATGCTTGCGCTCGCTCTGCGCACCAAGGTGATGGTCCCCGTTATCTGCCGCGAGAGTCGCACTGCATCTCATCTGAATGGCTAACTCCTGGTGACCAAGAATTCGCGCGGCGCGAGCGTAACCCAGCCAAAAGAATCATTGTAGCTTGCGGAACGAAGCTGGCGGTCTGGCGATTCTCAGTACGACCTTTGAGGAGGTCCGAAAATGAAAGAAGCACCGTGGCGCATTCCACTGTGGGTGATGCTGCAAAATGGTATGCCGCGCCGGTTCTGCGGCCCCTACGATGCATTGGATTTCTTGGAAAACGAATGGCCGAGCCATGGAGTCCAGCAGGCTCGGGCAATTGAGGCTTGTCGCGCTGCATTGCGCCATTCAGAGTATACGAATTCCGCGAAAAACTCCTTCGTAGCAGCATGCATCGAGGCGTCGTTAGAATGCAGCGACGCTGTGAAATTTGGCTTTCGGTTCAGCTACAAAGGAGCGAGCCGGCATCGATAGGTCCGGCCGCGGTCAAAATACCGTCAGGGCGCGGCGTGAACGCGGCCCGCTATTGCGAGCGGTCGAGGTTGAGTGCCGCCGCAAACCCGCGGCGGCATGACAACGGGCGACAGACCGACGAGCGGGAACAGTAATCCTCCGATGACGAGGATCGCCAACAAGCCGCGGAAGACGCGTCTGTCCGCGGGCATTCGCGGTACGCCGAGCGACCCGGCCGGCCGGCGCTTCCACCACATCACCCCTGCCGATACCGCGAGCACGACGATGGCGATTGAGGCGGCCAGCAACACTGGCTGGTTCACGAGGCGACGATCCGCGTAATTTGGGATCGCGCCGATATTGCGTGCCGCCAAGGTCTTGCGTCAGAGCCCGAGCCCACGCTTCTTGCCGAGGCCCCAGTCAATCCCGCCATCGCCGCGATCCACCCCGGAGACTTGGCGTCCGAGATGCTTTTCCAGCGAAGGGGACCACGGCACCAGCTGGAACCCCAGACCGTCGTCGATCATCGCGAAGCGGCCGGAGGCGAGTGCGAACCTTTGGCGATAGGTGCCAGCGACATACTCGCCTGAGGCGGACTTGTTGAATGGCGTCCCCGTTTCGGCGGCGAGCCTCTGCCCAAGCGCCTCGAGCTCCTGCCTGCGCAGGGTTTCGATCAGGTTGCGCGCGAACACCACGCCGCGCCCCTGCCGCTCTGCGAGACGGCGTTCGATGAGCTCTTCTGCCCGTCGGTCCATGGTCTCGCGAACCTCGGCACCAAAACCGCCGCTGCCGAGTGCCAGCGGTTCGCGCGCGATCGCCTGACGGTCGAGCCAGGTGGCGCCGCTCGCCGTGATCTGCTGCTCAATGCTCAAGTCCGATCGGACGGCGAGGGCAACACGACGCCGAGCCTGCGCGTCATCGAACTTTCTCAGTTCGACGATGGATCCGATCGCCCCATCGCCCGCCGCGTCGAGATCGGGAACCTTGATGTGGTGAGTACGTCCGTCGACGGCGTCGATTACCGCATAAGCCGTGCCCTTGATCTCGTCATCCAGACCCCGATCGACCAGGCGCCCGATGACCGGCAGGTTGAGGCTTTCACCCGCGAGCACATAGCTGGCGGTGCTGCGTTCGATGCCGCGTTCGGACAGACTGCGATGAATGCGCTTGATGATGTCATTACGTTCGCCAAGCTCGCGAAGGACTGCTTCGGCATTTTCGGCCATCAACCACTGGCCGGGGCGGACCTGATCGGCGAGGCCGAGGGATTCGAGCTTGCGCAGGCGGCCGATCTTGACCGCGTGGAGCTCGTCTGGCTGCCGATCGGGATGTGGCGCGAGATCGATGACGCCAGTGCGATAGCTATCGCGTGCGAGCTGTCGGTCGACGCTGGTCCAGCGCTCGCTTTCGATCTGACGCTCGAGTGTCTGGCGGATGTCCTGATCGGTCCGCGGTCCGAGCTCCCGAGTGATGAGGTCGCGCGCGCGATCGCGCATTCCTTCCTTGATGTAATCGCGCGAGATGACGAGATTTTCACCGTCGTCCCGCACGCCGCGCACCAGCAGATGGACGTGGGGGTGCGCGGTGTTCCAGTGATCGACCGCCACCCAGTCGAGGCGGGTGTCGAGATCCTTCTCCATCTGGCTGATGAGATCACGCGTGAAGCCCTTGAGGTCGGCCATCTGAAGCACATCGTCCGGCGAGACGATGAACCGGAAATGATGCCGGTCGCCCTCGCATCGTTCAGTGAAGGCCTTCGGGTCCGCCGCATCGCCACCAGGGCCGAACATACGAGCTTTCTCCCCGTCGCGGGTCACGCCCTCGCGCCGCAGATAAGTGAGATGAGTGGCAAGCGGTGCACCGCGGCCGCTGAGCCTTACCACCCGCGCCTTGACGACGGCGCCACGCGAGCGGGACGTGATCAGGCGATTGGCCTGAACGGAGGCGCGCTGGCCATGCCCGAAGCGAGAGCGATTGCCGGCGCTGATCGTACCACGCTGTGACACGGATCCGCCGGCGCGCTCAGCTGCGGCAAGCGCCTGGGCGATGAAGGGGCGGGCGCGTTGCGCTCTTGATGAGCGGACGCGGCCAGGGCGGATACGGAAGTCACTCTCGTCACTCATAGATTAGTTCAGCACATCATCATATCATATTGAAACTGCGTAATAATGCTCGCTTGTGCGAGGTGCGGTCCCTTGGCGCACCTCGCGAAATCACGCTGCAAGTCATTGAAATGAAACAACCGTCCTCGGCCGCACATCGCGGCCCTTTATCCTGCCATCCTCCGGTCGTGTCTCCGGCTGCCCGCCCCACTATCCTCCAGGATGCGCGGAAGCCCGCCGGGATACGCTTGCCTGAAGTGGTGCTCATTGCTCACCACGTGGATCACTTCGTCCAACGAACAGGCCGATCGAGTGCGTTTTCAGTGCAGGGAAATCGCGTGATGATGGCTCGATTTCTGCGCCGCCGGCGCGCGATGGCTGCGAACGTGGCGTGCCAACTTCCGTGAGGCTGGCGGGTGTTATGAAGAGTGGAGCCTGCCACCAGGTCGTTTCACTGACGCCCGCGGCGTGGCGGCGCTCGGGAGGTCGCCAACGCCAAGAAGAGGAGCGATGCCAAGAAGAGGAGCGATCGCGGCGACATAGGCGCGGGTTTCGGCCGGCAAAGGCCGTCCCGATCGGAGGTATTCGTCGTAGCGTGCCGGCCCCGCATTGTAGGCTGCGAGAAAGCCTGGGGCGCCATAGCGGTCGTGCATTTCTCTTAAATACGCGGCGCCTGCCACGATGTTGTCGCGCGGATCGTAAGGATCGTCGCCAAGACGATAACGGACGCGGAGTTCCTCCCAAGTGTCAGGCATGATCTGCATCAGGCCCATGGCACCGGCGCGCGAGAACGCGCGGACTTCGCCGGCACTTTCAACGCGCATCACCGCGCGTATCCACGACGTCGGAATGACAAACCGCCGGGCTGCCTCGTCGATGTGGGCAGCGTATGGGCCGCCGGTCGCCAGGCGCGCCGCCGGCTTGCCTTGCGCGAACAGGCTGAGATTCGGAGGGGAAGCAAGGATGATGCCGGAAAGGAGAAGGAGCGCAGAAAGGCGGACTACACGTGGCAGACCTCGCCTGGCTGGGGAGATGCGAGCCGGTGGGGCGATACGCATCGGCCTAGTCCCGGCCGGCGTGCTTTTGCGGTCGGTTCCAGAAGAGACCCCAGACGCTTCTGTCCTCGCCGGACGAAAAAAGATTGGCGCGGATCGGTGCGGCGAGGGCGGGATCGTCGATCAGGATCGCTACATAGCCGCCCGCCTTTTCTCCGGTCCGCTTCCAGCCGGCGCCAATCTCCGGCCCGTCTTCGCCGAGATGGATGCGGAAGTCTGGAGCGTTCTCGGCATCGCTTGGCTCGGCGTGCTCGAGCACGAGTTCGACGTTGAGCGAGAGGGTTCGCAGCGTTCCGGCATATCCTGATTTCGTCCGTGAGAACTGACCGATCTGAGGCATCGAAAGTCTCCTTGCGTGCGTGGTGAAGGGAAGGTTCGGGGCGCGATCAAAGGTCGAGGGTGCTGCTTTCGCTGGTCCAAAGCGGGACCGCCCGGCCGAGGACGAGGCTCGCGGGGATTGGTCCGAAATAGCGGCCATCCAGGCTGTCCGGGACCTGCCAGTTCATGAGAAACAACTCGTCGTCGGCGACGACCCGGCACCCCTGCCAAGCGGGCAGATCGCGGCCGAGGCGGTCGCGATCGAGCGCGGCGCCGATGGGCACGCCATCGACGACGATTTGGCGACCGGAGCGGCAGACCTGTTGCTTCGGCAGGGCGGCGACGTGCTTGATCAGCGGCACGCCGCGCGGCAGATATCCACGGTCGGAGAGCAGGGTCGCAAGCGGTTCGGGTGCCGAGACAACGACCAGGTCGGTCACTTCGAGCCGCCCTGGAGCCTCGATCGTATAGAGGCCGATCGGCGCGCTGGCCGACGCGTTCCAGACAAGCTTCACCGGGACTGGCACAGCTGCCGTGATGAAAATCGCGGCCGAAGCGAGAAGCACCGTGATGACATAGCCGCAGCGGGTCATGACGTCGTTTTCCGGCGCAGGAGATAAGCTTGATGCTGCTCGTGCGTGTAAGCGCGAGGCGCATGGCCGGCTGCGAGCCGGTTATGGATGTGACGCCAATGATCCGGAGAGACATCGGGCCCGGCGATGTCGAGCGCCTCTATGGCATCGATCGTGCGCAGCACCTGTTCGACTTTCGGCCAGCCCTCGACCTTGAGGAGAATCTCGCCACCGGGCCGCACGAAGGGTAGCGTCTGGTAGGCCTCGCCTGGCGAGACGGCGCGCACGATGTCAATCCGAGAGATGATCGTCCCGAAGTCGTTCGACGCCCAGCGGACGAAGGCGAAGATCGTCTCCGGGCCGAAGGACAGGACGCGCCGGCTACGGCTCAGGATCGCTTCGTGTGCGGGCGCGCCGAAGCGGATCCAGCTCTCGATCTTCTTCTCGATCCAGGTCAGTTCAACACGGGTCAGATTGTCGGATGTGCGAGCGGATGGCGTCGAACTGCCACGCCCACGATGGTTCGCGGTGCCGGTCATGAGTCGTCTCCGATAGATGCTGGGAATTCATGGGTCTGAACGTCGCGTGGGTCTCCACGGCGGCCCGGGTGCGGCTCGCGGGACGTTTTTTCCACATCGCCGCTGCCAGAAAGAAAGTTAGATTCTCTGTTAGATTCTAGGTTAAGCCCGGGAAAAATCGTTTCAGGCCAAAGGGTTAGTTGCGATCCATGCGCCCGAAATCCCGATGCTGATGCGCCTGAAGTCCCGACAGTCGTTGCGCCCGAAGTCCCGAGTGTTTCCACAGCGTCGTCCACAGTGCCCGTGGGCAGGGTGGCGGGGAGGATGCGCAGCAACTCGCGCCTGCCACGCCGCTCGATCCGAAGCCGGTAGCCCGGAAGCGACTGTCGCCGGACTATGCGCCGGAGATCGAAGGCGAAATCGGACATACGAGCGAGGCTGCCGGACTTCGCATGGAGGTGGGCGATCTCGAAGATCCAGCCACGGGCCTGTCGGCCGGCGTGCTTGCGGGCGACGCGGTAGAGCCAGCGCTCAATGCCGCCGGTCAGGCGAAAATAGGCCGGGTCGATTGCGAGCACGAGTGAGCGGTCGATGACGCCCCGGTAGAACCAGTCGGGCAGGACGAATTCCATGCCCTCCGTCCGACCGTCACATGTCGTGCATTCCTCCCATTCATTGATCCAGGAGAACTGGTGTCGGCGCCAATGCTCGCCCTGACGTATGGTTGTCCGGATCGCGGTGGATTGAAGCCGCGTCAAAGCGCCCTTCAGGAGCTTGTATTCCCGAGTTCCGGTATTGCGGCCGATGGCAGTCAGGAGTTGATACGGCGTAAAGCGAAGAAAACGGGACGTCTTCAGGCCGAGATTTTCGGCCTCGACGATCTGGCTCGCGGCCCAGATGAGAACGTCGGCGTCCCAGATCGTGGCCATGCCGTGCTCGGCTACGGCAAAGACTTCCACTTGCACGTCACCGGATTTGTAGAGGATTGGTGCAACCCGCTTGGCCTTGGCCAACGAAAAGAAGGGGCGCTCCATGAGGTCGCGCTGATCGCGCGGACTGGCGGCGCCTGTGGCGACGATGAAGGGGTCGAGCTTTGCTCGTTCGCTGAGGGCAATGATACGCGGTCGCTTCATGACAGGGCGACCTCAACGCTGCTGACGGCCGGTGTGTGCTTGCCCGATGGCGCTATGGCGCTTTGCCGGAAGGACGCTGCCTCTTGGGTCGGAGGTCGAGGTCAGCATCCCGCGATCGGCCCAGGCTTGCAGATCCTCGATCGAATAGACGACCCGCCCCCCGAGCTTCCGATAGGCTGGTCCTGTCCCATAGGTTCGGTGCTTTTCGAGTGTGCGGCCGGACAAGCCCAGAAAACGCGCAGCTTCGGGCGTGCGCAGGTAGCGTGGGGGTAAGCCGGCGGTATTCGATGCCATGTGGTGCCTCCGTGGTTGTCGGTGGGGCGCGCCGGACGTGAGCGGCGGACGAAGGGCAGGGTGGCGAAGAAGTGCCGGAAGGGGGGAGTGCGAAGATAGACGAGCCAAAAACCCCACCCCTTCGGGGGGCGGGGACTACCGGCGGCGGCGGTGGCGCAGAAGATTTCGATAGCCACCGGCGATCATGGCCAGGCCGTCCTTGACCAGATCGATGGTCGCGTCACGCAGGGCCGAGGTTTTCCAGGGCTCAGACGCTACGCGTTCTCGCCCGTAGATGACGCTGCCGATTTCGCGGTAACTGGCGCCGTTTACGCGCCCGTCTACGGCTTGCAGCATGTGTCGCGCGCGTCGACGTTTCTGGTGCGTGAGACGCGTGTCCTCCGCGACGCGCCGCCCCAATAGACTCTGGACCAGTCGAAGCAGTGCTTCGAGCCGATCGAGTGCGTCTGGATCGAGGGGAATGAGGGCGGAGAGCGGCTCATCGGCGCCGACGCTGGCGAGACGCAGGACTTGTATCGCGTCGCCGTCAGGTAAGACGTGATGGAAGAAGGAGCCGAATTCGTCTGTCTCCGCCCGGGCTTGGTCGAGTAGACGGGAGAGATTCCGATCCGTCGGCGCGATTGTGGGGGTGGATGTCAGCAGAACGGCGCTGGTATCCAGCTCCGGCGACCAAGTCACGGTGGTTTGTGTGGCATTGAGTGTCGGCGCAATTGCGAAATTGCAACCCCCATCGCTGGCGGAGTGCCAGCAAGAACGATTTGCGGTCAGCGGTGGCTCGTTGAAGTGCCAGGAAGTCCTGCTGGTAATCTGTGTTGCGACGCAGCCATTCCCAAGCGAGGTCGGGACCAGAAAGCTCATCGACATAGTCGTATGCCGATGGGGATCGCCATTGTGACGTATCTGGGCGCATCCACTTCCTCCACGCGCATGCAGCCTATCCGCGTGCGCTACGAGGATGATTCCCGGATCAATTGCCTCGCGGAAGCCCCCGCGATGGGCCCGCGTGTTGCATTCCAGGCAACACAATGGCTTCAGTGGTTGCGGTCCGTCGCAAGCTGACGGTAGCCGATTTCGCTGATCCAGCGGGCGCGCGCCAGGTGCCGTTCATGGACTTGGCGCGCGCGCTCCGGCTCGTTGACGGGATCTATCCCGAACAGGACTGCGACGGCTTCCTGCCAGGTGGCGCCGTCCGCTGCTGCATCGAGGAGCCGCATATAGAGCTTCATGTGCTCGCGATCGTAGGTCGTAAGCATTGAACCCTGCGGTGGCTCGTCCAGGAAAGCTGGCTCGGTCAATTCAATCCTCCCGATCGCCGTACTCGGCGCGAGATCATGCCTTTCTTCGGGATCGGCAACTTAATCGGGCGCGTTCGCTGGACTGCGTCCTCACGGCTGTAAGACGAGCGTTGCATATCTGAGCGGGAGAACTCGCCGTATCCCAGGTCACCCGCTGCCCGTTTGTTTCGCACGTACAAGCATCACTCCTTCACCGTCGCTGGACTTGATGAAGACGATGCCGGCAGCCTCGAGCGTGCGACGCACCTGATCGCGCGTCGACTCGTGCACCCTGAGGTCATTTGCTGACTCAAGGCGCTTGAGCGCGGTCAGTGATACCCGGGCCTTGTCAGCGAGCGTCTCCTGGTTCCAACCGAGCAACGCGCGTGCGGCCCGCGTCTGGCGGGAGGTGATCATGAATGATCACCTCCCATTGACGCGAGCGCTTGCGCCAGAACTACGACTATAATAGTCGTCCTCGGTCAATTCACGCAAGCGTTTAAGGCGTAATTCGCCGAAGAAGGAGCCCATTCGGCGCGAACTGATTCGGTCGCCGCGGTGTTCTCGCCCCGCCCGGTCGGTTCCGGGCGAGGCGAGGGTGGTGTGGCTCAGTCGCGATTACGGCGGCTGGGACGAGACCAGATGAGAGAGAAGCCTTCACCGTCCTCGTCGTCGACGAGATTGGCGTAGATCGGAGCGGTAAAGCTCAGATCGTCGAGCTTGAGGCCGAGATAGTCGCGGCCTTCGTTGGAGCGCTTGGTCCAGGCGGCGCCGATTTCGGCGCGACCGACCAAGACCCGGTGGCTGGGGGCATTTTCGCCAGCGTCGCCGGCTGCCGGGACGATGCGGACGTTCTTGGCCCGGACCGAGAGGGTGACGATTTCGCCGACGAATTCGTTGTCGGACTTCTTGAAGGTGCCAATGGTCGCCATGGTAGTTCTCCTTGCGCTGGTGTTTCGAGCCCGCGCCCGTCGCGGCCTCGATGGCGATCTTCCGGCTGGAGGCGAGCGACGACGCATCGCTTGCGACCGCAGCGCCAGCGAAGGATGGCACAGAGGCGACTTTGTTGTTTCGCGAGGAATGGGCGTAGCCCAGGGGAAGAAAGTCACTGCCGCGCCGTTGCGTGAGAGGCGGTCGAGGCGTCAGCCGTCCTTCGGCCAGATCAGGCCATTGAAGGGGCCGCAGGGGGCGGGGACTGACAGCTGGTCTCAAGGAGGATGACGCGACGGTCGATGGTTCGAGATTCCAGCGCTATCCCGGGCATCACGACCGCTTCCACGCCGGGCCGTCGTCTCGTGTCCCCGACCTGGCACTATGGTGGAATACCACACGCGATCTGGGCATCTGACGTCGCCTGGAGAACTGTCGTCATTGGCCATGCTGAACCACGTGCCTGCGATCGGGCGCCGTAATCATGACACGCTTTATCCCGCGAAAGCGCTATTCGTCCCGAAGTGCGCGTCGAACTCCGGCGAGTTTTCGCTCTGCCGTCAGCAGTTTCTCCTGCAGCCAATCGACGCGCTCCTCGCTCGGACGCAGATGTGAGAAGTAGGCGCCGAGGATCTCCCTGGGACTGACCTGCAGCGACTGGCAGACCCTCACGAGCATCGAAGCAGACAGACGGTTGATGCCTTTCTCGTATTTCTGGATCTGCTGGAATGTGACCCCACGTCATTGGCAAGCAGCTACTGACTTACACCCAATACCTCACGGGCGGATCGGATCCGCGCGCCAATCTCCCGGTCGATCGACTTCAAATCGTTTTTCGTCTCGTTGGTCGGCATTGATCATCTCGTGTTCAGCAAGAAGGCACTTGCTTCGCACGGCGGGCCCGCTCTTCGCAAGGCAGCTCAAAACGTCCGCGCCAGATGCCGGCGCGACCCGACCGCGCCGACCGCTGGGCGCCGGCATAGGCGCCCTTGCTGTATCTCTGCCAATCCACGGCATTGCCACTCTCGACCAGCCAGCGGTTGACCTCTTGGCCATCTGCGCGAAAGCAGACGGCCACGAACCGCTGGTATCTGTCCCGCTCTACGACCTCGCAGCGCGTTGGTCGTGACGCGGCAAGGAACCTGTCGAGCGCGAACGCTGCCCGCTTGCCGCAGCCGTAGGTGCTGCCGTCGCCATCGTCGCAGATTTGCCAGCTCTCGGGCGCGTCGACCCCGTGCAGGCGAACACGCTCGCCTCTGATTTCGATTGTGTCGCCGTCGATGACGGCCGCGCGCCCGGTGATTGGACCTTGAGAACGTGCGGGCAGGGCGATACCGAGCGCGATCGCGATCAGCAGCAGATGGGAAAACTTCATGGTACGGGCTCGGTCGGATCGAGTATGTCTGCGGTGTCATTCTTCGGTGAACCGACTTTTCGATCGATCGGCCACATAGTCATCAATTCGGCCGAGAACGGCTTCATCAGGTCGAACGGGTCAGGCTCCGGCGACAGTGTAAAGGGTCTGAGTCACGAAAGGCGTAATCGCCGGATATCGGAGCACCGTCTCGACGTCGAAAATCGCGAAAACCCCGAAAGACCCCGCGATCTTCCCGGCGAGTTCCTGGACGCCGCGCACCTCGACCGCTCGTCGGTATTGGTCAAGTCCGGCGTAGGCCCGTCTGCGATGGGGCTCCAAGACTGTAAGATCGATCGCGACGGCGGCTTCGATTTCGTCCTTCAGTGTTCGCATGCCAAGCGTGTTCCTCGGCTGCAAAGCAGTCGTTGTAACCCTCGATCCGTTGGATTGGCGCGCCACAGCGCCGGTGAATGTTCTTATTATGTTCTCGAGAGGCACGAAGAGTCAAGATCGGGAAACTGATCGCCTGTAGCCGCTGTCCTTGCTGTGTCCTGTCCTTCGAAGCGGGCGTGGCGCTGAGCGCCCGGGTTGTCGATCGAGCCATAGCGTGAAACAGAGCGCCGCTGTGACCTCCGGGGTGCCGATGCCGCACCCCGCACCTTGTCTCGCTAAGCGTCGCTCTGCTGCGCATGCATCCAGTCGGCAATCTCCTGCGCCTTGCTGGCGGCGGTGAAGATGGCGCGCTTGTCGGTGCGCAGCACCTCGAGCCAGGAGGCGATATAGCGGGCGTGGTCGAGGCGCAGTTCGGGGCTGAGGTTGAGATCGGCGCAGATCATCGCGCTCAATAGCTCAACCGAGCACTCTTCCATAGCGTAGGCGGCCGAGCCGAACCGTCCGGAGAGATCGCGATCAAGGCGGTGCTTGGCTCCGGAGGCGTGCCCGCATTCGTGAAGCATCACGGCATAATAGGCGACGGCGTCGCGGAAACAGGCGAACTCCGGCATCTGCACATGGTCGGTAGACGGGCTGTAATAGGCCTGCGATCCGCCGTGCCGGATATCGATGCCGAGCGCCGCACAGAAATGTTCGGCCCGCTCGATCCGCTCGGTCTCCGGCAGCACCGGCGTTGCGGGCGGTGTGTAGCCATCGACCTGCGCGCAGTTGAAGACCGTGTAGCCGCGGGCGAACATGCGCCGGCCGGTCTCGTCGCGATCCGCGTCGTCGTTCCGGTCGTAATCCTCACGGCGTCGATCGTCGACCTTCCAGAACACGACCAAGTGGCTGCGTTCGCCCTTGCGGACCTGGGCGCCAAGTGCCTGCCATTGGCGATAGGTGCCCCAGATGCCGGCGGGATATCCGGCCGCGTGTGCCGCGGCCCAGAGTGCTATGACATTGACGCCGCGATAGGCCTTGGACGAGGCGATGTTGACCGGCGTGGTGATGGCCGATCCGTCATGGTGCCAGGGCATCCGGTAGTCGCCGGCGCCGGCCTCGATGGCGGCGATGATCTGGCTGGTGACGCGCTCGTAGATGTCGTTCCGGGTGTGAAGAGTGTGATCCGTGGTCATGGCTGCCTCCTTGTGTTCGCCTCTTCGTCGAGGGCGAGGCGACAAGGGCAGGCGCGGGCAGCCGGCCCGTCACACCCTGTTCTCGGTGCTGGTGCGGAACAGGGTTGAGGGGAGGCAGCGTCTGCTACATCCGAGACCCTGCCTCGACAGGCGAGCACAGGAGGTGCCGACCATGATCGGCGCGCGGGAGTGGACGCATGCGGATGGTGCGCGCCTCTCCAGCCGACGACATTGTGAGGTTGACGCCGCAGCGGAAACGACCTGGTGCCCACGGAATGGGCCAGTTTCTCGCCGCAAACCGTCGATCACGCCCGGCGACCAACAAGGCCAGCACCTGAATACTCTGCGCGTGCTGGCGATTGCCTGCAGAGGCCGGCTCCCCGTTTCGAGGCACGGCGCAAGGCGGCCCAGGAGGGCCGCACACCACAGGATATGCCACCCCGAGTTCCGCGTTGGTGATTTCGTCCGGTCGAAATCGGAATGGACGCAGGCGGACGACAAATGAGCGATGTTCCGTGCTTTCCTTGGATCGGGAAGAAAGAGGCGAGACCGGATTTTGTCGTTGGGAGAAAGCCGGACGCCTGAATGAAGGCGGGTGATATTATCAGAGCTTCAACAAGCCATCTCAGCCGGCCCATCTACAAAGCATGTTGCTCGCCGTTAGGGCGTCGTCACTTCATGGCAGTCGTAAATTATAATCGAGGTATTTCGCGCTTATCACGGCCGAGCGGTCGCCCCCTATTAAGGTCTAGCCGTAGTCGCTGCGCCAGGATCCTTCAGCAGCTGGTTGGCGACGTGACTGTGTCGACGCCACTAGATCCGAAGGAAGTCATCAGAAATGCCAACTTCGGGAAAGCTGAGCGATTGGGGCGTGGTGATGGCTCCGCTTGGCGGGATCATCTCGAGCTTCTGGAAAGTCTCGCGGGATACGATAGTGCTCGTTGCCGCGGTCGTGGTCGGCTCGTCACTGGCCTCGGTCTTCGCGCCCTATCTTTTCTCGCGGCTTGTAGATCGCCTGACTGATGATCGCTGGCTGGACACGATTTCTGCGGGTCTTTTGATCTACGCCGTTGTCATCGGGCTCTCACTTGCGCTGCAAAACATGGTGAAGTACCTCGCCGCGATGAGCGCCGAGGATTTGAATTTCATCGCCGCCACTCGTTTTTTCGAGCACTTGGTCAAGAAATCGCCTCGGTTCTTCGTCGAGCACAATCCCGCCGAGATTCAGTCCGCGCAGATGCAGGGAACACAAGCCCTCATCGTCGTAGTGCAACTTGCCTTGATGGTCCTCATACCCGGGTTTGTGCAGCTAGCTTTGACCCTGGTCGTCCTGAGTGCCGCCATTGATGCGAGGGTGGTCCTTGTCGTCCTTATATACGGGGCGGTGTTCATTTCGCTGACCTACTTCTCGAACAAATGGACGCGACCGCATCTCGAAAACGCGGCGACGGCCGGGCAAGCCAATGCGCAGTTGGTGGGTAACGCGATTTCCTCGATGGAGACGCTGCGCTACTTCGGAAGCTGCGGATGGATGAGTGACCGTTACAGACGCGGCGCTGAAGAGGTCCTTCACAACTGGCGGAGCTATTGTCTGAAACGGATCGCCTACGCTGGCGTCTACGGTCTCGCTCTCGCGCTTCAGTTCGCGATCGCTTTCACCATTTTCCTGCCCCGCTACCGAGAAGGGACCATCTCTGTCGGCGACATAGTGCTGTTCAATGCACTCCTTCTTCAACTCAACCAGCCTTTCGAGATGGTTGGTCTCGCGATCGAGAGCCTGGTGAGATCCTATGCGCAATTCAGGCCCTTCGCCCAGATGTGGGCATCTCCTGAGGAGAGTGACCGGACTGCAGCGCGCGGCGAACTCGAAGCCGTCGGGGGACGGCTCGAATTCAAGAACGTCGACTTTTCCTATGAAGACGGGCGTGGAATAGCGGACGTAAGCTTTGTCGCCCGGCGAGGAGCCATCACCTTCATCACCGGCGAGACCGGTTCGGGAAAATCGACGGTTCTCCGGCTGGCGTTAAAAACCATCGAACCTTCCAACGGAGAAATTCGTGCCGACGGCGTCGACCTCTGCGAGGTCAACCGGCAGGATTGGTATGCATCGGTCGGCGTCGTTCCGCAGGAAGTGATGCTGCTCAACGATACGCTAGCGGCCAACATCGCTCTGGGCCGACCGATCGATCATCAGCGACTGCGCGAGGCCGCTACGAAGGCGGCGATCCTCAATAGGATCGAGGAGTTTCCCGATGGGTTCTCAACGATCGTCGGAGAGCGTGGCCTGAAACTGTCCGGTGGCGAACGTCAGCGAATTGCAATTGCCAGGGCGCTTTACGGCGAACCGAAGTTTCTGTTCCTGGACGAAGCGAGTTCCGCCCTCGATGAGGCGACGGAAGCAGCTATCATGGACCATATTCGGAGGATCGCAGGTGAAGTCACCGTCTTGGCGATCACCCACCGCAAGAGCACAATCCGTCAGACAGACAATGTCGTCGATCTGCGCGATCGGGCGCGCGTAACTGAATGCGTATAGAGCCGCGGCGATTTGGATCACATGTAAGGCGAAGGGCGCTGGTTGACGTCTGCCTGTGCCGTGACGATTCCGGCGAGGTGTGCGTACCGTCTGAAAACCTCATCGACAAAGCTCGCCACCTCATTCCGGTGGTTGGATTGTCTGGTTAAATTGGGCACAGGGGCGGCGTAGAGGTCAAAGTTGCTGTAGATGTAGTATCGATAGTGAATCGTTTTGCTCCAGATATAGCGCATGATCGTCCAATCGACCTCCGCCATGCACTTCGACGCTACCGCTAGGAATTTCCTGTCGAAATCAGTGTATTGCCACCTCTCGATAGAACGGAAGCCTGAAGGCGCCGCGGCAACCCATTCAAAAACCTCCGAATGCCAGGACATCAGCACGTTCTGCCCGATGGCATCCTTCAGTTCGGCCCTGCCATCGTCCGCACTGGGTCTGTGCCGCCTGGCAACGAGTTGGCGGGCAATATTGAAGGCCTCCTCGATGTAATGTGCCTTGAGAGGCGGAATAAAGAATCCCTTCGACGGGATGCTGTCGAGCGCGTCTTGCTGGGCGAGGCGGATAAGGGCCTCGCGAACCGGCATGACGCTTGTTCCGATATCGTGCGCCAGCGGTTTGGCAGCAACGCCGCCAACAATGAAGTGAGGGCGAGCAAAGATTTGCTCGCACACCCGCTCGTAGACTAAATGGTTGATGAGAAACCCCACCATTCCTCCTTTGTCTGTTCAAAGGGCTGTGCTGTCTCCTGATCTATTGAGGAAGGCGAATGCACCCGAGGTCCCAATGGCCGCTACGGGAGGCAAAACGTCAAAGCAAAGCGATTGCGCACGAAGGCAAGAAAATTCTTCAACGTCGGATTCGAGTTGTCTTCGTGCCAGTACCCAGAATATGCGATCGAGCAAGGGCCGCGGGAGGTACGAACCTCCCGCAAGACAATGTTTGGGTACTGCAATCCTGTGGCACCTTCGCAGGTGATGGTTACGCCGATCCCTGCGCCCAGCATGTTCATGATCGACTCGCGGCTGACCGGTTGCATCTTGATTTTTGGACGGGTCCCGAATGCCGATAGATGACCCAATAACATGTCGTGAATCTCGGGCCCCGGATCATTGGCCGTGAGCCAGAAAGTCTCGTCGCGCAGGTCGGACCACTGCACGGACGGATGTGCCGCGAGCGGGTGGTCCGCCGCCATCGCGACGAGCAGCCGTTCAGTCCAGAAGGTGGCCCCTTTGATTTCTGAATAGCTTGCCTCGCCGGGCAATATGGCGATATCGACCGTGCGCTCCTTCAGACCGTTCACTAGATCCAGGCGTTGAGCTTCAACGGCATCGATCTCCACATTGGGATTGCTTTCGCGCCAGCTGAGCAATGTAGTGTGGAGGTTCCCGGCGGAAACCGGGACATTATAGCCGATTGACAGATCCCCAACGCGTCCTTGTCCGGCAGCACGCATGCCCGCAGCGAGCTGATCGACTTTGCTGACGATGTGGCGCGCCTCGCGAACGAACTCCCTGCCAACCCGGGTAGTCGAAACCCCTGAAGTCGTCCGAATGAACAACGTCGCGCCTAGACGCTCCTCCAGGCGGAAGATGCTCCGGCTAAGCGTCGATCGTTTGATGTTGAATGCCTCCGAAGCACGATGGAAGCTGCGACAGTCCGCAGCTGCGATTGCATGACGAAGCTGGCGAATATCGAATGGCATGTTTCTCTCCCGTCGGCGCAGAGCACCTTTCGCCCCATAGCGCCGACCGACGAGGCTGGCCGCGGGACGAGCGGGGCGCCATTGCCAGAGTGGAGCGATCTGAATGACACGCAGCCGCGCCTTCGTTACACAGTGTCCGCCGAACGATGGACGGGCAGTGGGAAGGTCCGATCGTAGGCGAGGTTAAAGCCGAAAGCGTAGACCATGTAGAAAACGGCGATCGACACATCCATCACGAATGTGTCCCAGAGCGACATGCCGAGATACCACGACACCGGGGGGATGAGCATGATCAGAAAGCCGATCTCGAACAGCGCCGCGTGCAGGAGCCGCAGCGGATAGCTCTTCCTCGTATTCCCAAAGAGGCGCAGCATCGCATGATCAAAGCCGAGATTGAATCCGAAATTCCAGATCGTCGCCAGGGTCGATGCGAAAATGCCGACGACGCCCATGTGACTTGCGGGCTGGTCGAACAAGTAAGCCCCGGCCGGCGTGACGATAGCCAATCCGAGCGCTTCAAACAGGACGGCATGACGCATGCGATCAGGGAAAGTGCGTATGGTAGACACGACGAAATCATCCTTCTCTGTTGCGCGATCGCGACGTTTCTATCTGCCTGATGAGGTGTATCAAGTTAGGTACTATCTGGAATGTAGATAGATTTCGGTTTGCAGCGGTCAGCTTGACGCTTACCTGGCACCCGGCTGCCCGGCTCGTTTTCCGCCGGCGTCAGGGCTTTGCGAAAGGCGCCGGCGTCAGACAGCACTCAGCTCGGAAGTCTTGAGCAGGATCTTGGTATCGGGCGGTACAACCGATCAGGACGCAATCCGCACTTACATCGGCTGGGGATCAGCGCCTACCAGGAGCCAAGGTAAAGCTCGATCATCGAGACCGCCCGACCGGTCACCCGAGCAAAGATTTGGCGGCTATGGAGTGCTCTGGCAGCACCTGGAATGTCGGAAGTGTTTGCAAATACAATAGCTTATATCGACATAGTTACAGCTATAAATGGAAACATTTGGACATAATCACGTGGGTAGCGAAGGATTCTGGCGTTAGCAACGTCATCGAAAGGAAAGGACAATGAACACCTTCAAGTCGATCGCGCCCCTGAAGCGTAGCAAGCGGATGGCCCGTGCCACCAAATTTGTGATGCAGGGCGACAGCAACCGTTTCCGCTACTGACAATCGGGCGCGCGGAGGTCGCTATGATCACATTCGAGCTGGAGCTGAATGAGTGCCCCCGCGCGCCGCTTCTGAAGGGCAAGACCTGTCGTTTGGGCGATCGATCATTTGTTGATGCCTTCCCGCATCCAGCGATCTCGATGGAGCTTATTTTAGCGGAGGGCCGCTGGCTGATCGTCGTCTATGAACGCGGTAGGCAGGAAGGTCCCATCACACTCCATCCTTCAGGAGAGATGCTGTCGGAATCGGCCTACGAGAAGGCTTTTCGCGAAATCTTCAGCTTCCCGAATGAGCTCTTTGCGATCGAATGCGCCTACGGCGCCGGCGCGACCTGCATAAGGCTCCTGTCGGGATCGAATGGAACCTGTCCGATCTACGTCTCCGGAGAGGGGCCGAAGTTAACGGGCAGCTGGGACGTCCTGACGCTTGCTCGTGGTCGGTCGAGAAAGTGCTTCGACCAACAGTTTCTTATTCACGCCGCTTATCGGGCAGTATATTCGACCCGTACCCCATACCACGGCGTGGCCATGATGCCGCCCTGGTCAGTCATCAACTGGGACGGCGGCACGCCGAGCCTGACAGGGCCGGAACCAGACCTCGACGTCGATGGGCCAATCGATGTCCACAAGGCGCGTGCCTTATCCGACTTCAGCTCGTTATTGGATGACGTCTGGAAGACACGAGCGCTTGTTCCAGCCGCGACCGCGATTGAACTGAGCGGGGGCTACGACTCGGCGGCCGTTGCGTTGTCGTTTGCAAAGGGCGTCGGGCACGGTGCGCGTCATCTGTCGATCCTGGTGCCCAATGCGAACCTTTCTGCAAGCCAGGAGAAGCGCATCTCGACCGTCGTTTCCGACTGCCGCGCGAATTCCCGGACTCTATCGATGCGGGATTACCTACCCAGCTACGCGAACCTGGCGCGATTTCAGGGCCTCTATTACCAGAGCGAATCCTACTACGCGGCATTCCAAGAGCTGTGGGCTGGCGCCCGGCGGGCAGGCGCAGACACTGTCATCAGCGGCCACGGCGGCGACGAACTGTTCCCGACATTTCAGGGCGAAAAGTTTGAAACCGATCGTCTGCGGGATGCGGTCGGGCCGGATCCGAGCTTCGTCGAATGTCAGTTCCTGAATTGCCTGACGAAATCAGCAAGGGAACTGGCTGAGGCACCGCTCTGGGGCGCGGTTGCGGTGGCGCCGAGCAGGACATCCGCGCTCTCAGCGATGGCACGTCACACGCCGCTGGTCATGCAAGAAGGCGTGTGGCCGCTCTATCCGCTGTGCAACGTCGCGTTGGTGCGCTTCTGTCATGCGTTGCCGTTCGAGCTTCGCTTTGAAAAGGCGCTTCTCTTATCCTACATCGAGCATTCGATCCCAAGCACATCGATCTTCCGCAACTACCAGAAGGAAAATTTCCTTGATGGTGACATTTCCGGATTGTTGAAGGAAGAAAACAAAATCAGATCGTTGGTGCGCGACATGGCGGTGTATGACTTCGACCTCGTACTGCCACGACAATTTCGAGCGGATGTCGAGCGGTTCTACGATTCGAAATCGTTTGAGCTACTGCACCACATTTGCTCGATCTTGCATCTGGAGGCCTTTTTTCGGGAGAGTGCATATGCGTGACGTTGAGGACCTCAAGAATGCCGAGCGCACCCTGTCCAGGGTTCTGGATCAGGGCAACCTTCATCTGGAGCTTGTGCTCAACGGGGTGAATAAGACTTTCGCCGGGCGCTGCGAGCAAGGCGATTTCTATCTTCGACTGTCCCCGGAACGTCTCCACTCGTCCGTCGAGTTAAAGCGCGAGGCGAAGATCCTAACCTGCATCACGGACCACGAACAAATCGCAGCAAAGCCATTCATGGATCCGCAACATGCGGGAACCGCCTTCGTGTGGGATGGCGCGCCCTATTTTGGAATTGCCACCACCGTCGCGCCCGGAGATCCGTACGATAATTCAGTCGGTCAGTTGAGACCGTTCGGGCGGGCGCTTGGGAAACTGCACGCCATTCCCATAACCGGAAAGGTCGAGCGGGTGGACAGCGCACCCCATCTGGCCGCATCGGGAAAATTGGTCGAAGCGATCTCCCTGGTCCAAGGTGCGATCTTCCAATGGTCAAATCGCGGCGAGCCGACCAGCTCAGGCAAGACTTCCATCCGGCACGGCGATGCCTGGCCGGGGAACGGACGCTTTGGCGAATCCAGGGTAACCCTTTTCGATTTCGAGCACACATCCATTGGAGATCCGGTAGCAGATGTCGCCAACGTCGCTTGGTGGCTGACCGGTCTTCAACAGCCAGCTGAGATCAAATCCCAATTGTGGAACGCCTTCCTGGAAGGCTATGAAGAGACACAGGATGGGGAGAGGGCGGATATGTCCAGTCTTCCATACCATGTTCTCTCGGTCGAACTCCGATCGCTATTATTTCTGCGGGACTTTATCAAGCTCTCGCTGGAAGTGGAGAAAAGCGTCATCGCCGGGACGCAACATCTCGTTGGCGTGTGGCGAAACCGTGCTGTCCCCGAAAGCGGATTTCTGAAGGATGGCTGGTAAACCGCGGATCGATTTTTTGCGAAGTCTGCACAGTCATGGAAACACGCCTATGGAGATCGATCGAGCTCAGCGGTTACGTTCAGGCGTTCACGCCGGCGCCCGTCGTCACAGCGCCGTGGCTCCGGTTGAGGGAGGAGAGGGGCGAATGGGGGGGGTGCAAAGCTGTGCCTTCTCAGCTCTCCTTGAACAGGCGTTCGGCCGCGCTCTGAGTGTGGGCAAGCGATATTATCCGTTCTACCGTGGAAGACATCCGATGGACCTGATTGGAGATCTCCTCAATATCGCCAGCACTGACGATAAGCTCAATTATCCTGCGGACGGTCGCCTTCAAATCTGTGTATTCCGCGTCACACTCGTTGGGCGGGGTGAGCAAAAGATTATCCAGTGCGATCGAGAACAGAAGATACTCGATGTCCGAAAGGCTGAACTTCCCGATGGCGTCTGCGATACGGAAGCAAAATATGGAAGGATGCAGTTCGTCCTTTCCCGCCGCAGCCATCTGAATACTCGCGATGAGGAATTCTCGGTCCTCGCGCAGCAGGAATTTCTCTACCGCCTTCTGAAAGAGAGACCGAGCCCACATGAGGGCATCGAGTTGTTCGCGCTGCAAGGGCTTATGAACGTGATAGGTTTGCCTCGCGCCGCCGCGAATGAATCGTCGCTCCGCCAACCGGATTAGCGCCTCCCTCACGGGGACCGCACTGATATTTAGGGCCCGGGCAATCTCCGTTACGTCAATTCCCGACCCGGCAGCAAGTCCGCCGGTTAACACCAGTTGTCTGATATACGCTCTTGCGACTACGGACTTCGCTTCCATGTTCCATCTCCCACTGATTGGCAGGACCAAGATAAGAACAAACGATCCTTGATTCGTCTGATCCGGCGAGCGACAGCCCCGGCACGGCGTGGACCTGTATGCTTCCTCATCGGTGCCCGTTCGCGCACTCCGCGACCACGACTCAAGCGGCTCGAAAAGCCCGCCCAGCGTGACGTACACTAGGAACGTCGAAGCCTTCCCTGTGCGGCGTTGACCGCGCCATTTCTATCTGCATCATGCAGTGGATCAAGTTAGGTTATATCTGGATTGTAGATAGATGCCCGTTTCCCTGGAACAATTGCAAGCATTCGTTGCGGCCGGAGAGCACGGTTCATTCTCTGCCGCGGGCCGGGCTTTACGAAAAGCGCAGTCGGCCGTGAGCACCCAAGTCGCAAATCTTGAGGAGGATCTTGGTCTCGACCTGTTCGACCGGTCGGGACGGAATCCTTCACTTACAACGGCGGGGGAACGGCTCCTTCTTGAAGCCAAGGTGATCCTGGATCGTCGGGAACACCTGATCGGCGTCGCTAGCAGCTTCGAGGCCCATATCGAGACGCGCCTGGTCGCCGCCATCGATGAGCTCTACCCCGACCGGGAATTGGGGGCGCTTTTCGCGGAGTTTGCAGCTTGTTTCCCGCATGTTGAACTCGAGCTCCTATTTCCGATGATGGAGGACGTGAGCCGCCTCGTATTGGACGGAAAAGCCGACATTGGCATCTTGTGGCGCCAGGAGAAACTGCCTCCAGAACTTGGGTTCCAGACTCTTGGCTGGATTCCGCTGAAAATGGTGTGCTCTAAGGATCACCCGCTGGCGAACGCTCATGTGGACTGGGAGGAACTGAAGCGTCATCGGCAGATCATGGTTGCCGTACGGAGCGAGGGGCCGGAAAGACAGCGGTTGCGGACGGCCGCGGAAGTCTGGTGGGTCGAAAGTCAGTGGGTCATATTGCAGTTGGTCAGGCAAGGCATCGGTTGGGCGCTGGTTCCTGACCACGTCATCGCAAATTCACCGCATGCACCTTATCTCGTCACTCCGGAGCTCCAGTTCGGCGACGGCCAGTTTCCCGTCGCACTGGAAATGATCTGGCACAAACAACGAGCTTGCGGGCCAGCCGCGAAGTGGCTTCGCGAACGCTTCGCCGCCACGAAGATCGATGCCAATACGTGAAGGGAGTGATCATCGTGAACTGCGGCGAAATCCGACAGTTAATTCAGATGGTTAGTTGTTCATTTATCTTTTTGCGGCATTGCGATGCCGTCTCGCGGGCCGCCTCACAACTTTGACTATCGCCCATCTTCACTCACCGCCAATGGCGTAGCATGGCGAACTGCGCGAGTAGCGGTTAGTCAGAACGTGGGTTTCATGACGAACTCTTCGCTGGCTTGTCTAGCGGTGACCCTTCATCAAGTCTGGGCGTGGTAGCGGTCGTCGAGTGGACCGGAGTCGCCATGCGAACACCCTGCTAAAATTTGAGCACTTTGCGATGACACAGGAGTCCCTTCTCAGCTTCCTTCCAGGATGGCTTGACGGCGGCCTTGAGCGACGCGACATACGCTTCGAAGAGGTCCGCGACGGTCCCGGGGCGGGTGTCGCCGGCGATCTTTATGCTGCGCCCCTTTTGGATCATGTCGGCATAGTCGCGTTTGAACACTTCGCGCGCATGACTGAGGCTCATCGAGGGATAAGAGCCGAGCTTCTTCTTGAGGCGCTTTTGGTCCCGCCACTGCTGGGCCATCCAATCCGCAGTGACGCGGGTCGGCATTTGGTTTCATGACTAGGACGAGACGTCCCGTTCCATGACCCTCGCCATCAATGAGGCTTAGCTGCTTTCTTGTCTGCTCCACTTGTTTGAGAGCTCGGCGAAAGCCACTGGGCTCTCCCATGGGCTTTCTAGTGGGGTCACCAGACGGGTTGCTGGGGTCTGGGACTGGGGCCAAAAAAGGGCTTCGATCCCTCAAAAGCCGACCCCAATATGCCATGGTATCCGACTCTTCGACAAGCCAGAAAACCGTTATTATTCAGTGTGCTACAGCGTGATCGAACGTGATCGAAATAGGCGAAGTGGGATGATTGTGCACGAGAATGATCGCGGTGGCGGAGAGTTCGAGTGCGCGTTTGACCACCTCGCGCGGATAGACAGGCGTGTGGTCGATCGTGCCGGTCTGCTGCACCTCGTCGGCGATCAACGTTTTGCGCTTGTGCCGATGCCGTTCACCTCCTGCAATAGCGCAATCGGTGCGCCGAAGACGCCAGCAAGCGTCCCGAAACGGCTGATGAGCGCCTTGGCGATCGGCTTGGTATCCTTGCGCGGGATCAGCCGGAACAAGAGCATTTCCAGGATTTCGTAGTCCGCCAGCGCCGCGTCGCCGTGCTCGCGGTAACGCTCGCGCAGCCGATCGCGATGGCCGTGATAATGCGCTTCGGGCGCCGGTGCCTTCTTGGCCGCCGGTCCGCCGTCCAACTGCAATTGCGGAAAAAAGTCCTCTCGTCCGCCGATGGCGTTTCGTCGCCTTCAGGGGAGATCGGACGCTTCTTCATGCAGCGCCGACGTTGTTGAGGCCCGGCTTGAACAGGCCGGCCGGCGACAGCGTGAAGATCTCGCACCCCACGGCGGTCACGCCGACCGTGTGCTCGTACTGCGCCGAAAGCGACCGGTCACGGGTAACGGCGGTCCAGCCATCCGAGAGCACCTTCACATGCGGGCGGCCGAGATTGATCATCGGCTCGATGGTGAAGATCATGCCCTCCCGTAATTCGGGGCCCTCGTTGGCGCGGCCGTAGTGCAGGATGTTCGGCGCGTCGTGGAAAAGCTTGCCGACGCCGTGGCCGCAGAAATCGCGCACGACGGAGCAACGTTCCGCTTCGGCATAGGTTTGGATCGCCTCGCCGATGGCACCGGTGCGAGCACCCGGGCGTACGGCGGCAATGCCGCGCATCAGGCTTTCATGGGTGACATCGAGCAGCCGCTCGGCGGCGCGCTTGATCTCGCCGACCGGATACATGCGGCTCGAGTCGCCGTGCCAGCCATCGACGACATAGGTGACGTCGATATTGACGATGTCGCCCTCGCGCAGCGGCTTGTCGTTGGGGATGCCATGACAGACGACGTGATTGATCGAGGTACAGGAGGACTTGGTGTAGCCGCGGTAGTTCAGCGTCGCGGGCAGGGCGCCATTGTCCATGCCGAATTCGAAGACGAAGCGGTCGATCTCGTCGGTGGTGACGCCCGGCTGAACGCGCGAAACGAGTTCGTCGAGGCAGCGCGCCGTCACCTGGCAGGCCTTGCGCATGCCTTCAAAACCTTCCGGTCCGTAGAGCCGGATAACGCCGGTGTTTTTGTAGGGGGCAGACCCTGCCTCGATGTAAGTCACCATTCCAAAGCTTTCATTTGTTCCAAGTCGGATTTCATAGAGCAGCGAGGGCGCCTTCGTCCACTGCCATCAATCCGGTCGGACGGATTTGCGTTGGCGATACCTGACATTTGATCGCATAGGCCTCGACCCCACGCGCCATGGCGCGATCGAAGGCTTGCGCATAGGCCGGATCGAAATCGCGGCAGATTCTCAAATGGTCGCAGTCGCCGCGCTGTACAAGATAGATCATGACGGCGCGGTGACCGGCTGCGACCATGTCGCCGAGTTCGTCGAGATGTTTGGCGCCGCGCGCCGTCGGGCTATCCGGAAACTCCGCGAGATTGGCCGAGCGACTGAAATGCACGTTCTTCACCTCGACGTAGGCGAGGCCTCGATTGGGGTCGCTGAGCAGGATATCGATCCGCGAATTGCGGCCGTATCTCTGTTCCCGCGCGAAGCCTTGATATGTATGCAGATCGGAAACGAGGCCCAGTCGAATGGCTTCTTCAGCGAGTCGGTTCGGCAAGCCGGTATTGATCCCGACCAGCGTGCCGTCGGCTTCGACGATTTCGAGCATGTGACGGTATTTCCGCGTCGGGCTGTCGTGTTCCGACATCCAGATGCGCGAGCCTGGCGTCGTCAGGCCACGCATCGAGCCTGTGTTCGGGCAGGAGCCGGTCATGGCGGTACCGTCGGGCTGGATCGCATCGAAGAGAAAGCGCTTGTAGCGCTGCACGAGGGTTGCCTGTGCGAGCGGCGGGTCGAAGATCAAGACATGTCCTGCAACTGTTTCATGCCCGGGCGCGAACGTACGAGCCCGGCGCTTCCTCGAGCGAATTCAGCGGGCCGCCGGGCTTGCGGGCCGGAACGCGCCTCTTGTCGAGCTTCTCGATCCATTGGTGCCAATGCGGCCACCAGGATCCCGGCGTTTCCTTCGCTGCCTTGAACCAATCATCAAACTCGCCCTTGGGCGCGCCTCCGGTCCAGAACTGATACTTGCCCTTGTCCGGCGGGTTGACGACACCGGCAATGTGGCCCGAGCCGGAAAGCACGTAGGTGACCTTGCCGCCAAAGGAAGAGCTGCCCAGGAAAACCGACCGCGGCGGGGCGATGTGGTCTTCCTTGGTGGCGAGATTGTAGATCGGGATTTTCACGTCGCCGAGCGACACCTGCCGGCCCGCAAGCATCATCTCGCCCTTCGAGAGTTTGTTCTCGAGGTAGCAATTGCGCAGATAGAAGGAGTGGTTGGCGGCCGGCATCCTTGTCGAATCGGAATTCCAGTAGAGCAGGTCGAAGGGCAGGGGATCCTGCCCCTTGAGGTAGTTGTTGACGAAGTAAGGCCAGATCAGCTCGGAGGCGCGTAGCATGTTGAAGGCGGTCGCCATCTTCGAGCCGTCGAGATAGCCCGTCACGCTCATGTTCTGTTCGATCTGGCGAATCTGCTCCTCGTCGACGAAGACCTTAAGGTCGCCCGCATGGGTGAAATCGACTTGCGTGGTAAAGAGGGTCGCGGAGCGAATGCGATCGTCGCCTTCGGCGGCATGCAGCGCGAGGGTCGCCGCAAGCAAGGTGCCGCCGACGCAATAGCCGATGGCATCGACTTCGCGCTCGCCGGTCGCCTGCTCGACGACATCGAGCGCAAAGCCGATGCCTTCGCGCGCATAGGCTTCCCAGTCCTTGGTTGCGTGTCGTTCATCCGGGTTCACCCAGGAGATGACGAACACCGTGTGCCCTTGGTCGACGGCCCATTTGATGAAGGATTTCTGCGGGTTGAGATCGAGAACGTAGAACTTGTTGATCCACGGCGGGCAGATCAGCAACGGCCGCTTCAACACCGTCTCCGTCGTTGCTTCATACTGCAGCACCTGGCAGACGTCGCTTTGGGCGATGACCTTGCCTGGCGTGATCGCGATATTCTCGCCGATCGCGAACTTGCTGGTATCCGTCTGCCTCAGTTTGAGGTCGCCGCGGCCGGCGGCGACGTCCTCGGCGAACATCTGCATGCCCTTGACGAGGTTGGCGCCGTTCGATGCGACGGTTTCGCGATAGAGTTGCGGATTGGTGGTGACGAAGTTCGTGGGCGAGAGGGCGCTCGAAACCTGGCGGACGTAGAAAGCGGCCTTGTGCTTGGTGTGATCGTCGAGCCCTTCGGCGTCCTCGACCATGCGCTCGGCCCAATCCGACGTGACGAAATAGGCCTGCCGGATGAAATCGAAGAACGGGTTCTTCACCCAATCCTCGTCGGTAAAGCGCTTGTCAGTGCGCTGGAGAGCCGCAGGCTCCGGCATTCCGACGTCGCCGGACATGCGATGGAGCGTCCGCGACCAGATCTCGAAGAAGCTGCCCATCAGGTGCGTCTGCGCTTCAAGCGTGCGCCGGGGATCGGAAAGCCAGTACTCGGAGACCTTGGAGAGCGTTTTCACCATGTCGGTGACGGGTTCGGAGAAGACGTCCGATTTCTGTCCCGATTCACGCGGCGCCAGCCAGGCGGAGGCCGCCTTGCCGAGTTGCTCCATGGCGCGGGCGAGGTTGACGGCGAGGCTTTCCGGGTCCTTGACGATATAAGGTTCGACGGATTTGGGGTCGAATCCCGTGAAACCGTCCTTGCCAGCGGTGCCTTCCGTTTTCCTCTCTGCTGTCACCCGGCGTCCTCCACAGCATCTTGTTTGTTTTGTATTTTTACATTCTGCCCGAAAATGATTACAAGGGCTAGCGCATCGTCGCGTGTCAAAACAGAGGTCGTCTTCAGTATGCTTGCCGTCGGAAAACAGCGTTCCATCACCTGGCTTGCCGGGATCGTTCTGCTAGGCACGCTTGCAGGCTGCAACAGTCAGACGACCAACTTCGAGAACTATCCTTCGGTCTATGGCCAGAAGCCGGCCGCAACGACGCAGATGACCAATGAGGAGGCGGCCGACATGCAGGCGCGCCTGACGTCGCTTGGCGCTGCGCGCAAGTCCGGTGCGATCTCGGAAGCCGAATATCAGCGGCGTCTGAAGGAAATGCGTGCACTCGCCGAACAGCACGGTACCGACACGCTGAAAGAGATCCAGAATTAGCGCTTGCCTTTCCGGTGATTTGGACGCAAAGCGTTCAATGGCCGCATGGACGGCCGTTCACCACAGCGCACGGTTTCCCAAGGCTTGAGCCGCTGGCGGGAGCGTGCGCCAAATGAGGTTTGGAGATGGAAGAGTTTCACAAAGTCCGGCGTTTGCCGCCCTATGTTTTCGAACAGGTCAACCGTTTGAAAGCAAGCGCGCGAGCGGCCGGTGCTGACATCATCGACCTCGGCATGGGCAATCCGGATCTTCCCACTCCGCAGTCGATTGTCGACAAGCTCTGCGAGGCCGTTCAGGACCCGCGCACGCATCGTTATTCGTCGTCGAAGGGCATTCCCGGGCTGCGTCGTGCCCAGGCCGCCTATTACGCCCGTCGCTTCGGCGTCAAACTGAACCCGGATACGCAGGTCGTCGCCACCCTTGGCTCCAAGGAAGGCTTCGCCAACATGGCGCAGGCGATCACAGCGCCCGGCGACGTGATCCTGTGCCCCAACCCGACCTATCCGATCCATGCCTTCGGCTTCCTGATGGCGGGCGGCGTTATCCGTTCGATCTCGGTCGAACCCGACGAAACGTTCTTCGGGCCGCTGGAACGCGCCGTGCGGCACTCGATCCCGAAGCCGCTGGCGCTGATCCTCAACTATCCGTCGAACCCGACGGCGCAGGTGGCAACGCTCGACTTCTACAAGGACGTAATCGCGTTCGCGAAAAAGCACGACATTATCGTGCTTTCCGATCTCGCCTATTCGGAAATCTACTTCAACGACGCGCCGCCGCCGTCGGTCCTGGAAGTTCCGGGTGCGATCGACTGCACGGTCGAATTCACCTCGATGTCGAAGACATTTTCGATGCCCGGCTGGCGCATGGGCTTTGCCGTCGGCAACGAGCGGCTGATCGCGGCACTGACGCGGGTGAAGTCCTACCTCGACTATGGTGCGTTCACGCCGATCCAGGTTGCCGCCACACAGGCGCTCAACGGTGACGGCAGCGACATCGCCGAAGTCCGCAACATCTACAAGCGCCGTCGCGATGTGATGGTCGAAAGCTTCGGCAAGGCCGGTTTCGAAGTGCCGCCGCCGGCAGCGACCATGTTTGCCTGGGCGAAGATCCCGGAAAAGTTCCGTCATCTCGGTTCGCTCGAGTTCTCGAAGCTCCTGGTCGAGAAGGCTGATGTGGCAGTTGCTCCAGGCATCGGCTTTGGCGAGCAGGGCGACGACTACGTGCGTCTCGCTCTCGTCGAGAACGAACACCGCATTCGCCAGGCGGCGCGCAACATCAAGAAATTCCTGTCGACTGCCGACGAGACGATGCACAACGTCATCTCGCTCAACGCGCACAGGTGATTAAGACGGGAGGCGCGCTACGTGTGCGCCTCCTTCCACACCGGCACCGCAGTTCTCGCGGCTCGCCCTCTACATGTTAGGAAATGGCTATGGCAGATGCCCTCAAAATCGGCATTGCGGGCTTGGGTACCGTCGGTGCCTCGCTCGTGCGAATCCTCCAGGATCGTCACGAGATGCTTGCGACAACGTGCGGGCGGGCAATCGAGACCACGGCCGTAACCGCGCGCGACCGCAACAGGGATCGCGGCGTCGATCTTTCGAAGGCCACCTGGTTCGAAGATGCCGTTTCGCTGGCGCGGGACGCCGATATCGACGTCTTCGTCGAGCTGATGGGCGGCTCGGGCGATCCGGCCTATTCGGCCGTCAAGGCGGCGCTTGAGCGCGGCATTCATGTCGTGACCGCCAACAAGGCGCTGCTTGCTGCCCATGGCATCGAGCTCGCCAAGATCGCCGAGGAGAAGGGCGCGCTGCTCAATTACGAAGCGGCGGTTGCCGGCGGTATCCCGGTCATCAAGGCTCTGCGCGAGTCCATGACCGGCAACACGATCTCGCGCGTTTACGGGATCATGAACGGTACCTGCAACTACATTCTGACAAAGATGGAGAAGGAAGAGCTTTCCTTCGAAGCCTGCCTCAAGGAAGCGCAGCGCCTCGGCTATGCCGAAGCCGATCCCGCCTTCGACATCGAGGGCAACGACACGGCGCACAAGCTGTCGATCCTCACGAGCCTTTCCTTCGGAACAGCGATTGCGGCCGACGACATCTACCTCGAAGGCATCACCAACATCTCGATCGACGACATCCATGCGGCAGCCGATCTCGGTTACCGGATCAAGCTTCTGGGCGTCGCACAGCGCACCGACAGCGGCATCGAGCAGCGCGTCCACCCGACGATGGTGCCCTATGATTCCGTCATCGCGCAGGTCGACGGCGTGACCAATGCGGTCGCGATCGAATCCGACATTCTCGGCGAATTGCTGATGGTCGGCCCCGGTGCCGGCGGCAATGCAACCGCCTCGGCGGTTCTCGGCGATATCGCCGACATTGCGAAGAGCCGTCCCGGCGCCCAGCACGTTCCGGCCTTCGGCCGTCCGACCAATGCGCTGCTTCCCTACAAGCGCGCACAGATCCAGAGCCACGAGGGCGGCTATTTCATCCGCCTGAAGGTCGTCGACCGCACCGGCGTTTTCGCCAGCATCGCCACCCGCATGGCGGACAACGGCATCTCGCTGGAATCGATCATGCAGCATTCCAAGCAACTCATGGAAGGCGGCGAGCCGCAGACGATCATCCTGGTCACGCATGCGACCTCGGAGCATTCCGTTCGCGATGCCATCAAGGCGATCAAGGGCGAGGGCTATCTCGTCGGCGAACCGCAGGTCATCCGCATCGAACGCCCGAAGGCGAACTGAGGACCGCATAGCCCTCAGGCCGCAAGGCACGACGGTGCGTAGCGCTGGATTGCCACCGATAGAATGGAAGCCTCGCCGTGCAAGCATGCCGGCGAGGCTTTCCTATTTGGGTATTTCAGGCGGTCGGTGCCGAAAAGGGACCGCGGAACGTGGATCTCTGTGTATGCCGTTCCAAAAACGGTCACGATTTGCGGGGTTATGCGCTAAGAAACGTTAAGCGCAGGCGGGTGGACGAGCATGGAAGAATTGGTGGATCCGGTACAGCGGGCCTTTCTCGGCGTCGAGCAGTCGATCAGCGGTCAGCGCTGGGTGTCGCGGCTTGATCAGGCCGGCCAGAACCGGGCGCTCGCCATCAGCCAGGTCCACGGCTATTCCGATCTGCTCGGTCGCGTGCTTGCCGGCCGCGGTGTCGTGCTTGACGACGCGGCGAGCTTCCTCGATCCGACGCTGCGGTCGCTGATGCCGGATCCCGATACGCTCACTGATTGCCGCAAGGCCGCCGATCGCCTGGCAGTGGCCATCAAGCGGCGTGAAAAGGTCGTGGCCTTCGGCGATTACGACGTCGACGGTGCCGCCTCGTCCGCACTGATGGCGCGCTTCCTCCGTCATTTCGGCATCGATGCGGAGATCTATATTCCCGATCGGATATTCGAGGGCTACGGGCCGAATCCTGCGGCCATCGAACAACTGATCGACAACGGCGCCGAACTTATCGTGACCGTCGACTGCGGCTCGACGAGCCATGAAGCGCTCGCGGTGGCGGCGAAACGCGGCATCGATGTGGTCGTCATCGACCACCACCAGGTTGGCTCAGCGCTGCCTGCCTGTCATGCGCTCGTCAATCCCAACCGGGAGGACGATCTTTCCGGACAAGGACATCTCTGCGCCGCCGGCGTCGTCTATCTCGTTCTCGTCAACACGCTGCGCGTTCTGCGCAATGCCGGCGATGGCCGTGTTGCATCCTTCGATCTGCTGGCCCAGCTCGATCTGGTGGCACTGGCGACCGTCTGCGATGTCGTGCCGCTCAAGGGGCTGAATCGGGCCTATGTCGTCAAGGGACTGATTGCCGCGCGGCACATGGGAAATGTCGGGCTCGCGGCGCTGCTGAGGAAGGCGGCGATCGGCGGTCCGGTCACGCCCTATCACCTGGGGTTTCTGGTGGGGCCAAGAATCAATGCCGGTGGCCGCATCGGCGACGCTGCGCTCGGCAGTCGCCTTCTGGCGATGGACGATGCCGGAGCGGCGGAAAAGATCGCGGCACAGCTTGATGAACTCAACCGCGAACGCCAGGCCATGGAAGCCGCCATGCTGGCCGAGGCCGAGGCCGAGGTTCTTGCGGAGTACGGCACGGGCGAGGGCGCCTCGGTAATCGTTACGGCGCGCGAAAACTGGCACCCCGGCATCGTCGGGCTGCTCGCCGCCCGCATCAAGGAAAAATTCCGCCGGCCGACCTTTGCCATCGCCTTCGATCCGAATGGGCGCGGCACTGGCTCTGGCCGTTCGATCAATGGCTTTGACATGGGCAAGATGGTCCGGGCGGCCGTCGATGGGGCCCTGCTGGTCAAAGGCGGCGGTCACGCGATGGCCGCCGGCCTCACGGTGGAGCGTGCGAAGCTCGGCAAACTCCGGCAATTCTTCGAGGAGCGTGCGGAGGCGGCGGTGCGTGATCTCGTCGCCATCCAGACGCTCAAGGTTGATGGCGCGCTCGCCGCCTCCGGCGCGACGCTGGAGCTTATCGATCTCCTGGAACAGGCCGGCCCCTATGGCTCGGCGCACCCGCAACCGGTCTTTGCCTTCCCGCAGCATCGGCTGCGCGATAGCCGACAGGTGGGCGCCAACCACATCAAGGTGACGCTGGAGGGCCAGGACGGCAGCCGGCTCGACGGGATTGCGTTCCGGGCAACGGAGACGCCACTCGGCGATTTTCTGCTCGCGAGCCGCGGCACGTCTATTCATGTGGCAGGTTCGGTCTCGGCGGACCTTTGGCAAGGCCAGCGCCGCGTGCAGCTACGCGTCACGGATGCCGCGAGGGCCCTGTAACCTCGCCGAACAGGAATCGCTCTGATTTGAGTGCCGGCTGGTGATCTTGCGAGCAGGGATTGGCACGCCCAACGGGACTCGAACCCGTGTTGCCGCCGTGAGAGGGCGGCGTCCTAACCACTAGACGATGGGCGCCTATGCTTCTGACTCATGAACTTGCAACGCGGTCTTGCGGCCGTGAGCAAATTCATCTGCGGATATTATGCTTTTTCAGCGCAAACGACGACATAAATCCAACTGCATCGCTCCGGCGACAAGGTCGCGAGATTGATCGAAAGTGAGCCGCAAGCGCAAGTTTACTGCGTAGCTATATTGGAAATGTGGGGGAGAAATTCAACACAGTGGCACGCCCTAGGGGAGTCGAACCCCTCTTCCCAGAATGAAAATCTGGTGTCCTAACCGATAGACGAAGGGCGCACTCGCTGTGTGGGCGCCTTATAGCCAGCGACTCTGGATACCGCAAGCGTCAATCTCAGGTTTTTTGTGCTTTTCCTGTTAAATAACGGCGAGAAAAATTCGGCGCCTGAAGGCCGGAATCGGAGAGGTGTCCGAGGCAGGAAATCGCCGTTTCAGACGAGGAGAATATCGATTTTCATGGGGAGGAGATCATCACAGTGGCACGCCCTAGGGGAGTCGAACCCCTCTTCCCAGAATGAAAATCTGGTGTCCTAACCGATAGACGAAGGGCGCACTTGCTGTGTGGGCGCCTTATAGCCAGCGACTCTGGATACCGCAAGCGCCAATCTCAGGATTTTTGTGCTTTTCCTGTTAAAAACAACGAGAAAATTCCGCTGAATAAACGACCGGATTGGAAGACGTCGGCGACGAGAAAGATCGCTGTGTCAGGCGGGAAAATCAGTGATTTATGTGGGGGAGGAAGCTCAACACAGTGGCACGCCCTAGGGGAGTCGAACCCCTCTTCCCAGAATGAAAATCTGGTGTCCTAACCGATAGACGAAGGGCGCACTCGCTGTGTGGGCGCCTTATAGCCAGCGGATTTGAGAACCGCAAGCGGCAATCTTCATATTTCTGTAAAAATTCCACAGTCGCGAGCCGAAGGGTAGATTCCTTGGAATAATCCATGGAAACAAGCGGTTGGCTTCAGCCCTTGCCGCGCCGGCAGCGCCAGTTCCAATCCCGCTGTGCGCCGATGTCGATATGGACCGACTCCGTATGGCAATAGGTGCCGACGCCGCCGCGGCCGGGAACGCTGCGCAGGAATTCGGCAAGATCCCACTTGCTGACGCCCTGGACTTGGATGTCTGCAGCCTCGCAGCGGGTATGCAGCGACTGCTTGGCGCGGTTGACCTTGATCGGCCTGAGGCCGGAGGTGACCATGACCTGCTTGCCGTAATGCGTTTCCACCTTCTTCAGCATCTGCATGAGTTCAGGCTTGAAGCAGCCGGCATCAACCTTCTCGGTCTGCAGGATCAGTCCGCTCGGGGCCAGCCGTGCCAGGCCCGAAAGAGATGCGACCTGAACCGGCGCGCCGTCGTCGTCGTCGCCGAGATGTTCCTCGTGCTCGAAATTATAGAGCGAAGTCAGTTTGACGCCCGGGAGCGTATAGGCGAGGGAGGCCGTCTGCGGCTGGCTCGCGTTGCTGGTGGTAATCGTCTTTTTTTCCGCCGGTTGCACAGCGCGCAGTGCTTCCTGCTGCTTCTCCTTGCGCTTCCCGGCAAAGAGCGTTGCGAGTGTCCAGGTTTTCGGCGCTTCCTTGTCGCCGTCGCTTTCCTTTGCCTCCGCGGTCGCCTGCATCGGTTCCGCGATCGCCACTTCAGCCGCGGCTGGCGCAACCTCTGCATTGGCCACGGCCTGAGGTGCAGCCGATTTTTCGCCGCCGGCGGCCGCTTCGGCGCTGAGCGGTACGGGGACGGCCGCGGGAAGGGCGTCCGCCGCCGGAGCGGGAGCGTAGGCTGCGACCGCCGTGTCTGCCGGCTGAGCGGTGGCCTCGTTCGCGGCACCCTGTTGCGGCGTCATGATGGGCTGAGGCTGTCGCTGGGTGCCGCTGAACAAACTGTTAGTAGTTGCGTTCATGGCGGGCTGGCCCGCCGGCAGCGGCACAGTTCCATTGGCCTGCGGCTGGGTATTCGGCATGCCCTGCGTCGCCGCTGCCTGTCCGTAGATGCTGGAAGAAGCGGCACGCAGGCCTGTGTTCTGCATCGTCAGGGACTGGGCTTGCCCGGAATCCTGCGTCGTTGCGGTCTGTTGCGCCTGTGGATCGCTGCCGAGCGCGGCCACCTGCGCATCCCGGACCGTGCCTTGCTCGGCCGATTCGGCCGCCTGGGTCGCCGTCTGTCCCTCAAGGCCCAACCCGGCGGTGACGTCGTTGTCGGCAACGGCCGACACGCAACCGCTGAGGGCCAGGAGTGAAACGGATAAAGCTGCCGCCCGCGCAATGGCAGCGAGCACTGCGCCCTTCGTATCCGGATGTTGCAACGTCCTATCCCCGCTCTCCGTGCATGATCGGCGAATTCGCCTTGTCATGCATTAAGTCTCAGTTCCGAAACATCGCTCAGAACAAACAAACTCATGTTTCTCGCGGCGGTCCGAAAGAACGCCACGGGAAAAGATCAGGCCAAGTACAAAGGGGGTCGCCGCCACGAGACATCGCGGATAGGACCCGGCATCAACGTTTCGCGCGAAAAAATACTCAACGACACGCGATTTGTAAACCGGCGCTAACCTTGAGCCCGCATGTTGCACACATGCAAAGGCCCGGATCGACCGGGCCTTGGATCATTCATAGCTGCTGCTGATCGGCGACTCGGCCATGCCAGCCGGTATGACCGGCCGCATAGGGGCATCCTCGCCAGTCAGAATTGCGCGGGGCTTACCATGCACCGGTATTGGCCATCGAAGCCCAGGGCTCCTGCGCCGGACGGTTCTCGCCCTTCTGCAGGATTTCGATCGAAATGCCATCTGGGGAACGTACGAAGGCCATATGGCCATCGCGCGGCGGGCGGTTGATGGTCACGCCATTGTCCATCAGGTGCTGGCAGAAGCCGTAGATATCGTCGACCTCATAGGCGAGGTGACCGAAATTGCGCCCGCCGGTGTAATCTTCCGTATCCCAGTTGTAGGTGAGTTCGAGGCAGGGCGAGAGTTCTCCGCGTGCGCGATCGATGTCGCCTGGAGCGGCGAGGAAAACGAGCGTGAAGCGGCCCTTCTCGTTCTCGTAACGGCGGATTTCGGTCAGGCCGAAAAGCGTGCAGTAGAAGTTCAAGGCCTCGTCCAAATTCTTGACGCGAACCATCGTGTGCAGATAGCGCATTGCAATGTCCCTGTTTTGCAGAAGATGGCGTATACTGAGCCGCCAGCAAGCCAGAGGCAAGGCTGCGTCCGCATATTAGATCTCGGCCAAAATATGCCGAGGGTCTTGCGTATCCGCGGCGGGACGATGTTATTCTGGTCAATAAGAATCAGTTAACCGTATCGGTAGTCGCGCGTAAACGAGGGGCTGGGAGAGAATGGCGGATAGGACATCTTCAAAAGACGTCATGCATGGTGACGACTTTGGCAGTGACGCTCTCGACCTCATCGAAATCACGGGCGTGATCAAATGGTTCGACGTCGCCAAGGGCTTCGGGTTCATCGTGCCTGACAACGGCATGCAGGACGTGCTGGTCCACGTGACCTGTCTGAGGCGCGACGGTTACCAGACGGTTCTCGAGGGCGCGCGCGTCGTGGCTCTCATCCAGAAGCGCGATCGCGGCTACCAGGCGTTCCGCATCCTGTCGATGGATCAGTCGACCGCCGTGCATCCGTCTCAGCTTCCGCCGGTGCGCACCCATGTGCAGGTGACGCCGACCAGCGGCCTCGAACGGGTCCTGGTCAAGTGGTTCAACCGCACCAAGGGCTTCGGCTTCCTGACGCGCGGCGAGGGGACCGAGGACATCTTCGTCCATATGGAGACCCTGCGGCGCTTCGGCCTCACGGAGCTTCGTCCCGGACAGGTTGTCCTTGTGCGCTTCGGCGATGGCGAAAAGGGCCTGATGGCCGCCGAAATCCATCCGGACGGCCCGTCGCCGACGAGCCGGTCGCACTGATGCTCGCGGCACGAGATCTTTCCGGAAAAAGCGCCCTGGTGGCGCTTTTTTTGTTGTTCGTCTTTACCGCTGCCGCGTTGGCCGAGGTGGAGTTCACGAAGGACAAGATGCGGATTGTGACCGCCGACAGGAAGGTGCACGAACTGACAGTCGAACTTGCGGTCGATCCCGACCAGCGCGAGCAGGGGCTGATGTTCCGCCGGTCGATGGCGCCCGATCACGGCATGTTGTTCGATTTCGGCGAAACACGCCGCGTGATGATGTGGATGAAGAACACCTATCTTCCGCTCGACATGCTGTTCATCGACAACAAGGGCGTCGTGCGGACGATCCGCCAGGACGCCGTCCCATTTTCCGAAGCGATCATTGATTCCGGCGAGCCGGTCGCCTTCGTTCTCGAGCTCAATGCCGGTACCGTCAAGCGGCTCGATGTTCGGGCCGGAGATCGTCTTGAAGGCGCTCGAATCCCGGGGCGATGATCCCCGGGGGAGATGCTCACAAATCGACAGCTGGTATCCGTTGGCCTTGTAGTTTGGGGATCAGCGCCTAAATCACCTGTACCGAGACGAATCGATCCTTTCGATGATGACTGCAAAGCCTTTTGGGCAGACTTCAACTTAATAAGTTGCTAATGTTCTGCCGAAGACGACAGGAGGCATCTGTGATGGTCCGGAGTGTGCTTGTTGCGATCGTGGCGGCCGCTGCGTTCACGCAAAACATGATGGCGGCAGACCTGACGCCGGCGCTGGAGCCGGCGCCGGTTGTGGAAACGCCGCCCGTTTTCGTATGGACCGGCGGGTATGTCGGTCTTCAGGGCGGGGGCGGCTGGCTGAATGGCGATTTCAGCGCGCCCGGCGGCAGCGGTTCAGAAGATTTCAATGGCGGCTTGCTCGGTGCCTTTGCCGGGTTCAACTATCAGCAGGGTGATTGGGTCTACGGCATCGAGGGCGACGTCAACTACAACTGGAATGACAAGAGCTTCGATGTTGGCGGAACCTCCGCCGAAGTCGGCACCGATGTCTCCGGCGCGATACGCGGACGTGTCGGCTATGTGCTGAATGACAAAGCGCTGCTTTACGGGGCAGGTGGCTGGGCGGTCACCCGCGGCTTCGTCGACGTGCCCGGAGCGTCGAAGGAGAAAGAGACCTTCAACGGTTGGACGATCGGCGCCGGTGTGGATTATTCGTTCACCGACAACGTCTTCGGCCGCGCCGAGTATCGCTACAACGACTATGGCGACAAGGACATCGGCGGCGTCAACGTCGATCTCGATCAGCAGCAGTTCACCATCGGCGTCGGTGTAAAATTCTGACCTATATGGCCTAGATGAAGGAAGCGCCGGCGTGTCACTGGCGCTTCCTTGATTCGTTCATGCAGGCTGCAATATTCCCCCCGCGCGATCGGCGATTTCGCCTCGATCGCCTTCGTCCGAAAGATCGAGAGCCACGCGCAGACCGTCGCGGATGGGCCGTTGCAACGCCTTGCGTGAGCCGGACAGCAGCGTAAGCCGTCCTGCTTCCTCAAGCCGGACGAGCCTGTTGCGCGACAGGCCGAGTTCCGCCGACAGCAGGCGATCCGCCCGCATACTGACTGCCAACGGCACCTCAAGGACGATCTCAAGATGGGTACAGACGTCCCGCGGTGGAGCGACGACGCGCCTTGTCACATGGCAATCGGCGAATTCTTCGATCCTGTCGGTGCTTCGGCGAAGATCCTCGACGTCGAACGAGACCCGGCGAATCCAGCCCGGGTCGTTATTCTGAAGCGCGTCGAGCGTATCGGGCGCGATGTCGCGGACATACTGCCGCTCGAAGATCGGGCGATTCCAGGTGTCGTCACAGTCGGCGCAGCGATAGATCAGCCAGGCATCCAGCCGCCGGCCGTTGGCGTTCAGCCGCGTCTTGCCGCTGCATTCGAATGGGCGCGCGCCGCGGCAGCGGCTGCAGGCGAGCCAGGGGCGCGGCGCGGCTTGTGGTTCAATGGTCCACAGGACCGTCAATGTGTGAGACATGTCGTCTGGTTCTTCCAATAGGAAGTCCATCGAGACGACGGTTTGAGTACCCGTTCCGGGGACGCGGTCTGGCAGCGTTTGTAGGTGATGGTTCCGCCTGGTGGTGTTGCACCGGGCTTGAGATCGGCAATGCCATTCCGGTCTCGAACCGTCACCTCAACGAACGCGTGAAATATCACACCGATAGCGTCGGGCGCTATCGGGCGTACGGGGTGAAACTAGCGAGACCGGATTTTACAAAGGCAAAGCGAAACTCCAGGCGAGACAGCGCGATTGTGGCTGCTAGCCTGTTCTATACCTCGACGTGTGCCGCGCAAAGTGCGGAGTGTTCACGCCCACGCGCCATGGTGGCTTTTTGCTCGGAATAGGTGAAATTTGGCCACAGGCAATTTCGCTCAGTAGGAGTAGTATGAGGCATTACACCTCCAATCTGGAGCGGCCTCTGCATTAGGACGGCCGCTTCTTTTTTGGACGGCGTAGCCGTTCCTCCTCAGCCGACGCGGCCGAAACTCAGCTCCATTGACAATGAAGCAGGTGCAGTCGCTGCGGAAAATGACGTGACGCGGTTGCGACCGCTGCGCTTGGCCTCGTAGAGCGCCGCGTCTGCCCTGTTGAACAGGTCCTCCCACGAACCTTCGTCGCCGCCGGCTGCGAGGCCCATGCTGACACTGAGCGCTATGCGTTGCTCGTTGCCGATCACCACGAGTTCTTCGACGGCGCGACGCAGGCGCTCGGCGATGACAAGCGCCTGCGCTTCGCTGGTCTGCGGCAGGTAGAGGCCGAACTCTTCCCCGCCAAGGCGGGCGAAGCAATCGCCCTTTCTGAGGTTCTTCCTCATCAGATCGGCAAAGGCGATCAGCGCCTGGTCGCCGGCTTGGTGGCCATAGCGATCGTTGATGCGCTTGAAGAAGTCCAGATCCATGACGATGAGGCAGTCGCCATGCCAGTTTGATCCAGGCAGTTGCGTGAGAAACCAGCGTCGGTTGCGCGCGCCGGTCAAGGCATCGGTGTCGGCCGAACACCTGAGCTCGGCTTCGGCCCTCTCCTTGACGAGGACTAGCGCGAAAAGGGCGATCGCGAAGTGGCAGATGATCGAGAGGAAGAAGGCGTAGGTGGTGGTGATCGGTATGATGCCCGGCTTCACAAGACCGATCACCACGGCAAGGCAGAGGCTGGCGCCGATGGCCATGGCCGCCGCAAACAGCGCGCGTACCGGCAGCGGCTCCCTGTTGCGATCGGAGATGACGGCAAGGGCGGCGGCCGCCAGAAAAGCAAAGGCGGTGGCATTGAAGACACTGGCGCGGACGTAGTTGACCACATGGAAATGCGTGGCCAGACCGATTGCTGCGCCCGCGGCCGGTATCGAAAGTGCCAGCCAGTCCGCCTTGCGTCGCCGGCCAGCGCTCAAGCGGCGCACACCGATCCAGAACAGCGCATAACCGCCGATCCCGAGCGTGAAGCTCGAAAGCGTCCACAGATAGGCCGGCAGCAGCTGCTGTTCGCCGTAGCCGGCGAGCGTCGACGCAAGATCCAGGAAGAAGAAGCCGCTCGCGAGAATTCCGAGACCTTCATCCCGCGGCGGTTGCCAGCGGGCATAAAGAAAGCAGAACGCGCCGACGAGGAATGACGATTTGTGAAGCAGCAGAACGGTGGTGAGATCGAGTTGGGTGTTCATGGGATGATGCTCGGGCGGGCTTGGGAGGCTGGCGCGGTGCGGTTGTGCACCCTTGGCTCTAGCGGCAATGGATTTAGCGATTACTAAACTCGAATGATAAACACACACGTTTGTCCCATTTCGGGACATTTCTGCCAGCCGAGGGCAATGCGCGGGACGAATGCAGGTTTTATCAGTGTGGACGTCAACGAAATTACATGTTGCAGGCCAAGGGCGAAGCGTGTATCTCCGGCGCCGTTGGCACGGAGTGTAGCGCAGTCTGGTAGCGCATCTGGTTTGGGACCAGAGGGTCGGGAGTTCGAATCTCTCCACTCCGACCATCGTAACGCCGAAGGTGGCGTTCCTGATCTCCCTGCGTCTTTTCACTCGTCAGATATTGCCTTTTGGGCACTTGTTGAACGGCGACTACACGGACGTGTCAGCGAAACCTGTATCCCGCGCGATCGTCTAACGGAAAAGCCGAATTTATCCGGCCAAAAGTCATTCCGTTTTAAATCATTCTGCGTTATGGGAAGACGGAATGTTGGCGCCCGTGAATGTTGCCATCGAAAGTATGGAGCCGTTCGAAACCATGTCCGCAAAGATCTATCGTCCAGCAAAGACCGCCATGCAGTCTGGCAAGGCCAAGACGAATCTGTGGGTGCTGGAGTTTGATCAGGAAAAGCCGCGCACGATCGACCCGATCATGGGCTACACCAGCTCCGGCGACATGAAACAGCAACTGCGGCTGACCTTCGAAAACGCCGAGCAGGCCATCGCTTATGCGGAGCGCAACGGCATCGAATACCGCGTGATCGCGCCGAAGGAAGCGACGCGAAAGAGCGTGTCATATCCGGACAACTTCCGTTTCAACCGGATGCAGCCCTGGACCCACTAAGTCCTCCGGTCGCATTCGACGGGCAAAGCCCGGGACGGCCCCTTAGCTCAGTTGGATAGAGCACCTGCCTTCTAAGCAGGTTGTCGCAGGTTCGAATCCTGCAGGGGTCGCCAAAAAAATCAAGCACTTAACGGGTGTTTTTGAGGTTCTACTAGACCCCGTTTACAGCTTTCCCATAGCCGTTTACAAAAATCATTCACGTGATGTTCTTTTCCATCCGCAGAATGACGGCATCGCTGGTCTGCTGATCCGTGGCCAGATAGTGCTTCTCAAGCACTCTTCCCACCTCTGCAATCGAGTGCCCAGTGATCGACGCGATCTGTTCTGTCGTCGATCCTTCCCGCCGCCGTTCGGTGATGAACGTGCCGCGTAGGTCGTGAAACGTCACCCCCTCAATCTGGACACTATCGCTCTCCTTGTTCAGCCTGGCACACTCTTTCGCCCACGACGTTTTGAAGCCGTCCTTCGTCCATGGCCGGCCGCGCGAGTTGTTCATGATTCGAATCTTGTCCTTCGGCAGGGCGTCGATCATCGCCTTGAGCTTGCTGTGAACTTTCACCCGAACTCTTTTTTTCGTCTTCCCCTGCTGAAACGACAGGTGGGTGCCGTCGTATTGCTTCCACGTGAGGGATAGAAGATCGCCCTGACGTTGCCCGGTGTGGATCGCCATTTCAAAGGCAAGGAGCATATGAGCCTTGGTCTTGGCCCGGAACAGCGCGATCAACTCGGGCGTCCAGACGCTTTCCTTACGTGATCCGGTGTAGAGGCGGGCGATGCCGGTGCAGGGGTTCTTCTCGATCGTCTCCTCGTCGATCCCGAACGTGTAGACGCGCGAGAGGGAAAACAGCATCTGGTCGGCCTTCCGCGGGTTGGCGGAAAAGGTGTGATGCCATTTGCGGATCATCGCCTTCATACCGCGCTGCTGTGTGAGCTTGAGCGGCAGCTTCGGCCATTCCTTGCGGATTTCCTTGAACGAATGCTTGTGGGCGTCCTGGGTCTTCTCTGCCAGCGCGGAGAATGCAGGGCTCTTCTGGAAGGTGTCTATCAGGTCGTCAAGCGTCTTCACCTCTGCAGGGGCGCTCTCGGCGCGGTGCTTCAGTAGCTCTGCAGCGAACGCTTCGGTGTTCGGCTCGGCCTCCATCTTCGGTCCGCCGCGCCAGGCGTAATAATGATGTGAAGTCATCAGGTTTCAGGTCAACCGTAGCAGGCTTGGAGGTATCTTGGATATCTGGTGAAACCCCGACGCGTTGGCCGTTGACCTCGATCCAAACAGTGACGCCCTTCGACTTGGCGACATCGGCCATGCGCTTCAGGTCGGCGGCCTTGATTGCTGCTCTCGCCGTCATTCTTCGGCTCCTTGTTCTTGGCGGGTCGCGCCAGATTTCACGCGAGCGAGCCAGCGGCCAACCTTCTCCGGCTCAAGCCAGGCCCAGAGGAGGAGGAGGGATGCGATGAAGCCGAATCCGGTCATGGTGCCTCCTTCGGTGCAGAGAGAAGACCTTGTGACGTGACGCGCTCGATGACGGTCTCGCCAGTCGACAGCATGATCTAACCGAGGAAGGCGGCCTCAAATGATAGGATGCCGGTTTCCACTGCGGTCAGCTGCCCTTTGATCCAGTCGCGCAAGATGGACCAGACAGCGATTTGCCCTTGCTCGAGCGCACGTTTCTCGTGCTCCTTCTGCGTTCGGCGCATCCGGTTGGTCCATGGGTTCACGCGTAGCCAGGCTGTGGCATACCCTTTTGCGCTGGCCTCTACCTGCACCGTCCGCCCGCGGTATTCGAACTGGATTATGACCTTGCCCTCGGCAAAGTCCTCCATGGGCGCGAATTTCGAGCAGCCGAACGCCTGGATGGTCTTGCGGATATCGTCCATTGCCGATCGACCGGACGTCGAGTTTTCGTACGGCAGGCTCATCGAATGACTTCTCCCGTTCTGCGGTCAACGACCGTGCCGTCCATGCAGCGCTTGAAACGCGGGTGGGACAGGCTGGATTTCGCTTTGGCGATGCCCAGGTGCTTCTTGCGGGTCCGCGCTATTTTGGATTTGACCTTCATCTCGACCGCCGTCTTTCGGCGGTGAGGCTCGCGCTTGGCCGGGAATAGGTTGGTCTCGCGGTGCTCGCCGCCGAGGATCAGAGCGACCTTGTGGTCGAGATCCCACTCGTCGCGCACCGGGTCGATCTTCTCGCCAGTCAGATGGCAGATGCCGCCCTCGCGGTCGAAGACGCGCTGACGCACGCGGTTGGGGACCTTCTGGTCGTCATGCTTCGCTACCCATTCAGGCACGCTGCGCATCGATGTAATCCTCCATGTCGATCTGGGGAGCCTTGCGTCGGCGGGTGATGCGGGCGTTTGCCGCGTGGTGCTTCGCGTCCCATTTCAGGTGACAGCGCTGGCAAAGCGCTCTGCAGCGCTCCGGGTCGGCGTGACTCTCGTTGTGGTCCATGTGTGCGATCGTCAGCACGACCTTGCTGCCGGTCACTGGGTGAGGCTGGCCGTTGGCGGCACGGCAATCCGGGTGCTGAGGCGTGCCCTCGCAAGCGTTGCCGGCGCGCTCGATCAGGAAGGCGCGAAATGCCTTCCATTCCTTAGAGTGCGTGCCGCCGCCCGGGTAGAGCTTCATTCGGTCGGAGCGGATCGGCATCAGTGAAGCGCTCCGATCCACTCACGGCCAAGGAACCGCTCAAGATGGATGATCGCCTCTTCGCGGTTGCCCCGGTGAAGGTACTGGCGAGCGATTGTGAGTTCGTCCGCGACGGCGCCTGAGAACTCAAGTTGGCCGGCGTGGACTGACGAGCGTTTCGAGAGCATTTCTGCTTCGGCCTCGCTGATCACCTTGCCGTCGATCAGGCCTTGGAGCAGTTGCTCGGTGTCGAAATCTTCGAGATCGACGTCGACCGACGTGCTCGTGCTGCGTCTTTTCCAAGCCATCACATGTTCTCCCGGAGAAGGCGCAGCATGTCCTGCTGCTGCTCGTTGATGATTTGCTTCGTCGGCTTGTGGGCGCGGCGCGCGGCCTTGATGGCTGCATGGCGCTCGCGAAGCTTCGGGTGTGCCTGGTAGAGCCGGCGGTCGATCGTTCTTAGGAACCACCAGGTGCGGAGGGAGCGGAGGAGGGCTTTCATGCTTCCACCTCGTCGGGCTCGATGTTCAGGCGCTCGGCGACGAGCTGGTGATGTTCGAGGAGCCAGGGCCCGAAGTCAGCGCGCATATCGTGGTCGGCATGCTGGAACCACGTGAATTCCTCGCCCCAGAGGCCGGTTGTTTCGGCGTAGGCCATGCCGGCTGCTCGACATTCAATGTGCTCGTGCTGAGTGTAGAAATGGCCGTCGTACTTGCCGGCGGCGTAATATGCCGGCATCCCGGTTTCGATCTTGCGGCCGCACTGCTCGCAAGCATGTACTTTACGAGTGGCCTTGATCGTCCGGCCGGAGTGGAAATCATCGTAGCTCATGCTGCTGCCTTCGATTTCGGTTCGGACCAAACGACGTGGTGACGGGCTCCAAACGCGAAGATGATCTCGATCAGATCGGTCATCTCTTCCTTGGATAGGTCGGATGAAGAAGTGCCGAGCGGGACAAAGCCGGTCCCGTCGGTGTTCGGCACGAGGCGAAGCTGGTCGTGTTTCTCGCGGCGCAGCGCGTCGAGCATGACGAGCTTCCAGTCCTCTGGGGTGAGTTGCTGGCCGTGCCAGGCAAGCTGCAACGACAGGTCGGTGAGCATCGCCCACATGCGATCGTTCTGCGGCGTCGTGCGCTTCGGTCCCTTGAACTCGACGCGCGTGTCGACTGGCGCACGCATGATCCAGTCGATTGCCTTGCGGCGGAACGTTTCGTTCGCCAAAACCAGAAGCGCCCGACCCATGATCAGCCTCCGTTCAACGGTGCGAGTTGAGCGAGCCGACGATCACGGATAGCGAAGGCCGTATCGATCATGTCGGCGTGGCCGTTCGTTTCGAGCACGGCCGGCGCGTCGAAGTCGTTCCAGATCTCGGCGACGTCGGTGTCGTCCTTGGCGCCGGCGAGGCCGGTTTCGATCTGCTCGAGGAAGTCTCCAAGGTTGAATTCTGGCTCGGTCGGCTCGGTGACCGGAGCGGCTTCGACCGGTTCGGCCGCCTTGGCTGGTGGGGCAGGAGGTGCCGGAGGCTTCGGCGGTAGAGCCGGCTTCTCTGGCGTGATATCCCGCATTGTCTCGACTTCGTCGATCTCGTGGACCTCGAACTCGTCGCGGATACCGCCGAGCACGTCGCCGAAGAGTTCGCGGAGGCAGTAGCCAGCGGCGCGCCAGGCCAGCATGCGCTGCGGGAAGCGATACCAAGCCCCCGCGAGAAACCGAGAATGCCCGCCATCAGCGGGAGTTTCGAGAAGCCATCCAGCAGAAACTGAACGGGAATCCAGGCCATGACGAATTTGCCAGCACCGGCCCAGCTTTCGACCTTGAACCGGGAGATTACCACGCTCACCGAGCGACTGGCACCGGCTCGCGCTGATGCCATCGTTCGCAGCCTCGGCGTCATGCAGAGCGCTGGCATGAGCCTGCCCCAGGGTATCGACCCCCAGAAGTTTGACGTGATCTACGGTTACGCCCTCGACGGCGTGCCGAGTTGCGGTCTGACGATCGCGACCCAGAAGCTCATTAAGGGCGACTACGCCGGCAACCCGGATATCTTGCTCGGCATGATCCCGAAGCCGCCGATCCTCGCCGCGCTGGCGAAGCAGGAGGCGAGGGCGGCCCGCGAGGATCTGGCCCGCAAGCGCGAGATCGCCTCGGCGATGAAGGGCGTCGCTCCGGAGGTCGACCGCTCGCCGGAGGTGATGGCCCGCGTTCGCGCCCGGCTGGCCCAGTTCCGCCAGGACCACGAGGAGGCCAAGGCCAAAGAACGGGGCATCGTCGTTCACGAGCCAATGTCGCCAGAGAAGGCCGAATACTGGGCCAAGATCCAAGAACTGCCCGACTGGTGGGAAGTTGGAGCCGAGCAGATGGCATTCCGGCGCAAGATCGAGGCCGAGGTCGCCGAGGTGCGCGCCGACGACGAGGCAAGCCATGCTGCTTGAGCTCCCGCAAGACATCGCGATCAGCGAGCCGGTCTATCGCGCCGCGGTCCTTTTCCGTCGTCGCAAGCTGATCGGCAAGCCGAAGCCGCGGAAGGTCTATGTCCCGAAGCCGAAGCCGCGCGCGCCGGCCGACGACCACGTCTGGGCCTTCCGGGCCTACCGGCTCCAGCAGAGCCCGCACCTCACACCGACCGATTACGTGCGGATGCGCAGCCTCGAATTGAGGATCTCGCCGGATGTGATGCTCGGCCCGTCCAGGAAACGCACGGTCACGACCCAGCGGAACCGCATCATTTTGGAGCTTCGCCAGCGCGGCCTGTCGCTTCAGCAGATTGGGTTAGTCCTGCACCGCGACCACACGTCGATACTGCACGCCATCCGTAGGGTCGAGGCAGCGGAAGGCGACGACGAAGCAAAGAACTGGGTGCGGCGCAAGAACAGGCAGTCCCTCGAAAGCCAACATCGCATCAGAGCAGAAAAGGAAGCGGCGCTATGAGCTGGTACGCAATCAAGACCCGACCCGGAACCCAGCGTCCGGCAACGCCGCGGATTGGCGAGACCGAGGACCGAAAGGGCGAGTTCATCATCGAGCGGAACCTCCGTGACGCGGACATCGAAATCTACATGCCGTCATTCCGGAAGGACATCAAACACCACCGGACCAAGGAACTGATCGAGCGCCGCTTCGCCATGATCGTCGGCTACTCGTTCGTGTATCTGCCGACAGGGGACTTCTACCGCCTGTCACGCGTTGACGGTGTGACGGCGATCCTCGGCGTTGCCGGCTACCCGCTCCGTATCTCGGACTTCGAAGTCGCGAGCATCCGCCAGGCCGAGGAGATGGCAGGGTCCGCACTGCAGCGCGAGCGCGATGCCCGGAAGAAGCGTAGCCGCAAGCAACTGCAGCAAGAGTTTCCGAAGGATTCCGCCGTCCGGATCGCGCCAGAACACCGCCTTGTCGGCGGCATGCTCGCCACCGTCCTCGACGTCACCGGCCGCAACACGATCAAAGCTGTGGTCGAGTACCTCGGCGGTCTCGTCCACGTCGATCTGCCGCTTGAACTAATCGACAAAGTCGCTTAGAGTACCTGCAACCATTGGTGATTTGCAGGCTGTTCTGATTGCGGACCTCGATTAGAGGGATTACTCGCCGGGCCTTAGGGAGGACGTCACCGCCTCCCGCCATAGGTGCGTATTGCCGAAATTCTGATCTTCTCCTCAACGATCCTGCGTTTGCGGGACGGGCAGGTAGACCTTGGATGCAACGCGCTTTCCATCGAGTAAAGATCCCTCGACCCATAGATAGGCCGATATACCGAAGATCGTGAGCAGTAGAATACTGACCGGCAGCCCTGCTGAAGAGCGATGATCAGGTTCATGGAAGTTCTTTCGACCCAACATGGCCGGTACCAATTTGCACATACGAGAGCGACGTCGTCACGTGGGCTCTTCCCGCCAGACGGCCTGACTGGTCAACAAAGTTCGAAGCTCTGTAGCAAGTTGGGATTATACCACGCTCGCCGGAGCGCCGCGCGGGATCACAGGTGGTGAGGCAGATGGCTGCCGCAACTTGTTCGCTGTTCGTAGCTATTTCAAGCGCACAAAAGCTGCCCCAACTGAGGTAATTCCGGTCAAGTCGGAGTAGAGCAGCCCGGTAGCTCGCGTGGCTCATAACCACGAGGTCGCAGGTTCGAATCCTGTCTCCGCAACGAGTTACGGCGCCAGAGAGCCTCGCCCGTCTCCCGGAGAAGCGGGGAGCGCGGAAACTTCGGTCGCTTCCAGCACCATGTTAGGTGCCGCAATAGAGTTTCAGGGAGGCTGCGCGCTTGCCAATCTCAACAGATCTCGCAACAGCAGAAGGGTTTTGCGTTGGGAGCTTACCGCCGCTTGATTGCATCATGACTTCGAGGGCTTGCTCGAATTCTGTCAGGACGATAGTCTTCTTCTGTGCAAGAAACCAATCTGAGGTTTTCTGCCGTATCATGTTGCGAAATCCTGCCTCGACGGCGCCCTTGTCCTTGAGTGGAGCAACCACGCGCATGCGCGCGGGTTTCCCGTCAGAAGTGCAGCCATAGACAAAAATGCCGTTCTTCGCGGCGATCGCGTTCGCGCTACAAAGCGAGAGCGCCCCAGCTATTAGTAATGTAGCAGTCAACGTGTTTTTCACAGTTGCCCCTCGAGATTTCCCCCAGGCAGAACGTTCACTCAACGTCGCAACAAATGCAAGTTGTGCCCCTGGAAATCGCGACCACACAAGGACCGCCGTCTATGACGCAGGGTGGGCGCCTTCGCCGCGAAAGCCGAAGCCCATAGATCTACTGGGTTGAAGGCGCTTATGGGCTCTATTGAGCGGGCGTCGTAGTTGAGGGTTGGGTAGTCGACGGTTGAGATGTCGTTGGCTCAGCCGTGGTAGTGGGCGGTGTTGCCCTTTCCGCGCTCCCGTCCTTCCATGGCATGAGGAAGAGGATCGCGAGGACAATCAACACAGCAGCAGCAAGGATTCCCAGGGCGGTATTACGGCTCATGCTCGGCTCCTCATAGACGCATACATGCGACGACTTGCAAATTATATCACGGCAACCAGAGGCGCGCCCGGCGGTGATCCCGCATGCCTGAATAGGGAGCCGGACCTATGGCCCAACTTCTGCATGGTAGTCGTGATCCCGTCAGGGTAGAGATACACCAAGGACCGTTGGCGGAGGAACACGCTTGGTGAGGGGGTATCTGTTTGGGATCCTGCTCCTTCTCGCAGCCTTTATCGTGATTAAGTGGGAACTACGAGATCCTGAAACAAACCGGTGGAAGGTATCGGCCGGCGAAAACAGAATAGGATTTGCGTTGCTTTCGCTTGTCTTTATCGCCGCGTCAGTCCTGTTGTTTTGGCCCTGACGACGAACCGGTTCGTGACGCGCGCCCTTTCAGCACCACTACCAGTAAGCCAGCAGCCACAAGGGTACCAAGGGTAGCGCCCACGCCACCAACCAGCATCAGGGCGTAGAATTCGAAAGGGTCTTCGTTGGCGGTCAATGTGACGGCCCCACGCCTGCGGGCCTCGCCGGTAACGAGCGCATGGATAACCCCATAAAGCGCCCCAGGCCCTAATGATAACATGCCGATCACAATGAGGATTTTGTGGAGCCGTCCTCCGGCGAGAAGACGCTCACAAATCTCTCGGAGTTTATCCCGCCGTTTCGTTGTTCCAGGCATTCAGAATGCTTCCCCGATGTCTCAACTTGTGCCCTCAGGAGAGGGTAGAGGTTGCGACATCAGCGTACAGTTTGGGGCAGGCCCGCAAGACGACGCTGTTCCTCTACAATCATATTCATGATGTCGCGGGCTCGTTCCTTGACGTACACGACGCGGCCGCCGTCGATAGCGAGTTGAATAATGGCTCTGTGGGCATCCCCCATGCCGTCATAGAAGTCCGTGGCGTTGTCCATATTGACGAATATCGGTTGTCCGTCTTCGCTGGTAAGTTCAAGCCACATTTCATTCTCCTCCACGGTTGCTGCATCAGTGCTATAGCACCAGGCAAAACAAGTTTGCTCAGCGGTAGCGCTGAGGCAAGTGGTGATTGATGCGCCCACAACCGCCAGCGTCGATGTTCGACGACATTAGTTCGCCAGCCTTTGCCCCCGCCGCGGATATGCCTGATTGGGTGCGCGAGACCTTCATCGATGCGGGCTCACCGGTCCACAATCCAGACCATGCGCACCTACGCTTCGCCGACATTGGCTTCCTCTGGACCACAGTCGGCAACAGCAAGAAGGGCCGCCGCGTAATCGGCCAGTGCGAGACAGGATCGCCGCAGGGCACGATGGGCAAGTGGTCACGCGCTCGGGCAGAGATGCAGGTCAAGCTGTGGTTCGGCCACGTCCCGGATTTCATCATCACGCTGGACGCTAACTACTGCCGAGAGTGTGGGGGAGTTCATGGCGCTGGTCGAGCACGAGCTCTATCACGCCGCCCAGGACGTCGATGCTTTCGGCGCGCCCAAGTTCAGCCGCTCGACTGGCCGCCCGGTGTTCGTCATCCGTGGACACGATGTCGAGGAATTCGTCGGTGTGGTCAGACGCTACGGGGCAGATGCCGCTGGCGTCCGCGCCATGGTCGATGCGGCCAACCAGAAACCCGAGATCGCCAGAGTGCAGATCGCGCATGCATGCGGCACCTGCCAGCTTAGGGTGGCTTGAACTACTCGCCGTTACGAACCCGCTCCATGTAGCGCTTCCTGTCCTCCTCTGACGCGCCAGCCGACAAATCCTGCCCTAGCTCGACACGCTGCGCGACGGGCAGCCATGGCCGCCCTGGGTTTTCTTTGGTCCAGAGTTGTTTGGCGCGTCGTTCGATCTCTGCGTCTTCCAAAGGTGCCTCCTATGCGAGCCTTGATGGAGCCTTTACAGTTCAATGGCCAATCCAAAGTACTCCGACCAGGTAAAGACGTACGTAGTGCAGGCTCTCGCGTGTTTCGACAGTCCAGCTGTCGTAGCGAAGGCAGTCAAGGCCGAGTTTGACGTCGTCATCAGTTCGCAGGCGGTAGAGGCCTACGATCCGACCAAGCGCGCAGGGCAGAAGCTCTCGCAGCGGTTTCGTATGCTCTTCGAAGAGACCCGCAAGACCTTCCTTGAGGACACCGCCTCGATCGCGATCAGCCATCGCGCCGTTCGTCTCCGCGCTCTTCAGCGCATGGCAGACAAGGCAGAAACCCAGGGCAACATGGTGCTAGCATCATCGTTGCTGAAGCAGGCGGCGGAAGAAGTCGGCGGCGCCTATACGAACCGACGCGAGATCACAGGCAAGGACGGCAAGGATCTTCCGACGCCGGTCTCTCCGGTGACGATCTTCCAGTTGCCCGATAATGGCAGGGGTTGAGCAAGGGCAGGGCGCCCAGACAATCATCCGGCCGCAGGCTGGCCCGCAGACACAATTCCTTGGCTCGCCGGCGGATATTGCCATCTACGGCGGGTCGGCAGGTGGCGGCAAGACATGGGCTCTGCTCATGGAGCCGCTGCGCCATGTCGCGAACCCACAGTTCGGCGCCGTGTTCTTTCGGCGCACGCTGGTGCAGGTACGAAACGAGGGCGGCCTCTGGGACGAGAGCGAGAAGCTCTATCCCAGCTTGAACGCAAAGCCGAAGGTGGCGCCGGACCTATCGTGGACGTTCCCATCTGGGGCGTCCGTCAGCTTTGCCCACCTCGAGCACGACAAGACGGTATCGAACTGGCAGGGCTCGCAGATCCCGCTGATCTGCTTCGACGAGCTCACGCACTTCAGTGCAAAGCAGTTCTGGTACCTGCTGTCACGTAACCGCTCACATCATCGCTTTCGTCCGCGACAGCCTGACGAACATGGTTGCGAACATCGGCACCAGCCGAGATAAGGCGGCGTCGACCTTCTACTCGATGCCGATGCTTTCGGACGAGGAGTTGCTCAACGCCTACCGTGGCGCATGGCTACCGCGGAAGATCGTCGACATCCCGGCATTCGACAGCGTGCGCGCCTGGCGTGATTGGCAGGCGAAGAAGCAGCAGATCGAGCTTATCGAGGCCGAGGAGAAGCGCCTCAACGTCAAGGGCAAGATCCTCGAAGCCAAGATCAAGGCTCGGCTCTGGGGCGGCGCGGCCGTTGTCATCGGTACCGGTGACCAGAACCTGACCGAGCCACTCGACGTGGAGCGTGTTGGCAAAGGCGGGCTGAAGTACCTCACAGTCATGTCGCGGCGTAGCCTGACAGCCGGCGAGATCGACCGCGATCCGGCCTCCGAATGGTATGGCAAGCCAATGCTCTATCAGGTGAGCTCGTCCGGCGGCCGGCAGGTCGATATTCATCCGTCGCGCCTGGTCATCTTCAATGGTGCCGCGCAGCCGGACGAAGAGATTATCACCACTGCTTTCCCTGGCTGGGGTGATAGCGTCCTTCTGTCGGTCGTCGAGGCCATCAAGCAGGCAGACGGGACCGCGGCGAACATTGCTAGCCTCGTTTTCGAGGCCAAGGTCAATGTCATCCGCATCCCCGACTTCATGCAGAACGTGGGGGATGAGCGGTACCGCGCCAAGATCCTTGAACGCTACACACTGGCGGTCACGGCCAAAGGCATCAACGGCGACCTCCTCCTCGACAAGGAAGAGGAGTTCGAACAGAAGACGGCGAGCTTCGCCACGCTGCCAGACGTGCTTATGTCGTTCATGCAGCTGGTATCAGGCGCGGCCGACATCCCGGCAACCCGCTTGCTCGGCCAATCGCCTGCCGGCATGAACGCCACTGGTGAAAGCGACCTGCGCAACTACTACGATCACCTGCAGGCCATGCAGGAGGTCGAGATGACACCGGCAATGATGCGCCTCGACGAGTGCATCATCCGCAGCGGGACCGGCTCGCGCGACCCGGGTATCTACTACGAGTGGGCACCGCTCTGGGGCATGTCGGAGAAGGAAAAGGCTGACGTCTTCAAGACGAAGGCCGACGCCGCGCGCCAGTTGGTGGGCACTTCGCCGGGACAGGAAATTATCCCTCGTGAGGCTGTGTCCGACGCTCTGGTCAATGCGCTCGTCGAAGATGGGTCGCTACCCGGCCTGGACGCGGCGATCGAGGAACATGGCAAGCTGAGCGAGCAGGAGCCCTCCGAGGACGAGCTTGCGGCCGCAGCAGTCGCACAGTCAATTCAGGAGCGATGAACCCGATAGGCTCATCAAGAGGCCGAGAATATCACCATGAAAATTGCGGCCCAGAGTAAGGCCGACAACTCGGCCGCCAACAGAAACCCAAACGTGGTGTCGCTCATACAATCCTCCGTAGGCAACCTCCATTGCCGGGAGGAACTATAGGGGAGAGACGACGGCTCCGCTACTAACTAAGACGCAAGCAGCGAGTAAATAAGAACGCCGACAGAACCCCAGAAACCAACCATTACCAGCGCCATCGCGGCAACCAGAACCTTTGTCACGACAAAACTCCTTCGACTGTTGTGCGGGTCCAAAACCTAGCCCAGCGCTGAAATTTTAGTATCGGACCATGGTCTGATCTCGCTGCTTTCGTTGACGGTGTGTCGGACCGCCATCGCCGCAGATCGTTTTTCTTCTGAGGTACTACTCATGAAATTCACAGACACTGCGCCGATCGCGGGCACGCGACGGACCGCCGACGGCTACCTAGTTGCGGACGTCCGCACCGCTCGTACTGGCATCCAGCTTTATACTGGCCGTGAGGTCGGCAAGCCGGAAATGCAGTCTGTGAAGGTCTACCGCTCCGCCGATCAGGTCTTCGACAAGGCCAGCCTTGGCAGCTACGCCCACAAGCCGGTGACGAACGATCACCCGACGGAAATCGGCTGGTTCTTACACCGCTTGTGCCGATTCCGATGAAGCCGCCCCTTCGTTCCGAGATGATTGCGCTCCCAGTTTCCGGGATGATCTCGCCCCCTGTCTAGGGAGGTCTGCGGGCGATGATTGTTGTCAGTTCAATTAGGCTAGGTGTCAAGCTTTGCGGGGTAGGTTTCGGCGCAGACTATCGCCGCTCAATTCGATGCGGTGGGCATTGTGGACCAACCTGTCGAGTATGGCATCGGCATAGGTTGGGTCGCCGATGACACCGTGCCAGGCGGATACGGGAAGTTGGCTGGTAATGATCGTCGACCGACGGCCGTAGCGATCTTCGAGGATTTCCAGCAAATCGTGACGGGCCTGTTCATTGAGCGGTTCGAGCCCCCAATCATCCAGTATCAGGAGCTGAACGTGGCCCAAGGTCCGTTGCAGCCGGGCATACCGGCCGTCACCACGCGCGAGCGCAAGCTGGGCAAACAGCCTTGGGACACGCTGATAGAGAACTGAGCGATCGTCTCGGCAAGCCTTGTGACCGAGAGCGCAAGCCAACCAACTCTTTCCGACACCCGAGGGTCCGCAAATGGCCAGATTGTCATGAGCGTTGATCCAGTCGCCACCGAGCAGTTTCATGAAGAGAGCACGGTCGAGGCTGCGTTCGGCGCGATAATCGACATCTTCCGGGGTCGCCTGGTGGCGAAGCTTGGCAAACCTGAGACGTGCCGCAAGCTTGCGATCGTAACGGGAGCTCCATTCCCGTTCGAGCAGCAGTCCGAGCCATTCGGCGTGCGAGAGATGTTCGGCTTCGCCGTTGGCAACGAGTTCGCCAAAGGCCTTTGCCATGCCGGACAGGCCCATGGCATTCAATTTATCTAGTGTTGGATGAGCAAGCATCTTTCGTTCTCCTTAGTGGTAATAGCGGGGGCCGCGGATGTTGGCGTGATGGATCGGTTCATGCGACGCCGCTCCATTTGAGGCAGCCGTTCGGTCAAGGTGATTGTCGAGGATGGAGCGCACCGAGCCATAGGTCCGGGCCCCGATCTCCAGCGCCCGCCCGCAAGCGGCATTGACCCTGTCGCGGCCAAAGCTCTTGCTGAGGCGGATGATCCCGAGGCAAGCTCGAAAGCCCTGCTCGGGATGTGGCCTGTCGGCAAGGATGCGCTCGCACAACAGCGCGACATCCGGTCCCATGGCGGAGGCTTCGCGTTGAATGCGTTCGATCGTCCAGTCGGCAAAACGGCGATGCGCCGAGGGCATATGATCGGGGATCGTCGTGTGCTTCCCGTTGCCGCTGGAGCGGCGATGGGCGGCAATACGCTCGCCCTTGTGGAAGATCTCGATCGTATTGGCGGTGATACGAGCCTCAACCTGCTCGCGGGCGAAGCGATAGGGAACGGAATAATAGTGCCGCTCGATCTCGACGTGATAATCCAGCCCGGCACGTCGTATACGCCATTCGGCAAAGACATAGCGTTCGACAGGCAGTGGTCGCAAAACCGGACGATCAAGCTCTTCGAACAGTTGACGGCGCGTGACGCCAACGCGGCGCAGGACTCGTTTGTCATTGAGATCATGAAGCAATTCGCCGATCGCCGCATTGACCTCGGCCAAGCTATAGAAGATGCGATGGCGCAGCCGGCCCAATAGCCAGCGTTCGACGATACGAACCGCAGCTTCCACTTTCGCTTTGTCACGCGGGCGTCGCGGCCGCGTTGGCAAGACGGCGCTGCCATAATGGGCTGCCATCCCGCAATACGTCCGGTTGACCTGGGGATCGAAGTGGCAGGCCTTGATGATCGCTACCTTGGCATTGTCGGGAACCAGCAAGGCTGGCG